>JBDGYE010000140.1:0-3789 GCA_039584255.1 Gemmatimonadota bacterium
GTACCTCTCGCCGTACTTCGTCACCGATCCGGACAAGATGGAGGCGGTCCTCGAGGAGCCGCTGATCCTCATCCACGACAAGAAGATCTCCTCGATGAAGGACCTGCTGCCGGTACTCGAGAAGGTTGCCCAGATGGGTAAGCCGATGCTGATCATCGCCGAGGACGTGGAGGGCGAGGCCCTCGCTACGCTGGTGGTGAACAAGCTGCGCGGCACGCTGAAGGTATGTGCCGTGAAGGCTCCCGGCTTCGGTGACCGGCGGAAGCAGATGCTCCAGGACGTCGCGATTCTCACGGGCGGTCAGGTGATCAGCGAGGAGCTCGGCTTCAAGCTGGAGAATGCCGTCGTGAGCGACCTCGGCAGCGCGAAGCGCGTCGTGATCGACAAGGACGACACGACGATCGTCGACGGCGCCGGTGACACGGACAAGATCAAGGGGCGGATCAACGAGATCCGCGTCGCGATCGACAAGACAACGTCCGACTACGACAGCGAGAAGCTGCAGGAGCGGCTCGCCAAGCTGGCCGGCGGCGTGGCGGTGATCAACGTGGGTGCGGCCACCGAGACCGAGATGAAGGAGAAGAAGGCTCGGGTCGAGGACGCGCTTCACGCCACGCGGGCGGCCGTCGAAGAGGGAATCGTTCCCGGCGGGGGCGTGGCACTGCTATGGGCCCAGAAGGAGCTGGACAAGATCAAGCGCGGCGACGATCCCGACGAGGAGATCGGCGTGCGCATCGTGCGGCGGGCCCTCGAGGAGCCACTGCGCCACATCGCGCAGAACGCAGGTGCCGAGGGCTCGATCGTGGTCGAGCGGGTACGCGAGAAGAACGACTTCAACTACGGGTACAACGCACAGACCGACAAGTACGAGAACCTGGTCAAGGCCGGCGTCATCGACCCGACCAAGGTCACGCGCACGGCGCTGCAGAACGCGGCCTCGATCGCAGGCCTGCTTCTCACTACGGAGTGCGTCGTCGTCGAGCACCCGGAAGAGAAAGCAGCCATGCCGATGCCGGGTGGCGGTGGCATGGGCGACATGTACTAGACCCTAAACCGAAGTTGCACAGAGTTGTAGGAAGCCCTGTTCCTTAGTTGGAATGGGGCTTTCTGCTAGGTGGCTTCTACGGGGAGTTACGGGCGTTTGCGCTCGTTCGTCTCCGAGTTGTCCAAGAAGTTGTCCAAGGTCTTGCCGCTGTCAGTGCTCGCTTGCTCGCACGGCGGCGGGCGGGATGGTAGACCTCCGCTTTTGACAAGCAGCCGTTCCTTTATCTATGATAAAAATGTCCGATTATTGTCCCGCCCCACGACGCCTGGAGGTTCCGCATGAACGCTCGTGTTGTCGCACTGGTCATGGTTGGCCTGTTCCTCGCTGCTTCTTCCCTCCAAGCGCAGGAGAAGCAGATCAAGAGCGCGATGAGCGCGGCTCCAGCCTCGATCTCCGGCGAGGCGACAATCCTGGACGCGGAAGGAAACGTGCTCAGGGAGGGATCGAACGGGTGGACCTGTACGTCAAGCGAATTCGGTCCCATGTGTCTTGACGCGCCTTGGATGAATTGGCTGGAGGCTTACATGGGCAAGACTGAGCCGACGTTCACGAGGACCGGCTTTGGGTACATGCTCCAAGGCGGTGCCGAGGGCGGAAGCAATACCGATCCCTTTGCGACCGAGGCGACGGCAGACAATGAATGGCTTCCACCCGGCGGTCCGCACATCATGGTCGTCGTGCCGGACGCTGCGGCGCTGGAAGGTCTGCCGACTCACCCCGATGATGGCGGGCCGTGGGTGATGTATAGGTTTCGTTGCGCGGGGGCCGGCTTGGTACGTTCCCTTCGCGCTTGGTCCTCGCTTCGCTTGCGGAATTGCGCTCCGGGAATCGCCCGAGTCGCCCCCCCTGTGATCGACCGGACCAGATACCAAGGAGGAGCCCGGCCGGAAGGCCGGGCTTTCTTCATCTATATGGTATATGGGCGGCACCGGCCCCGGATTCCTTCCCGGACTCGTCCCAGCGGACCCTCGGCGACGGAGCAGGTCGGCCCTTGGGCTGTATACAGGGTGTCAGGGTCACAGAGGCGGCCGGCGCAGGCACCACGTTTGCACGCACTGCTCTGTGACGAGGCTCGACGCCGGGCGGGACTCCGGCGGAGGGCTTGACGACGATGTGGCACCTCGGCGCCGCGAACGGGTCGGTGGAGGAAGAAAACCGTACGGCGGTGCCATGGCGCGCGAGGCGAGCTTCGGCTTAGCGAATTGCCAGATCACGGTGCACGAAGCGAGAAAGGTGTTATTGGGAGACTCGAGGACGAGTGCGGCGATGATCCTCCCAAACGTGCGAGCTTCGTTCGGAACGAGCGACGAGGAGTGGCTGCTCCGCCTCCTGTCGAAGGGCGACTCCCGGCGAGAGGACAGCTGGGCATCGGTGCTCGCCGAGATGGGACTCGACACCCTGCTGGACGATCGCCAGACACTGGAGGCGATCCTGGACCACCCGACGCTCGGCCCGATGCCCCCCGGTCTCGTCCTGTACGTGATGGTGCGCCACGCGCTGCTCGGCCACCACATCGAGAGCCGGGTGCTCGCCGATTACGTCACGGCGCTCGTGCTGGAGTTCGGGCAGGGCCGTCGCTCGTTCCGGATCGCCGAGCACGACGACAAGGAGTACTTCTACCTCGTCGACATCCTGGGGGATCTTGGCGAGACCACCGGACGGCGAGCCTTCCTCCTCCGAGCCCACCTCGGGAACTTCGCCCTGTGGCTATCGGGCCTGTTTCCCGACTACGTGGTCCACCGGGTCCACCGCAAGGGGGCCCCGGGGCTCGACTACTACGAGGAGATGGGACAGACCGGCTACCTGATGGCCGCGGAAGATCCTCACGCCCGCTACGAATCGCTGGACGCCCTGTATCGGGACGCGGCCGAGACGTTCGGACGTGTCCGCCGAGCCCTCAACGCGTTCTCGGACCGGTACCTGCTGCCCTGCCCGGCTTCGCCGGTGGACCGGCTGATCCGTCAGGCGGAGAACGACTTCCAGGGGCGTTTCGACGCCTAGCGCAGGGCGGCACCGACCGGAACGCCCTGTTCGTTAGACCACGTCGTCCAGAACAGCTGAAGCAGCCGCCTTTGTAGCATGGCATGCCTGGTGTGGCGAAGCTCGGACGCCATCTGACAGGCGACCGCTGCGGTCGTGTTGCCGGATCGAGATCGAGGCGATATCGGTCATCCAGCAAACATTACGCGGCCTGTTGTGCCTCCACGCGAGAGACGTATTGGATTTCGCCGAAGCGACACGAGCCTTCATGGGACCGCCGAGTGAAGCAGATCTCCGACCATTGGAGCCGGGTGTCCGGCAGATATGGATCCGGAAGAGTCTCGCACGAGAGGACTATTAGCGGATCGGCGCAATCTGCGAAGGCCGTGACGATCTTCGTCTGTTCATCCAGAACCAGGACGAAGATCTGTCCGCTCTGAACGCCTTTCAGGGCGTGCGCCACCTCGAGGTCGCCAGCCTGCGGCTAAAGTCCCTGAACGGGCTGGAGCACGTAGCCCCGTCTCTGGAAACGCTCAGCATTGCAGACACCCTGCGAACGGTACCCCTGGATTCCATCCGGCGGCTGGAGGGGCTCCGTCAACTGTATCTCAACGGTCACCGCGAGGGCATCGAGATCGTCGGGGAGCTCGGCGGGCTGGAGCGCCTTACTTTACGCTCCATCACCCTCCCCGATCTGGCATTCCTTCGCCCCCTGGAGAGGCTGTCATGGCTCGAGCTTCATCTCGGCGGAACCAACGACCTCG
>JBDGYE010000030.1:0-25813 GCA_039584255.1 Gemmatimonadota bacterium
CCAGGGTCCACAGGGCCAGGTCGATGGCCTGCGATCCCAGGTCCATGAGGACCCCACCGCCAGCCTGTTCCGGGTCCAGACGCCACCCCCGGCGCGGCCGCCGTGCCCGGCGGTTCATCCACGTGCTGCGGATGTAGAAGACGTCACCAAGCTCTCCGTTAGCCACGAAATGCTTAATCGCCCGCACGTCGTACCGGAAGCGGAGGTTCATGGCCACCATAAGGTGACGCTCGGCCTTCCTGGCTGCGTCGATCATTCGCAGGGTCGCGTCCACGGACGTCGCCAGGGGCCGCTCACACAGTACGTGGCAACCGCGCTCCAAAGCATCCATTACGGACGCCTCGTGAGCGTAGTTGGGAGAGCAGACCAGCGCGGCCTCGACGGGCCCCTCGGCCGCCAGCTCCTCGATCGAAGCGGCCACCCGATCCACACCAAAGCGCTCCGCGATGGTTTTGGCCTTGTCCAGCTCCGGATCGGCGATTCCGGCGATTTCCACCTCTGGAAGGCGCTTCAGGATTGGCAGGTGGACGACCTGGGCGGCTCCCCCTGCTCCGAGAACGGCGACGCGGATTCCTCTCGCCATTCGTCCGCCTTTCTTTCGTTGGTTTTGCAGATGGGCCGCGACGGGCTGGAAGAGACGTTCCTCGGCGGCCTCCGCGGCTACGGACCGAACCGATAGGCGATACCGCCGTAGAAGGCCAGGTTGCTGGCGTCTGTCACCAGAGTTCCCCTGACGTCACCGTATACCCTGAAAGCGCGACCGATGTCGAACTCCAGGCCGGCAACTCCCGAGATTCCCGCGGTGATCACGGCATCGTCGAGAAACGTGTTCTTGATGGCGTCGCCCGAGTCGTTGAGTATGTAGATGTCGACGCCCAGGCCGAGATAGGGTCTCACCTCGGCCTCAGGAAGGGTCCACTGGAGGTCCGTCGCGAGCACCCAGTAGTCACGGCTTATACTGCCCAGGTTGACGGACCCTGAGTCGAGACCGGACACGTCCTCGATCTGGCGCTCCAGCTTGGCCACCTGCGTGTCGTCCACGTCGGCGCTCCAGTAGGCGAAGCGTGGCACGACGCGGATGTAAGGTCCCAGGAAGCCCAAGTCGACCCGGGCACCGATTCCGACCGCTCCTTTGCTCTGGGAGGCGTTCGCGTAGAGCACGTCGACGCCGAGCGCCCGGAAACCCAGATTCGCGTAGTCGTACTGCGCCAGGTCCTGAGCGTCCACGGCCGGCGCGCCGCTGACCACGACGAAGGCCATGAACAGGAGCCCTGCCCGTATCACCCGGAGGCCTTCTCCACACCATCCTCGACTGAACTCCGGCTCGTTCGACGTCATCCGTCTCCTCCCTCATTCAGGGCTACCGCATCCCTGTCCACACCCTGTCTCACGTCTTCAGCGACCTGTCAGTAGGCGCGGACCAGCTCGACGCCGCTGTAGTACGCCCGGAGAATCTGCTCGTACGACTGGCCCGCACGGGCCCTGCCGATGGCTCCCCACTGGCACATGCCGGCACCGTGACCATAGCCTCGGCCGCGCAGCTCGACCAGACCATCTCCCTGGTCGCTCACCGCGAAGTCCGTGGAGTTGAGGATGCGACCGTCCGGGCCCCGGAGCGCCAGGCGGATGTCGAGCCGGGAAAGCGCCAGCCGCGCTCCCGGACCGTGGAAGGCGAGCTCACGGACCCGGCCGCTCGGTGTGCGGCTGACCACCGCGATGGCCCTCAGCTCGCCGACGCTGGATGCCGGAACCCCGAATCGCCGGCTCAGCTCGTCACGTACGCTCCCGTTCAGTTCTTCGGGCGTGAGAGTCCGTGCCCACCGGTACCTTGGCGATGCGGCGCAGTAGTCAGTCCCGTCCGGCGAGCGATCCGAGACAGATCGAAGGTACGGGGCCGGCTCGCGATCCATGACCTCCTCCACCGCCGCGGTCCGGCCGCCACAGGTGGAGTGGTAGAAGGCCCGCACCGGCTTCCCCTGGAAGACCAGGATGACCCCGGAGGTTCGGTCTACGGCCAGCGTAGCCTCCTCCCGCTCCGCCATCATGCCACCGTAGGCCTGGTCATCGACGCTACCGTAGAGGTCGAACCCAAGCTGTGAATGACGGCCCAGATGGGCGACCGCGTAGGTTCTGGCCGCGACAGCCTGGGCTTCGACGGCCGCAAGCTCCTCCGGGTCGCGGGGACCTATCTCCAGCGGAACCACACCCGGGAGGTACTCCTCCAGCGAGAGCACGTTGATGACGGTTACCCCGGCCTCTTCCGCGACCCTGACCTCCGCGGAGCCGCGATAGGGTCGACCGTCGATGAACACGGGCGCTCCCACACCGTCGGGGTCGAACCGGGCCGCTGCCACCCCATCTCCCAGCAGCTCCGGGCGGCCCGCCGCGCGTAGGTGTTCGTCGGCTCCGATTCTGAGTGCCTCCGGTCCCTGGGTCCGACCGAGTACCGCGCCGGTCTTCATGTGCCGTACCCGTAGTCCGGCCGGCGAGTACACACTGACCTCTTCTACCCCTACCTGGAGGCCGATCCGCACATCCGTTGTCACGAACGCCATCGACGACCCGGACAGATAGCCCACAGATCGGGGGGCGCCGGGAGGCAGATCTCCGAGGCCGGCGGCCAGTGCTCCGCCGGCGGCCCCGCACACGAGACTGAGCACGATCAGGAACCGGCTCCGGCGGCCCGCGTGGCCTGCCCGACCGCCGGCCGGGCTCAACGACCCCATCCCGTGTCGAGCCCGAGAGGCGCGAGGGGAAGAGATCGACGAACCGATGCCTCGGGTCCGACGGCCACACCGTCGCCGGCGGGGGCACGTACCACACGGAGCACTCGCGCCTCGAGGTCATAGTCGTGCGCCGCCGAGATTTCGGCCTCCACCAACGCCCCGGGGAGCAGCTTAGCGGAAGAGGCCAACGTCGTGATTCCGTCAACGTCATCGGCCTGGCCGCGAGTTCGACCTGCCGGCCGAAGGCCGCCCCGATCCACCAGCACCTCTCTGCGAAGCCCAACCTCCTTGGCCAGGCTATCGGCGCTGATGACTCGTTGAACCTCTAGGAGCTCCTCCAGGCGCTCCTGCGCCACCCCATCCGCCAGGAAGGTGTCCTCCATCGCCGCGGCCCGGGTCCCGTCCTGCGGTGAGAAAGCGAATGCACCCAGCCGATCGAAGGCTACCTCCTCCATGAAGTCGATCAGCAACCGGAACTCCGCCTCCGTCTCGCCGGGGAAGCCTACCAGCACGGTGGTCCGCAGTGTCAGGTCGGTGATCGACTCGCGCAGCCAGTCGATCTTCTCCCGTAGAGTCTCTCGTCTCTCGGGCCGCCGCATGCGCTGCAGCACGTCGTCACTGGCATGCTGGATCGGCATGTCCAGGTACGGCACGATGCGTGGCTGAGTCGCCATGAGCTCCGCCAGTGGCTCCCGGATCCCGGCCGAGTAGATATACAGCAACCGGAACCACGGAATGTCAGTCTCCTCAAGAAGCCGCCTCAGGAGGAGCGTCAGGTCAGTCCCGTTCCTGTACTCGCGTCCGTAGTGGGCTAGGTCCTGCGCCACGAGGTTGAGCTCGACCGCTCCCTGAGCCTCCAGCCGCTGGGCCTCCGCCACCAGTCTGTCCAGGGGAAACGACCGATGCTTTCCCCTCCAGATCGGGATCGCACAGAAGGCACAACCATGATCGCAGCCCTCGCTGACTTTGAGGTACCGGACGTGCCTCCGGTCCGTCAGAGGGACCCTCACTCCCGGGTGACCGGTCACGGGATCTCCGATGAGGCCCCGCGCTTCCAGTTCCGGGAACAGGCTTTCGACGTCTCGCAGTCCCACGAATACGTCTACCTCCGGCAGCGTCGGCTCGAGCTCACTGCGGTAACGCTCGACGAGGCAACCCATGGCCACGACCACCCGGCAGCGTCCCTCCTCCTTCAGACGCGCCACCTCAAGGAGCGTTTCGATGGACTCTTCCTTGGCCGCGTCGATGAATCCGCACGTGTTGACGACGATCACGTCGGCCGATGACAGGTCCTCCGTGTGGGTAGCTCCGCGGGACAGCAGGGCGGCGAGGAGTCTTTCGGAGTCGACCGTATTCTTGTCGCAGCCGAGGCTGACGAGGCCGAGCTTCATCCGCGCGCTGGAGCCAGCTCAGCCTTCGAAGACATCTGCCCCGGGTGGCGGGACGAACGTGAAGACGGAATCGGGGATCAGATGACGCGGCTCGAGATCCCACAGAATAACAGTTCGCAGGGTCTCGTTCTGCTCCAGGATCTCGAACTTCCTGACCAGATGCGTCGTGTGGTCGATCCACACGCGCACGCGGCGATACGGCGAGTCTCCCGTCGGCGTCATCGTTATCAGCCAGGTCGGATACCCACGCACTTCCTCCAGGCCCTCCAGCACCGCGTCATAGCCCTCGGCCGCCTCCTCAAAGATCCTGCCCTGAAGGTCGACCATGCCGGATCCGGTCACGTTGGCCTCGATGGCCGATCGAATGATCTGGCCGGGATGCGTGCTCGGATAGTACAGCCACAGGTGGCTGCCGTCGGCCACGATCACGTCCCCCTCGGGGTCAGCGAAGTCCATCTTGAAACGTCCGCGACCCTTCTGGTACCACATGCCCGTGCCGGTACGCTTGCGGCCGAGAAGCGTGACGTCGATGGTCTGTTCGAAGCTGGCCCTCAGCGAGGGAAGAGCCGAGTAGACCGAACGGGCACGCTCGATGAGGATTCCCACGTCGGGGGTACCGAGGACCGCCCCGTCCTGGGCCTCCAGGCCGTCCGGAGTCGCCATCACCAGGACGGCCAGCGCCAGGCATCGCGCCATCCTGCGTGCCCTTTCGGGACGCGGTCGAAGTGGTCTCGTCCGGGTCAATGTCTCTCCGTGCTTGTAGCCGAAGGTGCGCCTCTCAGGCCCGTCTTCCCGTACACACCGTTCCCGGTCCCGTTCCGGACGAGTGGCGCGACTGGTCCTCACTCCTCCTGACGTTCCAGGAGATCCTCGCCGCGCATGATGGCGTCGAGCTGCTCGTGGTTGACCAGGACTTCGCGAGGCTTCGAGCCGTCGGGAGGTCCTAGGACGCCAGCCGTATGAAGCTGGTCGATGATGCGGGCCGCCCGGCCGTAGCCGATCTTGAGTCGCCTCTGCAGAAGGCTAGTGGAGCCGGAGTCGTTGTTGATCACCACCTCGGCGGCCCTCAGGAAGTACGGGTCCCAGTCGGCCAGGATCTCGCCGCCCAGGTCGATCTGGCTGTCCTCCAGGTCAAGCTCCCTGACCTCCTCGAGAATGTCGGCCTCTTCACGTTCACGCTCCCGGCCGGCCTCGGCCGCCTGCTCCCGATACCAGTCGATGAGGCCTTCCGTCTCCTCGGTCGTGATGAAGGCGCCCTGAATCCGGAGCGGCGCCGGTTCGGCCGGGGTCAGGAATAGCATGTCGCCGTTGCCGAGCAGGCTCTCGGCGCCGTTCTGATCGAGGATGGTGCGGCTGTCGATCTTCGACGCGACGCGGAACGCAATTCGGCTGGGAAAGTTCGCCTTGATGAGGCCAGTAACGACGTTCACCGAGGGTCGCTGCGTCGCCACAACCAGGTGGATTCCCACAGCACGAGCCTTCTGCGCCAGAACTGCCAGCGGGGTCTCGACCTCCGACTGGACCGTCATCATGAGATCGGCCAGCTCGTCCACAACCAGAACGACGAACGGAAGTGTTCCCTCGACGTATTCGCCGCCGCCGTGATCCTGTGGCATTATTACATTGTCACGACGTAAGATACGGCGATTTATCTCAGGTAGATTCCTGCAGGAATTTGCAGACAGCAGACCATACCGCCGTTCCATCTCGTAGACGGCCCAGCGGAGCACCGCGGCGGCATCCTGGTTGGTGGTCACCACGGGGTGCCTCAAGTGCGGCAGGTCGTTGTAGACCACCAGCTCGACCATCTTGGGGTCGATCATAAGGAGGCGGAGGTCACGCGGCGGGTAGCGGTAGATGAGGCTGGTGACGATGGAATTGATGCACACGGACTTGCCGGTTCCGGTGGCTCCGGCGATGAGAAGGTGCGGCATGGAGGCCAGGTCCGTGCAGTACGGCTTCCCATCCAGGTCTCTCCCCAGCGCGAGCGGGAGGACGGCACGCGACCGGCTGTACGGCGGCGTCTCGAGAATCTCTCTGAGGTGTACGATCTCCGGCTCCGGGTTCGGTACCTCCACGCCGACTGCCCCCTTCCCAGGTATGGGCGCCACGATCCGAACAGATGGTGCCTTGAGCGCCAGCGCCAGGTCGTCTGCCAGGGCTGCGATCTGCCCTACCTTTACCCCCTCGGCGGGAACAACCTCGAACTGAGTCACCACCGGACCGGTGGTCCACCCGTCGATTCGACCCTCGACCCGGAACGTGCGGAGCTTGTCCACCACGATCTGCCCCAGACGCTCCAGGTCCCCTCTGGGGAGCCCGGAGCCCGTCTCCGCTGGGAGCGTGAGCAGGTCCAGGGACGGAATCATGTCCCCGGACGCATCTCCGGTGTCCGGAATGACGGGAAACCTCGCCTCCCCCGATTCTTCAATCTCGGGAGCCGCCTCCGCTGGCGCGGGTTCGGCCTCCACAGCCTCTTCAACAGGCTCCGGCTCGGGCAAAGTCTCGGCCGCGTCCCACGGGGAGGTGCCCGCCACAGGTCTCTCATTCCCTCGTCGCTCCGCCAGCCGGCTTCGGGCCCAAGTTGCCGCCTCGGCCAGCAAGCGTCCCAGGCGCAGCAGGAGGCGCCCCACCCAGACCAGCCCCTTCCCGGCTGCTCGGACCGGCGACCAACCCAGGGTGAGGACGGCCAGGCTGAGAACGAGCGCGGCCACTATGAGCTGCGCGCCCACCGTTCCGAAGGCAGCTGCCAGAAGGTCCGCGGCGGTTCTGCCGAGCCACCCGGCCCCCACACCGCTCCTGCCCAGCGACTCGGAGCCGAGCCACCAGGCGGTCGGGACTAAGATGAGTGCGCCACCCAGCAGGAGGGACCATCTCATCGCGGTGCTTCTCTCGATGAGTCCGAAGCACCAGGCCGCCCACACGAATGCCGGAAGGCTCACGAGCACGGCGGCCATACCGAACAGGGTCCACAGCCCGGACTGAAGCAGCGCGCCGGCCGGACCAATGAGATTGCCTTCTCCTTCGGCGCCTGAAAGCAGTGACGGGATCACCGCCAGGGAAACGAGGATCCCCAGCGCGATCAGTCCTACGCCGAGTGCCTCGACACGTTTACGTTCCTTCAAACCTGTGGCTCCTTCATCCGCTCCAGGAAGTGGGTATCGAACTGCCCGGCCTCGAAGTCGGGGTGGCGCAGGACCGACCGGAGGAAGGGAATCGTGGTGTGCACGCCCTCGATGATGAACTCCTCGAGAGCCTGGTAGGCGCGACCCAGAGCCTCCTCCCTCGAGTTGCCGTGAGCGATCAGTTTTCCGAGCAGGGAGTCGTAGTGAGGGGGCACGGTGTAGCCGGCGTAGACATGGGTGTCGATGCGGATCCCCGGACCGCCGGGGGCATGGAACGCCGTGATGGATCCGGGCGAGGGGCGGAAGTCGTGCTCCGGATCCTCGGCGTTGATGCGGCACTCGATGGCGTGTCCCCGAAGAACGGGCGGCCCTTCCAGCCGCAGCTTCTCGCCCGCCGCCGAGCGAATCTGCTCCTTCACCAGGTCCACGTGCGTCACGACCTCGGTGACCGGATGCTCGACCTGGATCCGGGTGTTCATTTCCATGAAGTAGAACTCCCCGTCGTCCAGAAGGAACTCCACCGTTCCGGCATTCGAGTAGCCGATCGCGGCGCCCGCCAACATAGCCGCCTCACCCATGGCCTGCCGCATGTCGGGGGTGATGGCCGGACTCGGAGATTCCTCGATCAACTTCTGATGCCGACGCTGAATGGAGCAGTCGCGCTCGCCCAGGTGAACCAGGTTGCCGTGCTGATCTCCGAGAACCTGGATCTCCACGTGGCGCGGACGCTGCACGAACTTCTCCAGGTACACCCGTGAGTCCTTGAACGCCGCAGCGGCTTCGTTTCGAGCCATGGTGAAGGTGCGCTCCAGATCCTCCGCCGAATCGGCCACCCTCATCCCCTTACCGCCACCACCGGCCGCGGCCTTGATCATCACCGGATAGCCGATCCTCCCAGCTTCCGCGAAGGCCTCGGCCTCGGACGCCAGCGCGTCTTCGGATCCGGGCACGACCGGGATTCCAGCGGCGATCATGGTTCGCCTCGCCTCGGCCTTGTCGCCCATTCGCCGGATCTGATCGGCCGTCGGTCCGATGAAGACGATCCCCGAGTGTTCGCAGATCTCGGCGAACTCCGCGTTCTCGGCCAGGAAGCCGTAGCCGGGATGGATGGCGTCGGCCCCCGTGATCTCGGCCGCGGCTATGATCCGCGGGACGTTCAGGTAGCTTTCCCGGCCTGGGGGAGCGCCGATGCAGATATCCTCGTCCGAGAATCGGACGTGGAGAGAGTCGCGGTCCGCCTGTGAGTAAACGGCTACGGTGCCGATGCCCAGCTCGCGACAGGCGCGAATCACCCGCAGCGCTATCTCGCCGCGGTTCGCGATGAGGATCTTATCAAACACGGTCGCCGCCAGGTTCAGTCGGCCTGGATGCGGAACAGTACCTGGCCGTATTCCACCGGTTCCGCGTTCTCGACGCAAATCTCTCGGATCGTCCCCGAGACTTCCGCTTCCAGCTCGTTCATGAGCTTCATCGCCTCGAGGATGCACAAGGTCTGGCCCCTCGCGACACGATCACCGGTCTCGACATACGGTGGCGCATCCGGCGCGGGCGACCGATAGAAGGTGCCCACCATGGGCGACGCCACCTCCGCGAGCCCTTCGGCCACGGCAGTCGCTTCCGCCAGAGCCTCGGCCTCGGCGGAAGCCGTGGGCGCCGCCGGTTGGCCTGAAGCAGGCGCCGAAGCGGGCGCCGCGGTCGGATGAGGAGAAGACGCCTGTCCATGCATCAGGTGGACGACCGGAGACTTGGCTACCCGGATGCGGGTCCCGAAGCGCGAGATCTCCAGCGAGTCGATCTCCGACTCGTTCACCATGTCGATGAGACGTCGGATCCACTCGAGATCGATCATTTGTTCACCCGCTCCAGGTACTTGTCGATCGTCCTGTCCACCTTGATCACGTCGCCCGTCTCGACGAAGAGTGGGACCTGGACGACGGCTCCGGTGGCCAGCCGGGCTGGCTTCGTTCCGCCCTGCGCCGTGTCTCCACGAACGCCAGGCTCGGTCTCGGCGACCTCAAGCTCAACGAACTGGGGAAGCTCCACCACCAGAACCTGGCCCTCCCTGGTCAGCCCCTCGCACTCCATGTTCTCCTGCAAGTACGCGAGTTGATCGCTGCCGAGCGCCTCTCCGGGCAACGGGATCATCTCGTACGTGTCCATGTCCATGAAGTAGTAGAGGTGTCCGTCTGTGTACGAGTACTGAATCGGCCTTCGGACAAGGCGGACTTCCCTGACCCTCTCGCCGGCACGGAATGTCTTGTCGACGACCCCTCCAGTGAGCACCGACTTGAGCTTGGTGCGCACGAACGCGCCACCCTTACCGGGCTTTACGTGCTGGAAGTAGGTGATCGCGTACAGGGTGCCGTCCAGCTCGATCACCATCCCGTTCCGGAAGTCGGATGTATCCGCCATGTCACCTCGATGAAGACCCGACGAAGCAGTGACGGAACCCGGCGCGCGAGGCCATCCGGTCAGAGCGCCGCCAGGTCCCGGGTGAAGCTCGATAGGACCCGGGCCCCGCCCTCCTCCACGACGACCACCTCTTCGATGCGAACCCCGCCACGCTCCGGAAGATACACGCCCGGCTCGATCGTGACCACGTTGCCGGCCTCCAGCAACTCCCGTGAGCGGCGGTTGATGCGAGGAGATTCGTGCACCTCCAGCCCTACTCCGTGGCCGGTCCCGTGCCCGAATTGTTCGCCCAGTCCCACTCCCTCCAGGAACCGACGAGCGGCTGCATCCACATGGCTCGCCTTCACTCCTGGGGCCACTGCCGCCACGGCCCGCTCGGACGCTTCGCGAACCGCAGCGTGTAGTTCGCGCTGCCACGGAGCCGCCGGGCCCAGGGTGAACGTTCGCGTGATGTCGGAGCAGTAACCGCCTGTCACGGCGCCAAGATCGAACAGCACGAGGTCACCTTCGATGAGCTTCCGTTCACCGGGCCGCACATGGGGGAGTGCCGTTCTCGGCCCGCTCGCAACGATGGAGGCGAACGGAGAGGCCTCCGACCCGGCCAGCCGCAGGCGGTACTCAAGCTCGGCCACCAGATCTCTCTCGCTCACTCCCTCCTCCACGACCTTCAGGGCCGCCTCGAGACCCGCTTCCGCTATGGCAACCGCCCTCTCTACTCGTGAGATCTCGTCGGAATCCTTCCGAGCGCGCAGCTCGCCGAGCAGACCTCCAGCGGGCTCCCACACGACGTTGCCGCAGTTCTCGCCCAGGGCACGCCGATCCCTCACGCTGATGCTCGCGTCTTCGAAGCCCAGCCTCCGACCCCCTTCCCCCTCCGCCAGTCGCGCCGCCAACGCTGTGAACAGGTCATCCTCGGCTATGGAGACCGAAATGCCGTCGGCGATCTCATCCCTCGCCTGGGTTCGATAACGGAAGTCGGTGAACAGGCTGGCCACCCCGGGCTCGACCAGCATCAGCCCGCTGGAGCCGGAGAAGCCTGAGAGGTAGTGAACGTTGGGAAGGTGGCTGACGAGGAGCCCGTCGAGGCGGGCATCGTGAAGCCTATCCCGGACCCTGCGCAGACGGAGCTCCTGCGCCGTCCAGACGCTGTCGGTCACCGTCTAGTGCCGATGTGCTCCACGAGGGCCTCGAGTCCCATCATGTAGCTGCGGGGACCGAATCCGGTGATCACGCCCAGCGCCGCGTCGGCCAGAAGGGAGCGGCATCTGAACGCCTCGCGGGCGTAGATGTTGGTGAGGTGGACCTCCACGAAGGGGAGGCCGCTGCCGGCGAGGGCGTCCCGCAGGGCGACGCTCGTGTGCGTGTACCCGGCCAGGTTGACGATCCAACCCTCGACGGTCGAGCTGTTCGCTTGGATCCAATCGATGAGCTCGCCCTCGTGATTGGACTGCAAGGTCACCGCCTCGACGCCCAGGCGTTGCGCCGCCTCGGCGATCGCGACGTCGATCTCGGCCAGCGTCACCCGCCCGTATCGCTCGGGCTCTCGCTCGCCGAGCAGGTTCAGGCTCGGGCCGTGAAGGACTCCGATCCTCAACGGCTTCCTCCCGGCCTCAGGGCGACTCGCGGAGTCGCCGCAGCCACTCCTCGATCACGGCACTCGCTCCCGAACGCTCCGCACTCGGATCCGGTATCCTGTCGGCGAAAGCCCCTCCCGTGCTGCCCGACTCAGGCTCCGCATCCGACGCGCTTGCCGGCTCGAGCTGCGGAGACGCCGCTGCCAGTTCCTCGCCGGCCCGCAGCAGACGTCTCAGCTCGCCGGCCACCGACTCCTCCGGCAAGTCTAAAGGGCCCAGCTCGGGCTCTCGGAAAGCGATCTCCGGAACGGCTACTTGGTCAAGGGCCGGTGGGGCTTCTGCCGCCGGCTCGACGGTGTCAGACTGGAGAGCCGGTGGGGCCGCGTCCGCTTCGGTCATCCAGTCGTCGTGGTCCTCCGAGCCGGCCGCATCGGCGCGCTCGCGGCTCCTCGTTTCGGGGGCGGCCGACCGCGAGCCCTTCCGTGAGGCAGCCGCTCGCTCCCGCAATGCCTCCAGCTCGGCCGCCAGGTCTGCGTCGTGGGGATGATCCGCCACCAGCTCCTCGTAGATCTCCAGCGCCTCGTCGTATAGCCCCTGCTGAGCGTAGAGATCGGCCATAGTGCGGGTCAGGAGGTCCGCCTCGGCCAGCTCCTCTTCGCTGTCGCCTGGAGCTCGCGCCTCGTACCACCAGTACTCGCTATCTCCGGCGCCCCTCTCCGACGCGGCGGCCCCGCCGGGCTCGGGCTCCATTCCGAGCTCCTGGTCGCGAACGGAGTCCTCGTCGTCCTCGTCGCCTGCCGCGGCATCTTGGAGTTCGTCCGGAACGGCGGATAGTTCGTCCATTACCTCTGAGATGGCCTCGATCTCCGCCGCCATGGTGTCCAGCGTCGGTTCCTCGGCCGATAGCTCTGTCGCGGCTACCGGCTCGTCAGGCTCTTTTCCACGCTCCCTGGCCCATCTATGGATTTCCTCGGGCTCCAGCGGCTCCGCAGCGGGTTCTTCCGCGATCTCGTCGTCCCGTACTACCAGAGGCTCCTCCGGCGCGGGCAGCTCCTCTTCGGCCGCCGCCGGCTCGCCCGATGGATGGCTGAGAAGCTTCTCCTCGACCTCCCGGAGCATCTCGGCTCCTTCGAGGTTCAGCGGATCGACTTGCGTCAGGAGCTCGTACCAGTGGCGGGCCTCCACCAGATCGCCCCGCTCAGACGCGAGAACGCCGAGCCCCCGAAGAGCCACCAGGTTCTGTCCGTCCAAGTCTAGGACACGCCGGTAGGCAACGACCGCCTCGTCCGGCCGCTTCAGGTCCTCCAGCGCGCGTGCTCGCACGATGTGAGCACTGGCGTAGTCATCGTGCCGCGAAATCTCCTCGTCGAGGAGGCTCAGGGCCCGCTGCGGATCACCCGCCTTCCGGTATGCGTCAGCCAGACGCGCGAAGACGAGGCTGTCCGGGTTCTGCCGGAACTGCTCCTCGAAGCGTCGGATCTCTTCGCTGGAGGCAGGATCGGAGCTCATTTCACGCACCATGTATCGTCCTTGGACGGCGATCTTCCAGGCTCGCTGCGAAGGGGCAAAGTACCCGAGGCGCGCGAGAGGTGTCAAACGGCTGAAGTAGCCCGAATACGTTGCCGGGTAGGGGCGAATCGAATAGGTTTCGCCGCCCGTTTTCGGCAGCTGAGACATCTTCTCGGCCCCTCTGTTGGGGGGGCGATGAGCGTGCGCGAAGTACGTGGAAGGGTGGTAGACGCACATGATGATGCGCTCGATTCGAGCCAACACGAAGTGGATCATGCTTTTCCTGGCCGTGGCGTTCGCCGGCTGGCTCGTCTTCGACTGGGTGCAGAGCCGGGACAGCGCCGCGGCGACTGGCCTGAACCCCGTCATCGCAGTGGTCAACGGCCATGAGATCCGATACACGCGCTGGAGCCAGGAACTCGAGGTGGCACTCCAAAGGGCCCGGGGCCTTGGAGACGCTCCCCTGACGGATGAGGAGTCCCGGCAGGTCGAGCGTCAGGCCTGGGACGACATGATCAACAACATCTTGATCGAGCAGGAGATCGACCGACTCGGGATTCAGGTGACGGATGCCGAGGTGAGGCAGGCGTTCCGGGTCAGCCCGCCGCCCGACCTGATGCAGCACCCGGCGTTCCAGTCCGACGGACAGTTCGACTACAACAAGTACCTCGAGTTCTTCTCGGACCCGGCTGTAGACGAGCAGCTGCTGTTGCAGATCGAGAACTACTACAGGGTGATGCTCCCGCGCATTCGACTCAACCAGCTGCTGAGTCAGGGAGGTGCCGTCTCCGACGCGCAAGTTTGGCGGGAATTCCGGGACAGAAACGAAACGGCCACCGTTACGTACATCTCGGTGGACCCGGCCACCGTGACGCCCGACGAGCTGGAGATCCTCGAAGACGAGCTGCGAAGCTACTACGCGGATCATCGGGACGACTTCCTGCGCCCGGCTACCGCGACCATTAACATTGTAAGCTTCTCGACGACGCCGTCGTCGCTCGACAGTTTGGCCGCCCGGGCAACCGCCGACTCGGTGCGAGCGGAGATCGCGGAGGGACGTCTGACGTTCGAGGATGCGGCGGCCAGCTTCTCTGCGGACGACAGCTCGGCTCCGAATGCTGGAGCGCTAGGCCGATTCGGCCGGGGCGATCTGTTGGCGACGCTGGAGGAAGCCGCTTTCGCGCTGGACGAGGGAGAGACTTCCGAGCCCGTGCTCTCGCCCCGGGGTTACCATCTTCTCCGGGCTTCGGATCGGACGTCCGATTCCGTGACCATTCAGCACATACTGCTGCCGATCCGTCTGACGCTGGACAGCGAGGATGTGCTGTTCGATCAGATGGATTCCCTGGAGGGATTTGCGCTGATCGAAGGCCTTCAGGTCGGGGCAGACTCGACGGGTACCCCGATCAGCAAGGGCGTGACGGTAACGGAGGGATTCGACTTCGTGCCGGGAGCGGGCGCTCTGGGCGTCGCCGTGGACTGGGCCCTAGATCCGATCACGCCGCTCGACGAGGTGAGCGAATTCTTCCGGAACGCGACCGGCTATCACATCCTGGAGGTCGTGGAGCGGGTCCCGAGCGGCACGTTTTCATTCGACGATGTGCGTGATCAGATCCGGCAGATCCTGGCCGCCGAACGGCGTTCGGTACTGGCGATGCAGCACGCGGCCCAAGCGATGGATGGGATCCTGTCAGCGGCCTCGATGGAAGAGGCGGGCCAGGCGCTGGGCTGGCCCGTGGACACCGCGGGACCCTTCACCCGGCGCGAATTCGTCGCGGGGCTCGGCCGGGACACCGAGGCCGTCGGTGCGGCGTTCGGAATGCCCGTCGGTAATGTGGAAGGACCGTTTGACGCCGGCGACGCCGTTGTCATTCTGCGCGTCGACAAGCGAATCGAGGCCAACATCCTCCTCTTCGAGACGATGAAGGAGCAGCTGCGCGCGCAGCTCATGCTGCAAGCCGGACAGACGAATCCGGCGCAGTGGTTGGCCGGACTACGGGAGAGGGCCGACGTCGTCGACCGGCGTGATCGTCTGAACCGTCAGGTAGCGGACGCCTGAGGGAAGCCGAATCGCAGGGTCCCGTCGTGCGTCCGCAACGGGACCCTCGTGAGGTTCGCGGCTAGGCCTGGGGTTGCTCCTCCCGAGTCGGCTCCTGCTGCGGCGTCGACTCGTTCTCGCCGCCGATCTCCTTCACCTCCTTCTCTACTTCCTTCAGGGAGCCCTTGAACTCCCGGATCCCCTTGCCTAGCGAGCCCCCGATCTCCGGAAGTCGTTTGGCACCGAAGAGCAGAAGCACGATGCCGAAAACGACGAGGAGTTCCGTCATCCCGATGTTGCCGAACATTGCTGCACCTTCCAGGAAAGGGGACCGATCACAGCAGAGACCTGGCGAACCAGGCAAGAAGTAATATCCCTACGACGCTCAGAATGTTCAGGCGCAGAATCAGCGGCCCCAGGGTGATCGCGATGACCAGCAGATCCACCGTCAGCGGTCCGAGCGAGGCCGCGACCGTCGTCACGAAGAACTCCCGGGCCGCGCTCGCCGGCAGTATAAGAGCCGTCAGCTCCGTCAGCAGAGCTCCCAGCAGCATTCCGCCCGCCACGATGAGCGCGATACGCTTCGCGGTGGGCCGGCGCCGGCCTCCGAAGTCCATGCTCACTTCCTACGCTCCACGACGAAGTCCACAGCCTGCTCCAGCATGCGCACTGGCGCCTCGTCCGGCAGGCCTGTCAGGTGCGACTTCGCCGCCTCCGCGTACTCCCTCGCCTTTCCCGCGGCGTAGTCTAGACCGCCGGCCCCGGCGACCAGGCCGACGACCGCCTCTACCATGTCATCTGAGGGGTGCGGATCTCGAAAGAGAGCCTCGACCGGCACCCGATCACCGTCATCCAGCCTCGTAAGCGCCGCCAGGAGGGGCAGCGTGACCTTGTGCTCCCGTAGGTCCAGCCCGCTCGGCTTGCCGGTCACGCTCGAAGGCTCCGTGTAGTCCAGCAGGTCATCCGTGATCTGAAAGGTCATGCCGAGCTCTCTTCCGAAGCCCCTGAGGGCGATTCTGTACTCCGGGCGACCGTACAGGGCTCCAAGCTCGCAGGCGGCAGACATGAGCGACGCGGTCTTGCACTCGCAGAGGAGGTAGTAGTCTTGTTCCGTGGTGCCCAGCGCTTCGTGGGCGGCCAGCTGTCGCATCTCGCCAATGGACATGCGATTGGAGGCTCTTGCAAGCAGGGCGACCGCCTCGATGTTGCCGAGGCTCGTAACCTCCACGAGGGCTCTCGAGTACAGGTAGTCGCCCATGATCACGGCCACCTGATGGCTCCACCGGGAGTTCACGGTGGGCATGCCGCGACGTTCGGGTGAGTGATCGACGGCATCGTCGTGCACCAGGGTCGCCACGTGCATGAGCTCGACGATCGCAGCCAGCCTGGTCGCTTCCGGAGATGGATCTCCCCCCACCTGGTTGGCCAGCAACAGGAGGGTGGGACGAATCAGCTTCCCGCGCGCAGTGAGCAGGTAGGCGCTGACCTCGTTGACTGCCCCGAAGTCCGCCTCGACCATTGCGGCCATGCGCTCGCCGATCTCCGCGAGACGGCCCTCAACCGGCTCCTGCAGAGACCGCAGAGTAGGCAGTGCGGCTTCGAGCATTCGCCTCCCCGGATACGCGAGCTACGACTGGACGCAGCGCACTGTGGCCTGTAAGCCGGGGCGCGCCGTCCGCTGCGAAGAACGCCCGGAATGTACCTTCAGGAGGAGAGAGAGGACAACCGGTCGGCCGCGTCCCGGTAGGTGATGTCCACAGCACAGACGCGGACGAGGTACTCGTATGCCGACTGCAGGTCGCCGCCCTCCTGACTCGCCACACCGAGGAAGTAGAGAAGGCCCAGTTTATCGACCTCGGGCCACGAGGCCTGTCGCTCGGCCTCCTCGAGGACCCGTCGCGCGACTTCGTACCGTTCCAGTTCGATGAGGCACTCGCCGAGTGCCTCGTACGCGGGCAGGGGCTCCTCCATCCCCCCAACGGCGATCTGGAGCTCGCGAGCCGCCTCCTCCCACATCCCCATCTGGCGAAAGGCCAACGCTAGCTCGTAGTGCGACTCGTGATCGCCGGAGGGGGGCTGCGAGTCCCGTTCCGCGGTTTCCTGCTTCAGATCGCGCAGCATGTCGTCGAAGTCCTGGACTCCCGAGTCCTCTGAGGTCGGGCGGGTCTCCGGCTGGAGAGACTCGTCCAATTCCAGGGCGGCAGTAGGAACCGGAGAGACCTGTCGGAGCCTCTCGCCCGCCATCTCTTCCCGGTCGAGCTGCGCGATCGCCGTGCGGGCGTCGACGTTGTCGGGGTCGACGTCAAGCATGCGGCCGTAGACCGTGCGTGCCGCCCGCGGTGCCTGCTGCCTGCGCAGGCATGCCGCGAGGTCCAGATAGGCCTCGATGAGGCCCTGCCGGTCGTTTGTCATGATGGCGTACTCGGCCCTCTGGTGGTGCAGCACGACATCTTCGGGATTGATCTCGAGCAGGGTTTCGACCACCTCGGAAGCTCGCTTGATGCGGCGAGCCGTCTCAAACAGATCTAGGGCCCTATACAGGTCCGCCGTGGCCTCCTCGGTCCGGCCTGAGGCCAGCGCCGCCAAGGCACCCTCGAAGATTGCATCCCCCTCCGCGCCCGGAAGTCCAACCGGCGTGACCGCAGTCTCAGCGGTCGCGACCTCGCGACCCGAGACGGCTTCGGTAGGCTCTGGTGCCGTAGGACCAGGCTCCACCTGCTCGACATCGAGCTCTTCAAAGATCTCGTCCAACTCAACCAGAGACTCGCTGTCCAAGTCCGGCCCGGCAGCGGAAACGGGCTCGGCCTCGACCATTCCCTGCGGCTCCGATTCCGTCTCCTCGATGAGCTGCTCGGCAGTCGGGTCGATTGCTCGGATCAGCTGCAGCAGCTCTTCGGCCTCTGGTCCCTTTCCGGCCAGCTGCCTGTAGAAGGGGACCGCTACCGCCAGCGCATCTTCCGCCCGACCGGACTCGTGGACGATTCGGAGAGCCGACACTCGCACCTCGACGTCGAACTCGGCGCGGACTGCGATCTCGCCCAGCGCGTCGAGCGCCCTTGCGGACACGGCTGACGGACCCCTCGCAGCCACCTGGAGGTCACCGAAGGCCTCCACCGCAAGAGCCATATCGAGGTAGGCGAGGCCGAGCTCCAGGTGAGCCTCGTGGTCCGTGCGGTTCTCGCTGGCGGCCTGTCGCGCCCTGTGCCGAGCCAACCGAGCCTTGAACAGCACACCCGCCAGCCCCGCGTCTTTCTGGGGCGCCTCGACGGCCTCGCGCTCCTCTGGTCCGGCCGCGCCCTCCGGTTGCCGCGTGACCTCGGCTGGAGTCTGCACGCCCTCCGGCCGCAGTGTGACCTCGATGAGAGCCTCTTTCGCGGGCGTTTCATCAACGGCGGGCCCGGGAGCCGTTGCGGGCTCCGGCGAAGTGGCGGCGGCGTGCACTGCCGTGGCAGGCGACGCCGCGGCCTGTGGAGGGGCAACCTCCGCGGCTGCTCGCGCCAAGCATTCCCCGATCATGGCATGGGCAGCCGACAGGTGCGCCGGGCTCTCCATCGCATCGCGGAATTCGCGGATTGCCTCCCCGAGAAGACCCATGTTCATGTACGCGAGGCCCAGGTCGTAGTGGACGTCCACGTCGCTCTCCTCGACGATGTCCCTGACTTGGGTCCTGAACCGGGCCAGCACCGCCGCCAGCTCGTGGTAGCCGAGCTCGGGCACGACTTCCGCCAGCAGTGAATTCATCTCGGTGCCCGCCGAGGAATCCAGGTCGAAGACCGGCATTTCCGGATCGAACTGAAGGGCGGCCGCCTCCGAGCCCAGCGCTTCGCCGACCAGCCGTCCGAGCTGCACGTGGCCCTTTCCGGGTGCTGGTGCTCCGGACACGGGACCCGCGGCGGCGCCACTGGCAGCGGCTGGGGGCGCGGCGGGAGGTTCCTGGGCACGGGCAGGGTCGGCTTGCGGATCTAGCTCGAGCATGCGGCGGCGGATGGCTTCGGCATCGCTGCCCTTCTCCAACCGGACGTCGTAGACGAGCCTGAGCTGGGCCACCGCCTCCGCAGTCATTCCCTTCTCGTGAAGGCTGGTGGCGAAGGGTACCCTGACCTCCTCGTCGCCGGTGAGGTCGACGAACTCCTGTACAGCCTCCAGAGCTTCCGCTGCACGGTCCTGTCGCTCAATCCGACTCGCGAACTCGAGGAACGCGGCACGCGCCTCGGCAATGAGACCGTTGGAGGCGTGGAGCCGACCGAGCTTCCGGTACACCTCGTCGTGGTCCGGCGCGATACGCAGGATCTTGTTGCAGAGCGCTATGGCACTGGTGGTGAGATCGTGGCTGGCGTAGCGGTCAATGGCCTGCTCGTAGTACTCCACGGCGGCCCCGGTCTCGCCCCGGCGCAGGTAGATGTCGCCGACCCGGTTGTAGATGGCGATGTC
Source organism: Gemmatimonadota bacterium (assembly GCA_039584255.1). Classification (GTDB taxonomy): domain Bacteria; phylum Gemmatimonadota; class Gemmatimonadetes; order Palauibacterales; family Palauibacteraceae; genus JBDGYE01. The sequence continues at coordinate 19,207 of JBDGYE010000030.1, forward strand.
GGAGGTCGACCCACCACCCTTCTCGTCCAGACGGATCGCGTCCTTGTAGAGCTCGATGGCCCGATCCCAGTTGGATCGCTGCTCCGCCCGTCTGGCTTCGTGCTTCAGCCTTTGCAGCTGCGACATGTATCGCGATCTCTCGTCGGCGTCCGCGCCGGTCGGGGCGGCCCGCTATCTCCCGCCCGCTTCTCCTTCTTCGCACGAACGGTGAACTCTTTCACCGCCTGCGCAAGCTTTTCGTACACCTGAACCGGCGCTTCCGCACTCACCTCTCGTCCGTTTCAACTCCGTCCAGGCGGTGATTGAGGCATTCGTGACCCCCTTCCCGGCTCGGCAGGGCCGAGGATGCCGTGCGGGACCACCAGTTCGTTTCTTCGTGTGAGCAGTTTGCAGCAGTTCTTAGATCAAGAAGCCGGCCACGATGCCGCAATTCGGCCCGTGAGCTCTCGTGCGGAGATTCTATGCAGGGCGGGCGGAGGCTGTCGGCTAGCTGCCCGAGGTTCGCTGGTTGTAGTCGCCGTGGAGCTCGGGAGCGTCGCGCAGGCTCACGGAAACCTGGAAGATCACGTTCCCGTTGGGCGATCGGGCGAACTGGAAGGAGGCCCGCCATCTGTGAAGATCCCGATCGAGGCTGATGAGCTGCTGGCCGAATTCGCTCTGGGTGAAGTTGTACTGGGTGGACCACCGGACGGACCACTTAGGGGTCGGATGAAACGAGAGGGTGCCGTCGACAGTCTGGCTCTCGATCCCCGGTTCTCCCTGACGTGGACGGATCAGAGAGTAGCGCAAGCTCAGATCCCAGGGGCCCGACTCGGGATCATCGAACGGGTCGATGCGGCTCTCGCGCTCGAACCCCTGCAGGTTTAGCCGAGCGTCTACGCTCTGAGGCTCCTGCGATCTCCTCGTCGGTGTGCCGCCGCCGAGCCCTATGAGATCGCCGAAGCTCTGACCTGAGCGCAGCCGGAAGCTCATCGACAATCGGGTCAGAGCCAGGCTGAATCGGCGGTCCGGCCCCGTGCCCTCGAACAGGTCATGGGTCATGTTGATCGTGAAGCCGCGCAGCAGGTCTGAGCTCAGGCTATTCGTGATCTCCTGGGTCTGCAGAGTCGGCTCGCCCCTCTTCGAGGCCTCGAAATCCCAGCGCAGAGGGGTCGAGGTGTTGATGGACAGCAGGGTGACGATCCGGTCGTCTCGCGGTCGCCGAGCCGGGGGAGCATCTGGATCGCGCCGGGCCCCGGCTCCGGCTGTGTCGGCCCCGGTTGCCAGGGAGTCGGTGACACCCGCCAACGAGTCGGGAAACGGCAGAGGTTGGCCGGCCACCTGGGGAGCCGCTCGGCCCGACTCCGCCTGCTGGCTCACCACTGGCTGGGACCGGATCGGCATCTTCGCCTCGAAGGTCTGGCGGAAGCTCAGAGTAAGCGTGTTCGTCGCGGCCCCGGTCGTCAACGGGAACCCCGGTATCGCTGCGAGAGCCGAGTCCACCGTCACCTCCGGCGCGTAGGCCCACGTAACGCCCGGTGAAAACTTGTGACGCACTCGCGAGAACGGGCCGAAGCCAGGATAGAACCCGAAGATGTCGGTGCTGAGCGTGGCTCCGAAGCTGGCCCTGGTGGGTGCGCTCACGAACTCACCGCCGGTGTCCGCAGACTTGAACTGCGAGCCGTCCGCCGCCACCGAGGGACGAAGCGTAGTCGATCCGATGAGGTTGAACTGGTAGTCAGCCCGGGCGTTCCAGCGAAGCGTCGTGGTCGTCACGCTCGGCAGCTCCAGTCCGGTCGAGTCCTCCGGGGTCACCGAGAGGTCCGTGATCTGCGCGGAGCCCGACACGTTGAAGTCGCGCAGCCGGATTGCCGAGGACGCCGAACCCGAGTTCGTGCTTCGGTCTTCGAGCAGATCCTGGCTGTCGGCCCGTCGGCTGTAGGAGCCCGAACCACTAAGCGTGATGTTGTTGAACAGCCCCTGCCGGGTCCGTGGCGCCGGGAATAGGGTTACGGGCGAGAACGAGATATTCACCGAGGGCAGAGTCTCCTCGACCCGGTCGGTCGTAAGGAACTGGCGGCGGCGACCGGACACCGAGACGTTCGCGAACGAGAAGCGGTGGTTGAGACCGGCGTCCGAGTCGATGGTCTGCGTCTGCAGGCGCGGATCGAACTCCTGGTCCTGAAGCAGCCGTGTGTCCTTGACGTACCGGACGGAGGTCCGAAGGGTCGTGTTGAGGCCTAGCTCCTGGTCGTGGTTCCAGTTGAGTAGGAGGTTACGGCTGCCATCGGCGTCCCAGCTGCGGCTGAACAAGGCACTGCCTCGGATGAACTTCTTCAACCATCGGTACCGGAACGCGCCGTTGACCCGTGTGAAGTTCCCGCTGAACCAGTCGAGGGTCGCCTGGGCGTCCAGGTAGTCGTTGATCGCCCAGTAGTAGCCGACATCGGTGACGGCCCGACTGGCTCCGCCGTCGGTCTGGACGATGTCGTTGAACCCGAAACGTGGGGGGATGATTCCGCTGCGGCGGCCCGGTCGTATGTCCGAGGCGAAGAAAGGCAGCCAGAACACGGGAACGTTGCTCACGTACAGCACCACCGGCCACGCCACGATCACGTTCTGGTTCACCATCTTGATCCGATTGGCGCGAAAGCTGTAATGCGGCTCGTCGATCTCGCAGGACGTAAAGCGGCTGTGCGTGGCGAAGACCGTGTCCTGGGCCTTGGGGATCACGTTCCCGATCACCCGCCAGTTGGCGCCGCGCTGCATGAACTGCGTCTCGGCGTTGTAGACGGTGCCCTTCTGCCCCGCCACGTCGTAGTACAGGACGGAATCGCTCACCACCTGCTGCTCAGTGCTCACGAGCTCGATGTTCCCCGCCGCGGCCATGAACCGCACGAGTCCCAGGTAGCGGATCGTATCGGCTGTCATGACGTCTCGGCCGCGATTCACCTGGGCTTCACCGAACAGGCCGAGTGACTGCACCTGGGCTCCCAGCCTCACCTCGCGGCCCCTGTACTCGATGACGTGGAAGCCGGGTATCTGCTGCAGGGCCCGGAACAGCGAGTCACGGGGCGGGAAGTCGCCTTCCGTCAGCGCGGCCCGGCGGGCTTCGATATCGATCCGAGGCGTGGTGTCGATCGCCGCGGCCGGAGTATCATCGGGAAACCCGCGCTCCTCCGCGCGCAGGTCCGGCAGATCGCGCAGTCGCCGCAAGCCGTCGGATTTCTCTGGAGGGGGCGTTTCCTGGGCCCGCACACCACCGACCGCCAGAAGCGAGAGAAGGCAGCAGAGGGCCGGAACCCATCGGCCCCGACCCGCCCCTCGTATCATGGTTCTCCGGCCGCCCGGTGCGATGAAACGGCCGTCTCCGCCCGCCCCCCGTCACCGCCGCCCTCGTCCCTGACGGCGGCATCCGCGGCTGCGTCCGCGTCGCCTCTCCGTTCCGTCCAGCGGCGGATACCGCCCCGCTGGACCAGGCGCACGAGCCAGATCGACAGCTCGTACAGGAGAAACATCGGAGCCAGCAGCATGATCATGGTGCCTATGTCCGCTGGCGTGAGGAGTGCCGACGCGATTGCGAGCACGACCAGGGCATGGCGCTGGTACTTCCGCAGGCCCTCGGCCGTGACAACCCCCAGCATTCCGAGGAACACCAGGATGACTGGCATCTCGAAGATGATACCGAAGGCAATGATGAGCCGCGTCGCGAAGCGCAGGTACTCGTCCACGGTGATGATCGGGCTCAGGCTCTCGGCCTGGAAGCCCAGGAGGAAGCGGAGTCCCAGCGGCAGAACCAGAAAATAGGCCATCGCGATGCCGGCCAGGAAGAGCACGAAGCTCACCGTGATAGCCGGAACGACGAAGCGGCGCTCGTGCTCGTACAGGGCCGGGGAGAAGAACTCCCATGCGTGAAAGGCTATGACGGGAAGCGCCAGGACGAAGCCCACCACGAATGCCAACTTGAAGGTCACCACGACGGGTGTGGTGGGGTTCGTGAAGAGCAGGTCCTGCCCGGGAAGCACCTGGCGGAACGGACGCTCCAGGAGCCCGATCACGTCGAACTGCGTGACCAGGAAGAAGCCCGCTACCGAGAGCGTGACCAGAGCCACCAGGCTCCAGATCACCCGCCAGCGGAGCTCCTCGAGGTGATCCAGGAACGGCATCTCCGCCTGGTCACGGATCATGCCCGCCTATCCCGTCTCGTCGTCCGCCGTGGGGAAGAGCTCCTGTTGCCCCAGCGCTTGATACCGCGCCTGCTTGACGAGCTCGCGCACTTCTTCCATGAACTCCGTGGTGTCCTGGAAGTTCCGGTACACCGAGGCGAAGCGCACGTACGCCACCTGGTCCGTGTTTCTGAGGTGGGACATGACGAGCTCCCCGATGCGCTGGCTGCTCACCTCGCGCTCATCCGCCGCGTCCAGCTCCTCTTCGATCCGGTCGACGATCTCCTCTATCGCAGCCAGGGAGACGGGGCGCTTGGCACAGGCGATGCCCATGCTGCGCAGCAACTTTGCGCGGTCGAAGGTCTCGACGGCGTCTGAGCTTTTGCGGACGGTGAGAGGCTCGTGCTCGATGTGCTCGTAGGTAGTGAAACGGTGTCCGCAGGCCAGGCACTCTCGCCGGCGTCGGGTGGCGCGGCCGCCGCGGCTGAGCCGCGAGTCCACGACCCGGTCCTCGATGTGGTCACAAGTCGGGCAGCGCACCCGTCCTCCTCCATCGGGTCAGATCACCCTCGGCGGGACGCAAGCCCCAGGCCAGTCTGTCAGCCGCCCAGGCGATCCAGCTCGCGCCGCGCCAGCTCCACCTCGTCGCTGTCCGGGTACCCCTGGGTGACCCTCGAGAAGAAGGTGCGCGCGTCGTCGAGGTTTCCGCGCTGCTGCTCTATCAATCCGCTCTTGTACAGGGCGGTCGGGGCTCTTCGCGAGTTGGGGTACAGCTCCAGAACCCGAGCGTATTCGTCGAGCGCCTGGTCGGGCTCACCCGACTCGGCGTACGTCTCCGCCATGTAGTACTGGGCGTCCGGAGCCAGCTCGTGGTTGGGATACCTCTCGAGGAACTCCTGAAACCCCACCCGGGCGGTTCCGTATGACTGCCGCCGCAGCTGCTGCAGGGCAGCCGTGTACAGGGCCTCCGCCTGATCGCCGCCTTGCTCGCCGTCCCCTGCCTGGACCGCGCCCGCTGCCACGGCACCAGCCGCCGCCCCGATCGCGGCCTCCCCTGCACTTCCACCACCCCAGCCGGCCTCTTCGAGGCGGGACAGCTGCCTCTGTGTCTCGCCAGTCAGTTGGATGAGCTGTGCGAGCGTGGTGTTGAGGTCCTCGATCTGGCGCTGCAGATCCACACGGCCCGAAATGTCACGGCGCCCCTGGACGCCGAGGCTGTCCAGGAGCACCAATCTGAGTTCCCGAATCTCGTCGAGAAGGCTGTCCCGCTGGGCGCGGTCGGCCTGCATCTCCGCCCGCAACGTGGTCTCGAGATCGACCACGTCACTCTTCATGGCGCAGCCCGCGCCCAGCAGTACTACGAGGGCCAGAAGGCCCGTTCTGCGAATCAAAGAGCGCCCATGTTCTCGATGACGAACTCGGAGCGCCGGTTCATCTGCCACGCCTCCTCAGTCTGGCCCTGGGCTATTGGACGTTCCTTACCGTAGCTGACGGTCCGGAACATATCCTCGGAGACGCCGAGGCTTACCAGGTACCGCACCGTGGAGTCGGCTCGACGCTGCCCGAGAGCCTGGTTGTACTCCAGTGATCCGCGCTCGTCGCAGTGACCCTCGATCGTGAGACGGAGGTCCGCGAACTCGCTCAGCACTTCGGCTTTGCGCTGCAGGACCTCCGACGCGTCATCCCTGATGTTGGACTTGTCAAAGTCGAAATGGACCCGCTCGCGGATGACCGCGATCGCATCGATGCGGTCGATCATCCCAGGAGCCATGTTGGCGCAGTCCGTCCCCGAATAATCCCGGATCGCCTGCTCGTAAAGGCTGCGCGCCCGGTCGAAGTTGCCGGCCGCCATCGCCGCCTCGGCCTCCTGGCACAGCCTGGCGGCTTCGGCCGCCCTCGCGGCCGCCATGGCGGCTGCGAGGCTGTCCGGGTCCGGCTGAGGTGTGGTCTCCGCAACCTGCGGCGGCGGCTCTGGCGCGGGCGGGGCTCCGGCGCAGGCCGCTGCTCCCATTGCGACAAGAACCACGAGAGCCGCAATCCTACCATTGAAACGCATTTGGACGCTCCTTTTCGTCGATGACTGGCGACGTACCGGAACCGGGAGCAGCGCTCGCGCTCCTCCGCCGACCGCGGGATAGGTTCCGCTGGAACCCCTTTATTGTACACCTGCTAACGATCGTTGCCAAGCCGTCTCGTGGCGCTTCGCTCGAACCCCGAGGCCCTCACGGGTCGGCCGCGTTCAGCGTTCCGCGGCCACCGGATCTGACCAGTGCGGGAGTTCATCCACGTTGTTCACGGTGAGGCTGCGAAGGCGGCCGCTCACTGTATCCAGAATCCACAGCGCGTGGTATCCGCGGAGCGTGCCCGCGAAGACCAGGTGGCGGCCGTCCGGCGCCCAGCTCGGATCCTCGTTCGCCCCCTGAGCTGTCATGGCGCGGCGATCCGAGCCGTCGGGATTCACC
>JBDGYE010000031.1:0-25554 GCA_039584255.1 Gemmatimonadota bacterium
AGGTCCATGACGAGATCGAGCGCGACGAGGAGAGCGCGCGCACAGGCGGCTACCGGAGGCGCCGCAACAACGCCGGCGGCCTGGAAGGCGGCATGACCACGGGCGAGCCCCTGGTGCTGCGGGTGGCAATGAAACCGCTCAGCTCGCTCACTTGCCCCTTGGACAGCGTCGACCTCCGAACGGGAGACTCCGCGGCGGCCGTCCGCGAGCGCAGCGATGTGTGCGCCGTTCCCGCGGCCGCCGTGGTGGGGGAGGCGATGGTCGCCCTGGTGCTGGCGGATGCCATGCGCGAAAAGTTCGGCGGTGACTCGCTGAGAGAGATGCGCTCCAGCTACCAGGCCTACCTTGCGGGGCTCGCCGAGCTGGCTGGAACCTCGGAGCGACACCGCGAGTAACCGGTGCGAATCGTCCTGGTCGGTTTGAGCGGGGCTGGAAAGAGCCGGGTGGGCGATCTACTCGCCTCCAGGCTTGGGTGGAGCTTCCTGGACCTGGACGAGGAGATCGAGCGACGCACCGGACGCTCCATTGCGGATGTGTTTGCGGATGAGGGCGAAGCCGAATTCCGCGTTCTCGAGGCGCGGATCACGGCCGAATCGACTCCACCGGCGCAGGCCGTCATCGCCTCGGGAGGTGGCTGGATGGCCCGTCCGGAGTTGAGGGATGAGTGGCCCGACGCCATACGAGTGTGGCTCGAGGTTCGGCCTGACACAGCGCTGGCGCGACTGGGTTCGGGGCGCGCCTCGCGGCCACTGCTGAGCGGCCCGGATTCTGTCGGGCGTCTCAAGTCGCTGCTCGAGAAAAGGTTGCCGAGCTACGCCCTGGCCGAGTATAGGGTAGTCACGGACGGACTGAAGCCGGACGAGGTGGTGGACGAGATTCTCTCGATGCTGCCGGAACGGTGGACGAAGGGGTCGGGATAGAGACGAGCCGAATGCCGAACGCGGACAAGCCGAAGCATCTGGTCATCGTGGAGTCCCCTCAGAAGGCGGGGACCCTGAGGCGCTATCTGGGCAGCGACTACCTGGTAGAGGCTACGAAGGGTCACGTCGTGGACCTGCCGAAGACCGGACTCGGCGTCGATGTCGAAAACGACTTCGAGCCGGAGTACGAGGATATCGTCGGGCGGAGGTCCGTGGTCAAGAAACTGAGGTCGGAGGCGAAGAAGGCCGAGAGGATCTACCTGGCGACCGACCCGGATCGGGAGGGCGAGGCCATCGCCTACCACATCGCGCGGAAGCTGGGGTACCCGGAGGAGGACGGCCGCTTCAAGCGGGTCCGCTTTTCGGAGGTGACGCGCGGCGCAGTGCTGGCCGCGATCGAGGATCCGGGATCCATCGACCTCGACCGGGTTGACGCCCAGCAGGCGCGGAGGGTGCTCGACCGCCTGGTCGGCTACGGTCTGTCGCCGCTTTTGTGGAAGAAGATTTCCCCTGTCGACCCCCTGAGTAGGCTGCCGCTATCGGCCGGCCGCGTGCAATCGGTCGCCGTTCGCCTCACCGTCCAGCGCGAGCTGGAGCGGCGCCGGTTCCGGCGCTCGGAGTACTGGGACGTCCGCGCGAGCTTGGAGGCAGACGGCGGAGCCTTCGTGGCGCGCCTCTTTGCCGTGGACGCCCGGCCTCTGGCCACCAGCCAGGACTTCGACAAGACGACAGGGGCGCTGAAGCGTGGCAAGACGGTTCTGGTGCTGGACCAGGAGGATGCGCGAGCCATCGCCGACCGGCTCGTTTCCGCTCCGTTCGTCGTCTCGGGAGTCGAGCACAAGGATGCGCAGCGGACTCCGTACGAGCCCTTCCGCACCTCGACGCTCCAGAAAGAGGCCAACCGCAAACTGAACCTGAGGGCGACCGACACGATGCGCGTCGCTCAGCGTCTGTACGAGTCGGGCCATATCACCTACATGCGGACGGACTCGGCCCACCTCTCGGAGCAGGCCATCGTGGCGATCCGAAGCCGGGTCGCGAGCCAGTTCGGCAACGACTACCTGAGCCCGAAGCCACGGCGCTTCAAGACCCGCTCCAAGGCGGCGCAAGAAGCGCACGAGGCCATCAGGCCGGCCGGCGTTGAGATGCACAGCGAGGAAGAGCTGGGGCTCACCGGCCGTGAGGCGGCCCTCTACGACCTGATCTGGAAGCGCACGCTGGCCTGCCAGATGGCCAACGCCCAGCTTCATCTAGTGAACCTCCGGATCGCGGCGGACGGGGCGGAGTTCCGGGCGTCGGGAAAGACGATCGCCTTCCCGGGCTTCTTTCGAGCCTACGTGGAAGGGACCGACGACCCGGATGCGGCGCTGGAGAACAGAGAGGAGCTGCTCCCCGCAGTCGCCGTGGGAGATTCGCTTACCTGCCACTCGCTGGAGCCGGAGGGGCACGAGACGAAACCCCCGGCACGCTACACTCAGCCGACCCTCACCGACGCCCTCGAGTCGGCGGGTGTGGGGCGGCCGGGCACATATGCGCCAATTCTCTCGAACGTCGTCGACCGGGGATACGTGAGGATGCAGGGGAAGCAGCTCGTCCCCACTTTCACGGCTTTCGCGGTGACCCGGCTTCTGGAAAGCCACTTCGATGACCTGGTGGATCTGGACTTCACCTCCGGGATGGAAGAGGCGCTGGACGAGATCGCGGCGGGCGAGATCGACTGGCACGAGTACCTCCGTCGGTTCTACAGCGGAGAGGACGGCTTCGAGGAGCGGCTCCAGAAGAAGGAAACGGAGATCGACGCGAGGGCCGCCTCGACCCTCGTCTTCGACGACCTCGAGCCCACGAGGGTCCGCATCGGGCGCTTCGGTCCTTACCTCGAGCGAACCCAAGGCGAGGAAACGGTGACGGCCTCGATTCCACCGGACGTGGCACCGGCGGAACTGACGGCGGAGGTTGCGCACGAGATCCTGCGCCGCAAGCAGGAAGGGAACGAGTCGCTCGGTAAGGACGGGAAGACAGGTCTCGACGTCTACTGCCTGACCGGGCGCTTCGGCCCCTACGTCCAGCTGGGTGAGCAGGAGAAGGGAGGGGAGAAGCCCAAGCGGGTCTCGCTGCCGAAGGGGATGGAGCCAGGCCAAGTAGACCTGGAGACGGCTCTGGGGCTCCTGTCCCTGCCCCGCGATTTGGGGAAGCACCCCGAGACGGGAAAGCCCGTAAAGGCGGGCATCGGGCGGTATGGCCCGTATGTCGTCCACGAGGGCGAATTCCGATCTTTGGAGAAGCGCGACGACGTGCTGGCAGTGGGAATGCAGAGGGCGCTCGAGCTCCTTGCGCAGCCGAAGCGCAGCCGAAGTCGATCGGCTCCGAAGCCGGTCAGGGACCTCGGGCCACACCCCGACGACCAGGAGCCGATCCAGATCCTGGACGGACGGTACGGTCCTTACGTGAAGCACGGAAAGACGAACGCTTCGCTCCCGAAGGGCCTGGCCCCGGAAGAGGTGACGCCGGAACGAGCCGTGGAGCTCCTGGCCGCGCGCCGGGCCCGCGGGGGGAGTAAGCGAAGGAGGAAAACCGGCGGTCGCGGCACCAGCAAGTAGATGAAGGGTCGTAGAGTCGTCGTAGTCGGTGGAGGCCTGGCCGGCTCGGAGGCGGCCTGGCAGCTTGCGCGCCTGGGCCACCAGGTGGAGCTGTACGAGATGAGACCGGGGCGAGGGACGCCCGCTCATCAGACCGACCGGCTCGCGGAGATTGTCTGCACCAACTCCTTCAAGTCGGAAGCCCTGGACACGGCACACGGGCTGTTAAAGGCCGAGATGAGGCGTCTCGGGTGCATGCTCCTGGACGTCGCCGACGGCTGCCGGGTACCAGCCGGCAGTGCGCTGGCGGTGGACCGGAGTCTGTTCTCCGAGGGGGTCGCGCGCCGTCTGGCGGCGGAGCCCCGGATCGAGGTACGGAGAGAGGAGGTTTCCGCACTTCCCGAGGGCCCGGCCATCGTGGCCACGGGCCCCCTGACGAGCGATTCCCTGGCCGAGTCGATTCGAGCCCGGCTGGGCACGGAGGGTTTGGCCTTCTACGACGCCATTGCCCCGATCTTCTCGCGCGAGTCCATCGACGAGACGGTGGCCTGGCTCGGTTCGCGTTACGGGAAGGGGGAGGCGGCCTATCTGAACTGTCCCCTCGACCGGGAGACCTACGAGACGTTCATCGACGCGCTGCTCGCGGCCGACGTTTACGAGGGCCACAACTGGGAGACCGTGCCATACTTCGAGGGTTGTCTGCCGATCGAGGTCATGGCCGGTCGCGGCCGGGAGACGCTACGGCACGGTCCGATGCGCCCGGTGGGCCTGGAGGATCCCCGTACCGGAGGTCGCCACCACGCCGTCGTACAGCTCAGGATGGAAGACCGGGCCGGGCAGATGTGGAATCTCGTGGGCTTCCAGACCCGACTGCGCCGGGGAGAACAGGAGCGCGTGTTCCGCATCATCCCTGGCCTGGAGACGGCGGAGTTCCTGCGCTATGGTTCGATCCACCGCAACTCGTACCTCTGCTTCCCGCGCCTTCTGCTCGCTCACGGCGGGATCCCGAACAACCCCGACGTGATCTTCGCCGGACAGCTTACCGGAGTCGAGGGCTACACCGAGTCCATAGCCAGCGGACTGCTGGCTGCCCTGAACATCGGCAGGATGCTCGCCGGTAGGGAGCCGGTAGTCCCGCCTACGAACACAATGCTGGGCGGGCTTTACCGATACCTGCGCGAAGCGTCCCCGGCCGCCTTCCAGCCCATGAACGCCAACTTCGGTCTGGTCGACCGGGCGGACCGGGGCGTCCGGGGGCGAAAAGCGAAGCGGGAGGCCCTGTCACGGCGAGCCCTGGACAAACTGGAGACCTGGATCGACGCCGAGCTTCTGGCGACGACGGCCAGAGAGACATCGCAGGCCGCGCGATGAGCGATGCCGCCGCGCGCCGACGCCAAAACCTGGCCGACTTCCTGCGCTACGCTCGCTCGGAGAGACGGCTCTCTCCCCGTACGGTGGAAGCCTATCGCTCAGATCTGGCTGAGTTCGAGCGCTTCGTCTCCGAGTTCTCGGGTACGGCGGAGTGGAGCTGGAAGGACGTCGACGACCTGACGGTGCGTGCCTTCCCCGGCTTTCTCGAACGTACTGCCGTCCGGGAACGAAAGACCGGCCCGGCCCGGCCTCCGCGCCCGCGCACGGTGGCGCGGAAGGTGTCCACCGTGCGGTCGTTCTTTCGCTTCCTGCAGAGAACCGGCCAGGTTCAGGCCAGCCCCGCCCGTTTCGTCCGCTCGCCCCGGCGGCGCCACGACCTCCCGGGCTATCTGACCTTGAGCCAGACCGAGGAGATGTTCTCGGTGCTCGAGGACGCGACGTCCGGCGGCTCGCCGCTGGCGATTCGTGATCGGGCCCTGATCGAGTTGATCTATTCCTCCGGTCTCAGGCTCTCCGAGGTCCAGGGCCTGGACGTGGGCGATGTGAGCTTTACGGAGCGTCAGGTAAAGGTACTGGGCAAAGGACGGAAGGAACGGATCGTTCCCGTGGGAGGACACGCACTGCGGGCGCTGGAGGAGTATCTTCCCGTCAGGACGGAGCAGGGTGGTGCGGCCGCCGAGGGGCCGCTGTTCCTGTCGAGCAGGAGGACGCGCCTGTCGCGCCGCCAGATCCAGCGGATCGCCACCCGATACCTGGAGACGGCTTCAGCGGGCGAAAAGTTGAGCACTCACGCACTCAGGCACTCGTTCGCCACACACATGCTGGACCAGGGGGCGGATCTCCTCGCGGTCAGGGACCTGCTCGGCCACGCGAGCCTCTCGACCACGGCGATGTACACCCATACCTCGCGGGAGCGTCTGAAGAAGACCTATCGGCAGGCTCACCCTCGCGCCGGCGAGCCCCCGGCGTCGGAGGCATCGGAGAAGGAGAACGGATCGTGAGTGGCGTGCACGCGACGACCATCCTGTGCGTTCGCCGGAACGGCCAAGTGGCCATCGGTGGAGACGGGCAGGTGACGATGAACGACACCGTCGTCAAGGGAAAGGCCCAGAAGATCCGACGGATGAAGGGCGGTCAGATCCTGGCCGGCTTCGCCGGCGGCGTGGCCGATGCCCTGACGTTGTTCGAGAAGTTCGAGACGCAGCTCGAGAGGCATCCCGCCAACCTGACTCGCGCCTCCGTAGAGCTGGCGAAGGACTGGCGCAGCGACCGCTACCTGAGGCGCCTGGAGGCTCTGCTGGTGGTTGCGGACCGCGACCGGAGCCTGCTCGTGTCCGGCAACGGCGAGGTGATCGAGCCGGACGACGGAATCCTGGGGGTCGGCTCCGGTGGATCGTACGCCGTGGCTGCCGCCCGGGCCCTGGTGGCCCATACCGAGCTGGCCGCGGGCGAGATCGTCCGTGAGGCGCTGCAGATCGCCGCCGAGATTTGCGTGTATACCAACTCGAACCTGACGATCCTGGAACTGGAGTCCTGACGGGACGGCGCCGCGGCTCGGGAGCCGGCCCTGCTTGCGGGTGTACTCGGGCCGATTCGAGATAACGAGATGACGAACGACGACGACGCGACCGCCGGCCCGGCGGAAGGGGATAGCAGGGAGTCCCCCGGCCGACTGGACTTCGCCTCCCTGACGCCGCGGCAGGTGGTGGCCCAGCTGGATGAGTATGTCATAGGCCAGGACGAGGCCAAGAAAGCGGTGGCCATCGCTCTCAGGAACCGGTGGCGGCGTCAGAACGTGGAGGCCGAGCTCCGGGACGAGATCTTACCCAACAACATAATCATGATCGGGCCGACGGGGGTGGGGAAGACGGAGATCGCCCGCCGCCTGGCCCGTCTTGCCGGCGCCCCGTTCGTGAAAGTGGAGGCGTCCAAGTTCACCGAGGTGGGATACGTCGGCCGGGACGTCGAGTCCATGATACGCGACTTGGTCGAGATCGCTGTCAACATGGTGCGTGTGGAGTGGGAGGAAGACTGCCGGGATGCCGCCGCTGGCCGGGTCGAGGAGAGGCTTCTGGACATGCTTCTGCCGCCCGTTGCCGAGCCGCGGTCGGTCGCCGAGCCGATCACATCTCGGACGATCGTGGTGGCAGCCGGTGGTGAGGCTCAAGTGGAGTCTGCCGAGGGCGAGGACGACGGCGGACCGGGCGACGCCCGCCGCCGCCGGACCCGCGCCAAGCTGCGCGATCTGCTCCGGGCCGAGAAACTCGAAGACCGCGAGGTGGAGGTAGACGTCACCGAGAGCGCGATCCCGGTCATGGACATGAGTGCCATGGGGATGGAAGGAGTAGACTGGAACCTGGGTGAGATGCTCCAGGAGATGCTCCCGAAGCGCACCAGGCGCCGGCAGGTAACGGTGTCGGAGGCGCGCCGGATCCTGCTCTCCGAGGAGCTGGACAAGATGATCGACATGGAAGAGGTGGTGGAGGAGGCTCTCAACCGCGCCGAGAACATGGGGATCGTCTTCCTCGACGAGCTGGACAAGGTATCCGGCAGGAGCGCCGGCCAGGGTCCCGACGTCTCGCGCGAGGGGGTTCAGCGCGACCTCCTGCCGATCGTGGAAGGGTCGACGGTTCAGACCAAGTACGGAATGGTGAGCACCGAGCACATTCTGTTCATCGCGGCGGGCGCCTTCCACGTGGCCCGGCCGTCCGACCTCATTCCAGAGATGCAAGGGCGCTTTCCGATCCGCGTGGAGCTGAACAGCCTGGACGAGCACGACTTCGTGCGGATTCTCCTCGAGCCCAGGAACGCGCTTCTCACCCAGTATCAAGCCCTTGTGGCCACGGAAGGAGCCCTCCTGGAGTTCACCGACGACGGGATCCGCGAGATCGCCCGGATCGCCGCCGAAGTGAACCGGAAGCTGGAGAACATCGGTGCCCGCCGCCTGCATACGGTTCTGACGACACTGCTGGAAGAGGTCATGTACGGCCTTCCCGAGGACGGCGACGGTAGCCGGTTCCGGATCGACGGCGGGGAGGTCCGGTCACGGCTGGCGCACATCGCCGAAGACGACGACCTTCGTCGTTACATTCTCTGATCGACTCCGCCCCCGCGGGCACCGGCTGGACCGGCGAGGGCGGCGGGGGGAACGTACACCTTCGGACTCCACCGGATCTCGGAAGGCCATGAGCGACCTGAAGAAGACCCCGCTATACGACGAGCACGTGGGCCTGGGGGCGAAGATCGTTCCTTTCGCGGGTTTTGCCATGCCGGTTCAGTATCCGACGGGCATCCGAAGCGAGCACGAGGCCGTGCGGGCGGTGGCAGGGCTGTTCGACGTCTCTCACATGGGCGAGTTCCTGGTCGAAGGCCGGGACGCCCTGCCCTTCGTCTCACACGTCACGAGCAACGATCCGGCGAGGCTCGCGGTCGGGCAGGTGCAGTACAGTGTCCTCTGTCTCCCAAGCGGGGGGATCGTGGACGACCTTCTGGTCTATCGCCTCGGCAAGGATCGATTCAGGCTCGTGGTGAACGCGGCGAATCTGGCCAAGGACTGGGAGTATATAGGCGGATTCGCATCCGGGTTCGATGTTCGCCTGGAGGACGAGAGCGACGCCGTAGGCCTCCTGGCCCTGCAGGGACCCTCGGCGCAGGAGATCCTCCAGCCGCTTGCCTCCGTGGACCTTGATCCGATCGGCTTCTACTGGTTCGAAGAGGGCATGATCGATGGGGTGCCCGGCGTTATCAGCCGCACCGGCTACACGGGCGAGGACGGGTTCGAGCTCTATCTGCCGGCGGCGAGCACGGCTTCTGTGTGGCGCGCGCTCCTAAAGGCAGGCGAGAGGAGGGGCCTCGTTCCGGCAGGCCTCGGGTGCCGCGACTCCCTCCGCCTGGAGATGGGCTACGCTCTGTACGGAAACGACATCGACGAGCAGACCACCCCCCTGGAGGCCGGCCTGTCGTGGCTGGTGAAGCTCGGGAAGGCGGATTTCGTGGGGAAGGAGCCGTTGGTGAGGCAGAAGGAGTCGGGTCTGGATCGCAAGCTCACCGGCTTCCGCCTCACCGAGCGCGGCTTCCCGCGCCCCGGCTACGACGTCGAGTACCGGGGCAAGATCGTGGGACCGGTCCGAAGCGGCACCATGAGCCCGTCGCTCGGCGTGGGGATCGGCACGGCCTATCTGCCCCCCGATGCGCAGCCGGGAGATCCGGTACGCATAAGCATCCGAGAGCGGGTGATCGCCGGCGAGGTCGTCCGCGTGCCCTTCTACACGGAAGGCTCGGTCCGCAAGTGACCGGCACTGGCGGTCCGATCCGTGTGGCAGTGCTCACGGTTTCCGACGGCGTGAACGCGGGGGTCCGCGAGGACCTTTCGGGCGGCGCCGTACAAAGCTGGGCGGGCCAGCGCGGATACGAGGTGGTCACTCGGGAGGTCGTACCCGATGAGTCGCTGGAACTCGCCGCGATTCTCGCCAGGTGGTGCGACGAGCTACGGTGCGACGTGGTCGTGACGACGGGTGGCACCGGCCTTACCGATCGGGACGTTACGCCGGAGGCGACCCGCGCGGTGATCGACCGGGAGGTCCCGGGGCTGGCCGAGGCGATCCGAACCGCTGGCCTGCAGGCCACGCCTTACTCCGCACTGAGCCGAGGGCTGGCCGGACTCCGGGGCCGGACGCTGATCGTAAACCTCCCGGGAAGTCCCGGTGGGGTCGCGGACGGACTCGACGTATTGTCAGGGGTGGTCGACCATGCGGTGGAGCTCCTCCGTGGAGCGCCGACCAGCCACGAGTAGGAGAGAATGGCTCGCGTATTCATCCAGACCGCGGATATCCAGACCGCCGTGCCCGTACGCGAGGCCGTGCTGGCGGACGGCCACCAGGCGGAGATGGTCGAGACCGCCGACGATCTGGAGCGCGGCCTTCCCGTTGGAGATGAGGCCCCGGCGCTGTTCCTCACCGGCCCTCCCGATTCCCGGGAAACGGGGCGCATGCTGGCAGTGGTCTCGGAGCGGATCCCTCGTCCGCCCGTCCTGGCCATCGTGGACGACCCCGACCCGGAGGAGCGCCGCCGCCTGGGCTCGGTTCTGGACGTGGACGAAGCGCTGTCGGCTCCGCCGGATCCGGAGGAAGTGCAGGTAGCTCTCGGCCAGCAACTGGAGCGCTATCGGCTTCAGCTCGAGACAGGGATCGTGGGTCGCGCGGAGCAGATGCGTGAGGTGCTGGAGCGTATTCACCTCATCGCGCCGACGGGCTCGACGGTCCTCATAGCCGGCGAGAGCGGAACCGGGAAGGAGCTGGCCGCGAGGGCCATCCACCGGCTCTCGCCCCGACGGGCAAGGCCGTTCATCGCTCTCAACTGCGGCGCGATCCCGGAGTCTCTCCTCGAGTCCGAGCTGTTCGGACACGAGAAGGGCGCGTTCACGGGAGCGACCTCCAGGCGGAAGGGGATGTTCGAGCTCGCCGACGGCGGGACCCTTCTGCTGGACGAGATCGCCGAGATGCCGCCTGCCCTGCAGACCCGCCTCCTCCGGGTGCTCGAGACGCGCCGCTTCATGCGGGTCGGAGGAGATAGCGAGATCTACGTTGACGTGCGCGTGATTGCGGCCACGAATCGCGATCTGCGGGCCGCCGTGCGCCACGGGGTCTTCCGGCGAGACCTCTACTACCGCCTCGCGGTGCTTCACCTGGAGCTGCCGGCCCTGAGGGAGAGGAAGCCCGACATTCCGATCCTGGTGCGGCGCTTCATCCGCGAGTTCAGCGAGACCCATGTTCGGGAGTTCAAGGGCCTTTCGCCTGAGGCGATGGAGATGCTTCTGGACTACGACTGGCCCGGAAACGTGCGCGAGCTCCGGAACCTCGTGGAGTCGATGGTGGTCCTGGCTCCGGGCTCGGTGATCAGGGCCGAGGATATCCCACCGGAGATCCGTGGCAGCGGCCGAGCCATGCTACCGATCCCCTCGGTGGGAGCGCTCCCGGGAACGGAGCCCCCGCCGGAGTTGGGCGATGGCGCAGCGGTCACACGTCTCCCGCAGCTCGAGTTCCTCTTCCGGACCCTGGTGGAGATGAAGATCGACATCGAGGACCTGCGGTCGGAGTTCGAGCGCTTCCGGCTCCGCCACCCGGAGCTGGCCGGGACGGAGATCGGGCGACCGGGCGAGGCGGGCCCGGTGGAAGCTATCGAGATCGCCACGGCGGACATGGAAGGGGAACCGGCACCCGCGCGCGAACCGGTCATCCGCCTGCACCCTGACATGACTATGGGTGACGTCGAGCGCGAAGCCATCCGTATCGCGCTTGATGAGGTCGGTGGAAACCGTCGCAAGGCGGCCGAGCGCCTGGGTATCGGCGAGCGAACGCTCTACCGGAAACTTCGGGAGTACTCTCTGGAGGCTTAGGCCTCCTTCCTGACGCGGGGCGCGCTACTGATCCTCGGTGCGCGCCCCCGTCCTCGAGAGCACCAGCGACAGCTCCGAATCGAGCACCGAGCGGATCGCTGTCCATCTTCCGCTGATCGAGCCCCGGTATTCCACCGTCATCGGAAGGTCCAGATCGATGTCGCCGGGGAAGAGGTAGAGCGCGATCTGGCTTTCCTGCTGCCGGAGCCTCTCCCGGGTGAACTCCGGCGTAACGGGCAGGATGTCGAACGGGCGGATCAGGAAGTTCTGGCTCCGGATCTGGAGGTCGAACGGCTCATACGTGTCCTCGAGGGCCCGGGTGTAGAAGGTGACGAAGAAGACCATGGGCCACCCACGCTCGCCGCTGCGCCGCGCCCTCTTAAGGATCTCCTCGCCACGGCTCACCTTGTAGCCATTGAGTCTCCGATACGTGTCGGGCGCCGTGAGCCGTAACGCCCATTCATCGAGCGGAACCACCTTGATGAGCAGGGTCTGGAACTCGAGCCCGACGGTGATGGCGTCCTGGCTCAAGGTCCCGTATCCCGCCGGCGGCAGAGGCCGAGTATCCGTGGTCTCGAGCTCCGCGCTCCATCCGGCTTGCTGGGCGGTGGCAGGCCGAGCGCCGACGGGAGAGTCAGGAGCGGGCGTCCCGCCACAGGCCACGGCGGCCAGTCCCGCGAGTGCGATGCAAGTCCGTCCCGAGGTTCCGAAACGAGCGGAGGTCGACGCGGCGTGTCTCACCTTGCCTCCTCGTCGTTGGAGTCACCAGCTATAAGAGCGTAGATGCTCTCGGTCAGGCCGTCCAGACCTTCCCTGGTGCGGGCACTCGTGGCCAGCACCTGATCCTCGGGGGCCTCAAGCGAATGCCGGACCTCCTGCTCCGCCCGCTTCCGTCCCGCCCGGTTGAGCTTGTCGATCTTGGTCAGCACGAACAGGGCGGGGATCTCCAGCTCGCCGAGGTAACCGAGCAGTCGCCGATCGGCCTTCATGACACCCCGCCTGGCGTCGAGGAGTACGACGACACCCACCAGGTGCTCGCACCCACCGAGGTAGGACGCGATGAGGTTGGCCCAGGCCTGTCGCGATTCCTTCGACGCGCGGGCATAGCCGTAGCCAGGGAGATCCACCAGCATGAAATCGTCGTTGACCCGGTAGAAGTTGATTTCACGCGTCTTTCCGGGCTGCTGCGAAACTCGTGCGATCCGCTTCCTTCCGACAAGGACGTTGATGAGGCTGGACTTGCCGACGTTCGAACGGCCGGCGATGGCCACGTGCGGAAGGCAATCGGGTGGAGTCTGGTCCGGCCTGCCGACGGCTCCTGCGAACTCGACGCGCCGGATCTGCATCGCGACGGAGGCTTCCTACGCCTCCCGGCGTGTGGCCTCGGGCTCGAGGATGAGGAGCGGCTCGTTGCCCTCGAGAATCGTCTCCTCGGTTATCACGACCTCGCGTACGTCGTCACGGGAAGGCAGCTGGAACATGATGTCGACCATCACCCTCTCCAGCACAGCACGCAGCCCACGGGCTCCCGTTCCTCGCTCGATGGTCATCTGGGCCACCGTTCGCAGCGCCTTAGGGTCGAAAGTGAGTCCGACGCCCTCCAACTCGAACATCTTGGTGTACTGCTTGACGAGGGCGTTCCTGGGCCGCGTGAGGATTTCCACCATCGCGTCCTCGTCGAGATCGTGTAGCGTCACTGCCACCGGCAGGCGCCCCACCAGCTCCGGAATCAGCCCGTATCGCAGCAGGTCCTCCGGCTCGACGTGCGTGAGCGGGTTGTCCGGATCGAATCCATCGTCCTCGCCACCCTTGCCGAAGCCGATCAGCCTCCTTCCGAGCCGGCTCTCGATGATGTCCTCGAGGCCGTCGAACGCTCCGCCGCAGATGAACAGGATGTTGCTGGTGTCGATCTGGATGTACTCCTGCTGCGGGTGCTTCCGCCCACCCTGCGGCGGTACGGAGGCGACTGTCCCTTCGAGGATCTTGAGAAGAGCCTGCTGAACGCCCTCTCCGCTCACGTCCCGCGTGATGGAGGGGTTCTCGCTCTTGCGGGCGATCTTGTCGATCTCGTCGACGTATACGATGCCGCGCTCGCACTCGGCGATGTTGTAGTCCCCGGCCTGAAGGAGGCGGACGAGGATGTTCTCGACGTCCTCGCCGACGTAGCCGGCTTCGGTGAGGGTCGTCGCGTCGGCGATGGTGAACGGCACCTGAAGCATGCGGGCGAGCGTCTGGGCCAGAAGGGTCTTGCCGACGCCCGTGGGGCCGAGGAGAAGGATGTTGGACTTCTCGATCTCGACGTCGTCCACCAGGCTCTGGTGATTGATCCGCTTGTAGTGGTTGTATACCGCTACCGACAGCGCCTTCTTTGCCGCTTCCTGGCCAATGACGTACTCGTCGAGGATCTCCTTGATCTCGCTCGGACTGAGGATCTCGGCGATGCGACTGGTGGCCTCGCGGTCCTCCTCCTCTGCGAGGATCTCGTTGCACAGCGAGATGCACTCGTTGCAGATGTAGACGTTCGGCCCGGAGATGAACTTCTTGACGCTTTCCTTGGACTTCCCGCAGAACGAGCAGCGGAGATGCTTGTCGCCTGGCATGCGCGGCTCTCCCTACCTTCCGCTTTCCAATCGACCCCTCATCTAGTCGTCCCCACCCTCTCCGGACTCCACTGAAATGTCGACGGCGGCCACTGCTTCCGCCACCACGCCGGCCTCAACCTCTTCGTCACCGCCGTTCTCGCTCGGCTCATGCCCGGGCTCGATGATCTTGTCGATGAGACCGTAGTCCTGAGCCTCACCGGGCGACATGTAACGGTCCCTGTCCACGTCCGCCGCTATCTTCTCCACGGACTGCCCCGTGTGGCGTGCCAGCAGTTCGTTGAGCCGCTCACGGGCGTGAAGGATCTCCTTTGCCTGGATCTCGACATCGGCGGCCGACCCCTGGGAGCCGCCCGACGGCTGGTGGATCAGGATCCTCGAGTTGGGGAGCGCCGAGCGCTTGCCCTGCGTACCGGCGGCCAGCAGAAACGCCCCCATCGAAGCCGCCATGCCCATGCAGATCGTCGCCACCGGCGCCGTCAGGTACTGCATCGTGTCGTAGATGGCGAGCCCGGCATAGACGCTCCCGCCCGGGCTGTTGATGTAGATATTGATATCGCGGTCTGGATTCTCGGCCTGCAGGAAGAGAAGCTGCGCGATCACGACGTTCGCGACGTCGTCGTTTATCGGCGAGCCCAGGAACACGATACGGTCCATCAGGAGGCGGGAGAAGATGTCGTAGCTCCTCTCGCCGCGGCTCGAGCGCTCGATGACGTACGGTGCGTAGATTGGCATGGCTTCCCTGGCTCAGTCGACCTTTATGGGCACGACACCACTCATCCTACCCGATCGCCCATCATGGTTCCGGGCCGCCTCATTCGATCTCCGACTGACTCTTCAGGTACTCAAACACGTGCTCTACAGCAAGATTCTGGCCTAGCGCCTCCAATCCGCCCTCGCGCTTGAGGCGTCCGCGCAGCTCCCCGGCCGCGATGTTCCTTCTGGAAGCCATCTCCTCGATCTTCGCCTGGACCTGTTCGGCATCCGCCTTCAACCCCTCCCGCTCGATCAGGTGATCCAGGATCAGCTGCTCCTTGATCTGGCGTTCTGCGTGCGGCGCCAGCGATTCTCTAGCCTTCCGCACCTCCTCCGGGTCGGCGTCCTCGGGAGCCCGAATCATCTCGCTCAGGTAACGGTCCACCAGCGTCATGGGAACGGTGAACGGATTGGCCTCGATGATCGAGTCGAGAATTTGGGCCCGCAGGCGTCCTTCGGCCTCGTCCTCGTGGTGGCGCGCCAGGTCCTCCCTGACCGTGTTCTGGAGCTCCTCGACCGATTCGAACTTTCCGGCCTTCGCCGCCAGCTCGTCGTCGAGCTCCGGCAGCCGGCGTTCCTCCACTTCCCGCAGCTCGATGTGAAGGCGGCGTCGCTCCGCTTCGGCCTCCTCCTGAGCGGTTTCTCCCGCGGACTGGGACGCGTCGGCGGGAAAGTCGACCAGAAACGCTCCGCTCCGGCCGGGCTCGAGCGTCATGATGGCCTTCTCCACATCGGGAAGAGCCTGTCCCCCACCGAGGACGAACTGGTAGGGTTGCGACTCACCGGTCGGCTCCGAATCAGGTGCGGCCAGCGGCTCGATCCCTACCGACACCCTGTCACCGGTCTGCGGGCTCCGATCGACGGCGTCCCATGTCGAATGCTCTGCCCGGATCCCGCTCAGGATGCCCTCCACCTCCTCGTCCGTGACCGGCGCGACCTCTCGGCCGAGACGGAAGCCGCCCACGCGTCCCAGCTCGAGCGAGGGCACGATCTCCACCTCGGCCTGGAAGGTGAGCCGCTCGCCCGGCGCGTACTGGACGTTCAGAATGCTGGCCGCTCCAGCGGGGTGGAGCTCCTCCTGCTCTACGGCCTTCCGGTACGCCTCCTCCACCAGAGAGGCCCTCACCCGCTCGTCCAAGAGCTCACCGTAGCGCTGCTCGACGATGGAAACCGGGACCTTCCCCTTCCGGAAGCCCTTGACCCTGAGTCCTTTGGCCAGCCGGTTCCGCTCCGCGGCCCTTGCCCGGGCCACGTGTCCCGGAGACACGGTGATGGTCAGCCGGCGTTTCCAGCCGTCGCCGACCTCGATCGCCACCTCGAAGGGGCTGCTTCCATGTTCCTTCGTGTCGTCAGGCATCTATCGTTTGCCGACTCCTCCTCACTCCGGACGCCAAGCGCGGCGGAGCGAGAATGCGCGACGAAAGTGTCGCCCGGTTGACGGCTCGGGGTGACGGCTGGATGCGAAAGGGGGGACTCGAACCCCCACGGCCCTCGGGCCACCAGCTCCTAAGGCTGGCGCGTCTGCCAATTCCGCCACTTTCGCGAGGGCGTCCGGCACTCCGCGCTCCCGGAGCACAGGCGACTATTCTAACTCCTGTGCAGCCGGCCGGCCAAGGAACCGGGAGGGGATTCGGGGTCCGCCCGACGCCTACTGTCCCGAAGGCAGCGGTATGGTCAGGGGAACCTCCCGGGTGTTCTCACCGTCGGTCATGAAGACCATCAGCCCAACGACGTCGCCGGGGCCGACTCCTTCCATGATCTCCAGGTACTCCTCCACGCTTCCGATCTTCCGCCGGTTCACGCTTGTGATGATCGGAGGGTTCGGCACACGCTGCTGGGAGAAGCCCATGAGCCTCCTACCGAAGGGACCGTACGGGTCGAAGTCCGTGACGACTACCCCCTGCAGGCTCCTCGGAAGGGCCATCGCGCGCCGAACGCCGCGGTCGATGTCCCCCACCTCGATCCCCAACGGGTCATCACTGCGAGCCTCCACGATCTGCGGCTCCTCCCGCGGCGCGAGCGAGGCCGCATCCGCCAGGGTTACCGACACGGTCTCCCGGCGGCCGTCACTCCAGCGCACCAGATCGACGCTCACGTTCTGACCAGGGTCCTTGGCTCGGATCTTCCGCTGCAGGTCGTTCACCGAAGCCACTTCGTCGCCGTCTATGGCCACGATGATGTCGCCCAGCTCGATCCCGGCCTCCTCCGCGGGCATGTCGGGACTCAACTCCATGACCTGCGCGCCCGCAACGTCGTCGATGCCTGCGTAGCGCGCGATCGCGTCATCCACACCCTGGATCGATACGCCCAGCAGGGCGCGCCGCACCGCTCCGTGGTCCACCAGGTCGTCCACCACTTCGCGCACTAGGTCGATCGGAACGGCGAAGCCGTAACCCTGGTAGCTGCCCGTGGTCGATGCGATCGCGGCGTTCACGCCGATAACCTCTCCGCGTATGTTCACCAGAGGCCCGCCCGAGTTGCCGGGGTTGATAGCGGCGTCCGTCTGGATGAAGTCCTCGATCGCCAGGTTGCCGCCCTCGTCGGTCTCCGCGTTGAGGATCCTGATGTTCCGCCCCTTGGCACTGACGATTCCCGCGGTCACGGTCGTGAACAAGGGCTCACCGGTGCCGGTCCGGAAGCCGGGGCTCCCGACGGCGATCACCCACTCGCCGACCCGGGTGGCGTCGCTGGAACCCAGAGGTGCGGCCGGCAGGCCCGTCACCTCCAGCTTGAGGAGCGCGACGTCGGTCGTGGCATCTCTCCCCACGACCCGGACGCCATCGAACTCCCTTCTGTCAGCCAACCTGACGCTGATGGCGTCTGCTCCTTCCACGACGTGGTTGTTGGTGACGATGTAGCCGTCCTCGCTGATGATGAAGCCGCTTCCGCTTCCCCGGACGAGTCCCGGCGGCCGGCGGAAGAAATCCTCGAACGGCGAATCCTCGAAGGGTACTATCGTCCGAGGCTGTTGGTGAGCCTCGATCTCCCTCTCCACGAAGATCGTCACCACCGCCGGCGTGATCTGGTCGGCGATCTCGGCGAAACCGCCCGCCGGCAAGGGTTCTCCCTGCGTCATCACCTCGGCGGGTTCAACCGCCGCGAGATTGAGCGGCGGATTGGGCTGGCGGTCCAGGGCCACGCTCGGCGACGTCAGATTCAGGCCCGCCGCCGCCACCAGGCCGAGGGCGAAGGCAACCGCCGCGGTCAATATCAGATTCAGCTTGGCGCGTAGGGCGTCGTTCATTGTCGGTCACATGTCCTGTCTTCGGGTCCGACGGAGCCCGCTGGCTCAGCGGGACCGCTTCCGCGTCTGTTTGTAACGCGAGGGCGCCCGGTAGTTCCAACGCCGGCCGCCGCCGCGCCGGTCTCCGGCTTGTGACCCGTCCGGACCGCTCAAGGTTGCCTGGGGGTCATCGCGGCGGTGCAAGCGAAACGGCGCCCGTTGCGGGACGCCGCTCCACCTCTCGCCTGCCACACTCACCGAGACGTGTATTACTTCTCCTCCGACTCCTCGACGATCTCGTAGTCGGCCTCGACGACGTCCTCCTCGGGAGCTGCCCCCGCCTCTTCGTCCGGGGCCGCCGCCTCCTCGAAGCCAGCCTCGCCAGCCTCGCCAGCCTCGCCCATGCCTGCCTTGGCATAGATCTGCTGTGCAGCCGCCTGAACGGCCTGCTGGACGGCCTCGGCCGCCGCCCGGATCTCCTCCGGATCGTCTTGCTTCAACGCCTGTCTTCCCCGCTCGAGCTTCTCCTCGACATCCTTCTTCGCCTCGTCGTCGATCGATTCCTTCCAGTCTTCGAGGTTCTTCTCGGTCTGGTAGATCAGGGAGTCGAGTCGGTTACGCGACTCTGCCTTGTCGCGCCTCTCCTTGTCGTCCGACGCATGGGACTCGGCGTCGCTGACCATCCGTTCGATCTCATGGTCGGAGAGACCGGACGAGGCCTCGATGCGGATCTTCTGCTCCTTGCCCGTCGCCCTGTCCTTGGCGCTCACGTGCAGGATTCCGTTGGCGTCGATGTCGAAGGTGACCTCGATCTGCGGGACCCCGCGCGGCGCGGGCGGGATTCCGGTCAGCTGGAACCGCCCGATGGTCTTGTTGTCGATCGCCATGGGCCGCTCGCCCTGGAGCACGTGGATATCCACCGTGGGCTGATTGTCTTCGGCGGTCGAGAAGATCTCGCTCTTCTTGGTTGGGATCGTCGTGTTTCGTCCGATGAGGGTGGTCATCACGCCGCCCAGCGTTTCGATGCCCAGTGAGAGCGGCGTGACGTCCAGCAGCAGGACGTCCTTGACGTCTCCCGCCAGTACCCCACCCTGAATCGCTGCGCCGATTCCGACCACCTCGTCCGGGTTTACGCCCTTGTGCGGCTCCTTGCCGAAGAACTCCCGCACCGTCTCCTGGACTTTGGGGATCCGGGTCGAGCCACCCACCAGGATCACCTCGTCGATGTCCGATGGCTGCATCCCCGCGTCCTCCAGGGCCTTCTTCATCGGATCGATCGTACGCTCGATGAGGTCGTCGACGAGCTGCTCGAGCTTGGACCGCGTGAGCGACGTGTGCATGTGCTTGGGCCCGCTCTGATCCGCCGTGATAAAGGGCAGGTTGATGTCCGTCTGAGTCGTGCTGGACAGCTCGCACTTCGCCTTCTCGGCCGCCTCCTTGAGGCGCTGGAGAGCCATCGGGTCCTTCGACAGATCGATTCCCTGGTCCTTCTTGAACTCGGCGACCAGCCAGTCGATCACCCGCTGATCCAGGTCGTCTCCGCCAAGATGCGTGTCGCCGTTGGTGGCCTTTACCTCGAACACCCCATCACCCAGCTCGAGGATCGATATGTCGTAGGTTCCACCCCCGAAGTCGAAGACGGCGATCTTCTCGTCCGCCTTCTTGTCCAGGCCATACGCCAGCGACGCAGCCGTGGGCTCGTTGATGATCCGGAGCACGTCGAGTCCGGCGATCTTGCCCGCGTCCTTGGTGGCCTGCCGCTGCGCGTCGTTGAAGTAAGCCGGAACCGTGATCACGGCCCTGACCACGTCCTGGCCGAGGTAGTCCTCCGCCGTCTGCTTCATCTTCTGGAGCACCATTGCCGAGATCTCGGGCGGCGTGAAGGTCTTGTCCGCGTTGGGGACCTTCACCTGCACACGGTCTTGCGTGTCGCACTCGATCTCGAACGGCACCAGCTTCCGCTCCGACACCACCTCTGAGCACTTTCGCCCCATGAATCGCTTGATGGAAGAGATCGTGTTCTGCGGGTTGGTGACCGCCTGGCGCTTGGCCACCTGGCCGGTCAGCCGCTCGTTGTCCTTCGTGTAGGCAACGACGGAGGGAGTGGTCCGCTGGCCCTCCGCGTTGGGGATTACCACCGGGTCGCCGCCTTCCATCACCGACACCACGGAGTTGGTCGTGCCCAGATCGATTCCAATAACCTTGCTCATGCCTCGTTCCCCTTCCTGTGCTCTGCCGGCGCCGCGAGCCCGGGACGGAGGCGGCAGAGGCTGTCCTCCTACCGCCCTCCGGGCGCCACCGCCGGAGCCGTCGTTCGGCTCAGGCAAATGCAAGCGATGTGCCTTCCGTCAGGGGTCCAGGAGGGTCCGTTTCCCGACATTCTGACACTCCCCGCGTGAATTCGTGTCAGAACGGCAGGAGACCGTCACATGCCTTTTTGGCGGCCCATGCGGGCGGCGGCCGTGGGGCTTCCGAAGCCCGTCGTCGTTATTGCGTGCCGCCGGACCCCCGCGTACCCTTGTGGCCATGTTTCCCCTCAGGGATGAGAACCCAACCGAGCTTACCCCGTTCGTCACGGTCCTCATCATCGTGGCCAACGTCTTCGTCTGGCTCTTCGTTCAGGGCACCGGACAGGGCGCCGCCTTCCTCGAGTCGCTCTGTGCCTACGGCGCGATTCCCGGAGAGATCACGGGAACGCTTCCCGAGGGAGAGCTCATCTCGCTGGGTCCGGGGGCCAGCTGCCGCGTCGGGGGGCTGAGCCGGGGCACGTTGCTCACCTCGATGTTCATGCACGGGAGCTGGATGCACCTGATCGGGAACATGTGGTTCCTGTGGGTCTTCGGTAACAACGTCGAAGACTCGATGGGCCACTTCCGGTATGTGATCTTCTACCTGCTGGCCGGACTGCTCGCGACCGGAGCCCATCTGGTCTCCGCTCCCGGAAGCCCCATCCCCACCGTCGGAGCCTCCGGGGCGATCAGCGGGATCATGGGGGCGTACATGGTCCTGTATCCCCGTGTGCGGGTTCACACGCTCATCTTCCTGTTCATCTACATTCGGGTCATCCCGCTGCCAGCCTGGACCCTGCTCCTGCTCTGGTTCTTCATTCAGCTCGCCACCGGAGCCACGACGGGTGCGGCCGGTGGCGTGGCCGTCTGGGCACACATCGGTGGCTTCGTGGCGGGGGCGCTCTTGATCAAGCTGTTCGAGAAGCCGAAGCTCGTTACGGCGAAGCGGGAGGGACGCGTACTGACACGCGACCAGATAGGGAGGTTCGGCGGATGGTGAGCGGGCGACGCGACGCGCTGAGAAGATCGGCTCTGACGGGACTCGCCGCGTGCGGCCTGCTCCTGGTGTCGACCGCGCCTGCCCGCGCGACGGCGACGCTCGCCTCTCAGGAATCGCCGGGTGCGATCACGGCGGTTCCCGACCCGAGCGCCCCGCCGGTGGCGGCCGCGGCAGCCGCGGACGGCAGGCAACAGGAAACCGGGGGACCCTCGTCGATCATCCAGACGGGGAGCATCGGGGAGCCGTTCCTGATCAGGCTTGCCCGGGGTGCACTGGGCATCGCCGTGGCCCTGTGCGGGCTCTGGTTCTTCTCGGCCAGGCGCCGGTCCGTGGACTGGAGCCTGGTCGCCAAGGGCCTCACCCTGCAGGCCATCTTCGCACTGCTGGTTCTCAAGACCACCTGGGGCCGCGGCTTCTTCAGCGTGGTGAACGATGTCTTCGTCGCCCTGATCGACTTCACGCTCGCCGGCGCCGGGTTCGTTTTCGGGACGCTGGTGGACCCGGTCACGCCGCTCTCCGGCGGCGAGGGGATGGTGGAGATCGGAGCCAATTTCGCCTTCGCGGTGTTGCCCACCATCATCTTCTTCTCCGCCCTGATGACGATCCTCTACTACCTGGGCCTCATGCAGAAGGTGGTGAAGGTGGTGGCGTGGGTGATGCAGAGGACTCTCAAGACCAGTGGCGCGGAGACTACCTCGGCGGCCGGTAACATCTTCGTCGGACAGACGGAGGCGCCGCTGCTGATCAAGCCCTTCGTCAAGAACATGACCATGTCGGAGCTCAACACGGTCATGACCGGCGGCTTCGCCACGGTCGCCGGCGGCGTGATGGCCGCCTACGTGGCCATGCTCTCCGGCTACTTCCCGACCATCGCCGGCCACCTGCTGGCCGCCAGCATCATGGCGGCGCCGGCCGGGATCGTGGTCAGCAAGATGCTGATGCCGGAGACGGAGGTGCCGGAGACGAAGGACTCGCTGGACTTCGAGATCGAGCAGGACGCGGTCAACGTCATCGACGCCGCGGCGGGCGGGGCGGCGGACGGTATGCGCCTCGCCATGAACGTCGGGGCCATGCTGATCGCCTTCCTCGCGATCATCGCCCTCATCAACGGCCTGTTGGCCTGGAGCCTAGGCCTCGTCGGCATCGAGGGCCTGACCCTCGAGCGGCTGCTCGGCTGGGTCTTCGCACCGGTCGCCTGGCTGATCGGCGTTCCGTTCGCCGACGCGGCTCACGTCGGAAGCCTGTTCGGCGTAAAGATGGTGGCCAACGAATTCGTCGCCTTCCAGATGCTCGCCGATGGACTGGCCGCGGGAGTGGAGCTGTCGCCCAAGTCCGTGATCATAGCCACGTACGCGCTCACGGGCTTCGCCAATTTCTCATCGATCGCCATCCAGATAGGGGGCATCGGAGGAATCGCGCCGAGCCGCAGGCACGACCTGTCCCGCCTCGGCATACGGGCGATGCTCGGAGGGACCATCGCCACCTGGCTGACGGCGACTCTCGCCGGGGTGCTGGCATGACCGGCGGCCCCGAGCTTGGCGCGCTCGCTGCCAGGGCGGCCGACGAGATCCGGAGCCGGGTCGGGGACCTCCGTCCGGTGCTCGGTCTCGTTCTGGGCTCGGGGCTGGGTGGGCTTGGGGAGCGCTTCGAGGAAGCCGTGGAGATTCCCTATGACGAACTCCCGGGATGGCCGCAGGTGGGCGTCGTGGGCCACTCCGGCGTGCTGGTCGCCGGCCGCCTGTCCGGAGTCCCGGCTGTGGGGCTGAAAGGCCGCGCCCATCTGTACGAGGGTCACGATCCGGCCCGCGCGACCCTCCCGGTCCGTGCCCTGGCCCGGCTCGGTGTCGGCACCTTGTTCGTGAGCAACGCCGCCGGGGCCGTGAACCGGGCCTTCGCGCCCGGCGACCTGATGCTGATCTCGGACCACCTCAACCTCATGGGGAGCAACCCGTTGATGGGGCCTCAGGTGGAGGGCGACATCAGGTTTCCCGACATGACGGAGGCCTACGACCGCGAGCTCGGAGAGGTCGTCCGGCGTGTCGCCGAAGAGCAAGGGACTCCCCTCCCGGAGGGCGTCTACGCGGCCCTCCTCGGCCCCAGCTACGAGACGCCGGCCGAGATCCGGATGCTTGAGAGGCTCGGCGCGGACGCCGTCGGCATGTCTACCGTCCCCGAGGTCATCATGGCTCGCGCCATGGGGATGCGCTGCTTCGGCGTCAGCTGCCTGACCAATTACGCGGCCGGAATAAGCCCGGAGCCCCTCTCACACGACGAAGTCATCGAAACCACCGAGCGGGTGGCGAAGCGCTTCCAGGAGTTGGTGCTTCGAGCCGTGGGGGGCATGGCCCACCTGCTCAAACCCGGACCCAGTGGTTGAGGGGCGTGCTCCCGGCCCCGAGCCCGGGGGCGGTGGCTATGGCCCTCCGAGTGAAGAGGAGGCCCGCCTCAACGGCCTCCAGTAGCGACCCGCCGCCTGCCAGGCCCGCTGCGATCGCCGCCGAGAGGGTGCATCCCGTACCGTGGGCATTGCCGACGGGCAACCTCTCGGCTCGCCACTCGTGCCATTCCCTCCCGTCGTGGAGGAGGTCCAGCACCTCGTCGCCGGCCAGGTGACCACCCTTGAGGAGCACCGCCCTGCAGCCGCTCTCCACCAGCCGCGAGGCCGCCGCTCGCATCTCCTGCTCATCTCGCACCGGCATCCCGGCCAGGATCGACGCTTCGTCCAGATTGGGGGTGACGACTGTCGCCAGCGGGAGGAGTTCCGCGCGCAGGGCATCCACGGCGTCGGCTTCCAACAGAGGGTCGCCGCTGGCGGCCACCATGACGGGATCGAGCACGTAGTGGGGGATCGCAACGGCTGCCAGCGCTCCGGCCACCGCTCCAATGATCGGCGCGTCGGCCAGCATCCCGGACTTGCAGGCGGTGGGATGGAGGTCGTCGGCCACGGCCAGGATCTGGCCGGCAACGAGATCCGGATCGATCTTCTGGACCCCGGTTACGCCGACCGTGTTCTGCACCGTGATTGCCGTGACGGCGCTGGTTCCGAACACCCCGAACGCCTGGAACGTCTTGAGGTCCGCTTGTATGCCGGCGCCGCCTCCCGAGTCGCTTCCGGCTATGGTAAGGGCTACCGGCGGAGCGTCGCCGATGCCGTCCATATGGACCTCCTTCCCCAGGTGTCGATCGCTTTGCCGCTCGGGTGCACGCCCGCCAGATTGTGGGCCACCGGCAGCAGGGTGGACTGATGACCTCCCCGCCACGGGTCCCGAGCGATGCCGAGTAGAAGCGAGAGAAAACTTCTCCGATCGCTGCACCGACGGAAAGGGCGGCGAGAGCAGGGACTGTTCCTCGCCGAAGGGCCACACCTGTTGAGCGAGCTTCTGTCCTCCGGCAGGCGCTTGAGGATGCTGCTCCACACGGGAGCGGCAGCCGACGATCCGGAGATCGGCGCGCTGTTGGACAGGGCCGCCGGTCTGGGTGCGCCCCTCGAAGAGGTGGGTGATCGGGAGTTGCGCGACTTCGCCGACACGATGCATCCGCAGGGGATCATCGCGGTGGCGGAGATCCCCGACTGGGGCTGGCACCACGTCCGCGCGCCCCGCATTCTCGTCCTCGACGGAGTGCAGGATCCCGGGAACGTGGGCACGCTGATCCGGACTGCCGAGGCCATGGCTGCGGGAGCCGTTGTCTGCCTCCCGGGAACGGCGGATGTGTGGTGTCCGAAGGCGGCGCGGGCCAGCGCCGGGTCGTGCCTGAGGTTTCCGGTCCTCCCGCTTCCCTGGTCGGAGGCGGGGAAAGTGCTCCAGGCCGAGGGCCTGGCTCTGTGGGTCGCCGACGCGGGCGGCGAGCCGATGCGTAAGGGAGAGTGTCCCCCGGAGCGCCTCGCCCTGATCCTCGGGAACGAGGGCGCCGGCGTCTCGGACGGAATCCGAAGGGATGCGCACAGGGAGGTGGCGCTGGACCTCGCGGAGCAAGTGGAATCCCTGAACGTGGCCGTGGCCGGAGCCATCCTCATGGACCGACTCTTCGGAGGAGCGCGTGACTGGGACGCTTGAGACGGTCTTCCTGGTCTACGCCGGGGTCCTCGGCGCCTCTGTGGGCTCGTTCCTGAACGTATGCATCTCGCGCCTGCCGGCAGGCGACAGCCTCGTGAGACCGCGGTCGCGGTGCCCGGAGTGTAGTGCGCCCATCGCCTGGTACGACAACCTGCCGCTCGTGAGCTACCTGGTTCTCAAAGGCAGGTGTCGCCACTGTCGGCTCGGGATATCCGTTCAGTATCCGATTGTGGAGGCGGCCACCGCGGCGATCTGGGTCGTCATGGCACTGAGCTACGGGCCCACCTGGCGAGCGCTCGAGGGTTCCGTGCTGCTGAGCCTGCTCCTGGCGATCGCCATCATCGATGCCCGTCACTACCTGATTCCGGATG
>JBDGYE010000107.1:0-13781 GCA_039584255.1 Gemmatimonadota bacterium
TGAGTCATGCCCAGTCATTCCGTCAAGATGGTGACACGTCAGCAGCCCCCGTTTCCATACGCCCAACCTGAACCGGCGCCGTCCGTTCGTCCACCTGCGGGCACCAGGACGATCAGGCACTGGTACTCCATGACCCGCGATCGATAGTTTCGGCGGACGGCCGGCCGGTCCTAACGCCGAAACACGGCTGAGCACAGGCAGCGTTCGATCCGGCACGGCGCGGAGGTTGCTGAAGGGACCACGGAGGAGGGGAAACCGATAGCTTCCCGGACCTCAAGAGAAAGGTACGGGAGATCCAGAGGAGGTGGCGGCGTTTTGCGCGGCGGCAACAGAACGCGAGTTGCTCTGTCTCCCGGAGTGACAGGAGGGTATCACGACAATGGAAGTACAGGTGCTGGTTCAGGGGCCGGACACTGTTCACCCCATCGTGGTTCAAGTGCAGGATTCGGAGGATCCGGTTCGGTCGTTCTCTGACGCTCTTTCGCAGGGAGCCCAGGTGCTCAGAGTAGGAGGAGCACTGTTCCGAATGGACACCGTGCTGGCGGTCGTGGTGCGCACGTCCTTCGTGGAGCCAGGTGGGCGGGGCGGCTGGTAGTCGCATTGAGCGTTCTATGGTAGATCACCAGCCCGGCTCCGGTCGGGCCGGGATTCAGGGTACTGCGCGTCGCTGCTTACACCGATAGTTTGAACCGTGACGGTCCTCGGCGGAGGCTTGCGGCCGACGCCTTGCGGCTACGTTCACTCTGCCCTGCACGACCATGCTCAAAGGCACTCCTTTCCACGCGCGTACCAGCGCGCTCTGTCAGGCAAGCAACTGGCGGCGGTGGGCCGGCCACATCGTGGCAAGCTCGTACGAACTGCAGCATGACCGTGAATACTGGGCGATCCGCACCGCGGCGGCCCTGATCGACGTCTCCCCTCTGTACAAGTACCTGATCAGCGGAACGGACGCGGAGCGCCTCATGAACCGTGTCGTCACCCGCGACGTGGTCAGGTGTGCGGTGGGTCAGGTCATGTACACGACGTGGTGCGACGACCGGGGGAAGGTCATCGACGATGGCACGCTCGCCAGACTGGACGACAGGACCTTCCGCCTGACAGCGGCCGACCCCACCCTCGGCTGGCTGAAGGACAACTCCGTCGGCTTGGACGTCTCCGTCGAGGACATCTCGGCCGCCACCGCCGCCCTGGCAATTCAGGGGCCTTCGTCCCGGACGATCCTGAATTCGCTCAGCGACACCGGCCTGGAAGGACTCCGGTTCTTTAGGCAGATCTCAACGCGACTGGCGGGAATCCCGGTGTGGGTTTCGAGAACCGGCTACACGGGCGATCTCGGCTACGAGATCTGGGTCGATGCCGGCGACGCCCTTCCGCTGTGGGACGTGGTCGTGGCGGCGGGCGAGCCTCACGGCCTGCTGGCAGCAGGAATGCTCGCCCTCGACATGGCACGAATCGAGGCGGGCCTGTTACTGATCGCCGTGGATTACGTATCGGTTAGGGAGGCGCTGATCGAGGCCCGCGAATCCTCGCCTTTCGAGCTCGGGCTCGGCTGGACCGTGAGCCTCGACAAGGGCTTCTTCGTAGGACGCGATGCATTGCGGCGAGAGAAGGAGATCGGTTCCGAGTGGATGCTGCGAGGGCTGGAGGTGGACTGGGAAGGACTCGAGCACGTGTATGGGGAGATGGACCTGCCTCCCGAGCTGCCGGTTCATGCTTGGCGGACCAGCGTTCCCGTCTACGCGAAGGGCCGACAGGTGGGCTACGCAACCAGCGGTTGTTGGTCTCCACTTTTGAAGAAGTACATCGCCCTGGCCCATCTGCGCTCGACCTGGGCTCGGCCTGACACGGCCGTGGAGATGGAAGTGACCGTGGAGCACGAGCGACAGCGCGCTCCGGCGACGGTAGTGCCGATGCCCTTCTTCGATCCGGAGCGAAAGAAAGCCTGAGAGGCGGAGCGATGACACGCTACGACGCCGTCGTCATAGGTGGCGGGCACAACGGCCTCACCGGCGCCGCCTATCTAGCCAGAGCGGGGAAGAGGGTTGTCGTGCTCGAGCGTCGCCACCTGGTGGGCGGGGCTACTGTCACCGAAGAGATCAACCCGGGCTTCAAGTACTCGGTCTGCTCCTACGTGGTAAGTCTCATGCGGCCGGAGATTATCCGAGAGCTCGGGCTTTCACGACACGGCCTGGAGATCCTGCCTCTCGAGAGCACTCTCACACCACTTCCCGACGGCGACTACCTGATCCGTTGGGCAGACCCGGACCTGACGCGAAGGGAGATCTGCCGCCACTCGCCAAGAGATGCAGATGCGTACGAGGAGTATGGCAGGCTGATGTATCGGATGGCATTCGCGGTCAAGCCGATCCTGTCCATGATCCCGCCGGATCCGTCCTCGCTCAGCCCGAAGGATCTCAAGGGGCTCCTGCGCCTCGGGCGGTACTTCCGGAGCCTGCGCGAGCGTGACTTCGTGTGGCTGTACAAGCTCATGACGATGAGCTCAGCCGACTTCCTAGACGAATGGTTCGAGACCGAGCCCCTCAAAGCGACTCTGTCCGCCAGCGGCATCATTGGGACCTTTCTGGGACCTCGGTCGCCGGGGACGGCTTACGTCCAGCTCCATCACTACATGGGTGAGATCGACGGCGTGTTCAGGGCGTGGGGATTTGCGCGCGGCGGAACTGGCGCGCTGGCCGAGGCTCTCGCGTCGGCAGCCCGGGAACAGGGGGCGGAGATCAGACTGAACGCTTCCGTGGAACGTGTTATGGTGGAGAGGGGGCGGGCCGTGGGGGTGGCCCTGGAGAGCGGCGAGGAGATCCGAGCTCCGCTGGTTCTCTCCTCTCTGGACCCGAAGCGGACCTTTCTCGGACTCTTGGAGTCGTCCGAGTTGCCGGACGGCTTTATCGAGTCGATCCGGCGATTCAGGATCCGCGGGTCCTCGGGGAAGGTGAACCTCTCGCTGTCCGAGCTGCCGGATCTCACATGCATGCCCGGGCCGGGTCGGCACCTGCGCGGCGCAATCTCCATTAGCCCTTCGATCGACTACCTGGAGCGAGCCTACGACGACGCGAAGTACGGGGAGTTCTCACGCCGGCCGTACATGGACATCATCATTCCGTCGCTCATCGACCCGGGCATGGCTCCACCGGGAAGGCACGTCATGTCGATCTTCGTTCAGTACGCCCCGTACCGCTTGAGTGGTGGGTGGAACGAGGCCAAACGCGCGGCTTTCGGTGACACGGTGATTGACACCCTGGCGCGATTCGCCCCCAACATCGGGCAGGCCATCCTGCACCGGCAGGTCGTGACACCCCAGGACATGGAGGAAACTTTCGGCCTGACGGAGGGAAACATCTTCCATGGCGAGCTCGCGCTGCAGCAGCTCTTCTGCTTCCGGCCCGCCTACGGTTGGGCAGATCACCGTACGCCGCTTGCCGGACTGTATCAGTGCGGTTCCGGCACGCACCCCGGCGGAGGCATTACGGGTGGCCCCGGGCGTCTCGGTGCTCTCAGAGCCCTCGCGGACCAGAAAGGCGGCAGGCGATGAGCCGACGCCGCGACGCCATCGTCATTGGAGCCGGGCACAACGGTCTGATCACGGCCGCGTACCTGGCTCGGGCCGGCCTCGAGGTTGTCGTGCTGGAGCGAGCCGGTATCCTCGGAGGCGCCGCGGTCACCGAGGAGCTGTGGCCCGGCTTCCGGTGCGACACCGGTGCCCATCACATAGGAGGGTTGCACCCCGCGCTGTGGAAGGACCTGGACCTGAGCCGCCACGGAGCCGAACTGTTTCGGCCGGACCCCACCGTGATGACGCCGCTGCCTGCCGGAGGCGGTCTCGTCCTGCGACGGGATCTGGCGGCGACGGCCAAGTCGATCGAGCTGCACTCGCCCGCGGACGCGGGGCGATGGGAAGCCTTCGCCGGGCTGGTGGCTCGGGTCGCTTCGCTCCTGGAGACGGTTCACGCGACGGTTCCGCCCCGGGTCCCGCAAGTCTCCGGCTCGGATCTGCCCGACCTGGTACGGTTGGGGGCGCGTCTCCGCGGCCTGGGACGCAAAAAGATGATGGAGGCGCTACGTGTTCTCCCGATGACGGCCGAGGAACTCCTCAGCGAGTGGTTCGAGACCGATGCCCTCAAAGGTACGATCGGCGCGGTCGCGCTAACGGGCATGGCCCAGGGGCCGATGGCCACCGGAACGGCGATGATGCTGTTTCACCATCATGTGGGGGCCGAGCCGGGAGTCGTACGGCCTCAGGTCCGGGCGCGCGGCGGTACCGGGGCCCTCGCCGCGGCCCTGGCGGGCACTGCGAAGGCCGCGGGAGTCCAGGTCCGGACCCAGGCGCAGGTCGAGCGAATACTGGTCGGGGACGGGGCGGTGCGAGGCGTCGTCCTGCGCGGCGGGGAAGAGGTTCTTTCCGACCTTGTGGCCTCGAGCGCGGACCCGACATCGACCTTCCTGGAGCTGCTCGATCCGACTGACCTCGACAGCTCGTTCGTTCGAGATGTGAGGTCGATCCGGTACCGTGGCGCGACCGCGAAGGTGCACCTGGCACTGGGCGAGTTGCCGAAGTTCGAGGGCGTGGAGGAATCCGCGCTGACGGGCGCGATATCGATCAGTCCCAGTCTGGAGTACCTCGAGCGGGCTTCCGACGCGGCGAAGTACGGAGCAATCTCGGAAGAGCCCTACCTCGAGGCTGTAATCCCGACCATCTTGGACCCGATTCTGGCGCCCGAGGGAAGGCACGTGATGTCGGTCCTGGTTCAGTATGCGCCCTACAATCTGAGCGCTCCAGGCTGGGACGCATCCCGACGGGCCGAGCTTGGCGACCGGACCGTGGCGACTCTGGCCCGATATGCGCCCAACCTGCCGGACGCGATCCTGGAGAGGCAGGTGTCCGCACCCGCGGACCTTGAGGACCGATTCGGCCTGCGGGAGGGAAACATCTACCATGGCGAGATGACTCTGGACCGCCTGTTCTTCATGCGCCCGGTCCCCGGCTGGGCGCGCTACGACACGCCGGTCCGCGGTCTCTACCTGTGTGGGGCGGGATCCCATCCCGGAGGAGGCGTCACGGGCTATGCCGGCCGAAACGCGGCTCGTCGGATTCTCGGACGGAGCCGGTGACCTCCGAGCATACAGCCCGTCGAGCCGGACCTGCCGGCGCCGACCCTCCTGTTCCGCCTATGAGCTGTAGAGATCTATGATCCGCTGGATGGCCAGCCGACATACCTGGCAGAAGTAGTCCGTCCGGGTGAACATGATGCAGTCGGTCTCCGACCGGTACATGCCGTGCGCTTCGTACATCGCTCCCTCGAACGCACCCACATGACCTGAGTAGCGCATCGTCGTCAGCAGCTCTCGCTCCACTTCCCGCTGCTCACGGAAGAGAGCGTCGAATTCTCCCTCCGGCGCCCCGGAATCGATGAGCGCCTGTCTGTTCGCCCTCACATCGCGCGCGTGCGACTCGAAGTACTCCTTGTCCCAGGGCGTTGGAACGGGCGTTTCTTCGCTGACCAGCTCAGCCCACTTGAGCCGGGACGGGTCGTGCAGGGCCGTGACGTTCGGCTCCCACGGCTCGGGGTGCTCAGCCCCTCCCGTCTCGTAGGCCACCGAGGAGGTGTAGTATTCGTCTGCCAGCCCGGCGAAATGATGACCGAACTCGTGCACGAAGATGTAGTCCGCGAACTCCGTGTCGACGGCAGTAGTGGACTGGAAGTTGTAGATGCCGCCTCCACCGTACTGCTTTTCGTTGACCAGGATCTCGACGAATTCGTAGGGAGCGGCCGAGAGGACGTCCCGGAGCGACCGGTTATCGTAGGTGAGCAAGTACCGCTCGGAGTCGAAGATGTTGTACTCGGCCGAAACGGGCGTGCGCCGGAAGCGGCCGACGTGTGGACGATTCACCCCCGTTCTCGGTGACGGAAGGTCGATGGCCCACACGTTGAAGTCGGCGCGGCGGCTGCTGAACGGCTCCACCGAGAACAGAACGTCGACCAGCCTTCGAGCGTCCGAGTGGAACTTGTCCATTTCTTCTGCGCTGTACCCCTCGCTGAGCAGGACGATATCCACCTTTTGCGCGGACGGACCGTTCTCGAACACCGTCCACACCTGACCCGACGGCGGCGGGTCGGCCGGGTTGACGAAGCGCGAGCTCGGGTCTACCCTAGCCGACCACATCTCGTGGAAAGCTCCCTGTGGGTCCCTCTTCTTCAGCACCACCTGCACCGGCTTCAGCGGCCATGGGAAGCGCAGCGACTCGTGGAAGGTCCGGTGCATCGCCCGTGCCTCGGTCGTGGTCTCCCATTCGCCGAAGATGGAGGCGAATCCCCGCGAGTAGATTACGCGGTTCGTAGTAGGATCGATCACCTCGAACAGGTACTTGCCCAGGTTCGTGTCGTCGACGAGGCGGGTCAGACTTCCGGCCCACGACCCGTCCGAGACCACCCGATCGAGACTTACGATCTCCTCGCCGAGCCCCCCGGTGTGGAAGTAGTCCACCCGCATGGCCCTTCGAGTGAAGTGCCGATCGAACTCGTCACTGGCCTCCTGGGCCTGGGCTTGCGGTGACGAGAACGTCAGGAAGCCGATGAGGATGAGAATTGCACGCTCGGGACCGCTAACCATGAAGCCGCTCACTGCCTGGGGTTCGCGAGATGCAGGTCGTCCGGGATGATCGCCCTGACCGATCGCTGAGACAAGATGACGACTCCCTCTCCACGGAAGCCGGCTTGCCTCGCGAGGTGTGCAACGGAACTCGGGGAGACCGCTCCCGTACCATCGAAAGCCCGGTCGCCGACAGGCGCTTGCTGCAGCTGCAAGTCGTCCGGCGGCCACTCTGGTGCTGGCGCCTCGGGCACGCGACGTGAAGTATGAGGAGATCATGGAAGTGGATGCAGTCGAGAGGATGATCGCTGAGGCGATTGCGGACGAGGAGCAGACTGGCCGGCTGGCCAAGGCTCTGCGGGAGAGGGCGGCCGGTCATCGGAGACGGGTCACGAGCACCCAACTCGAGGGCGCGATCGGCTTCGTCCGGGACTACGTGAGCCACGTGCCAGTCTACATGCGCGAGGGCCTGGAGGCGGCCCGCATGGCCGGCGTCGAGCGCGAGATGAGCCGGGTCCTCGAGGAGGCTGCATCCTACTGGCAGATGAAGGACGACATCATCCCCGATCAGCTGGGTCTTCTGGGGGTGATCGACGATGCCTACTGCTCTCTGACCCTGATCCAGGCGGTCTCCGACCGCTACGAGCAGGAGACCGGGAGGCCCCTCTTCTCGCACGACCTCAACGCTGCCAATGAGGCCATGCGACGCTTCATCGGGGAGCCCACGGCGTCGCAACTCGACATGTACGTGGGGGGGAAGCTGCAAGCTGATCCGATGATGCAGATGGTGCGGGCCCTCACGGCCGTGTCCTCGAAGACGGGCGGCTTCTCGGTATCGCAGGCAGACCACATCTGGGACGGCCTCACCACCGACGAGATCCTGAGGGCGGCCACGCCCCGATGAGAGCACCAGGCGGGGTGTATGAATAGGCCGTGAGGCGGTAGTTTGTCGCCGTGTCGGATTGGCACGCAACGATCACCCCGACGTCGACCGAGAGTTAGCCATGCCCGAATTCAAGGTCCCTGCTGACCGGGTCTTCCCCACCTTGGAGAGGAACATCCTCGTCGACGGCTTTCACATCGTGATCGACTTGGAGAATTCACACGGTGCGGTCATGGTGGACGCCCTTACGGGCAAGGAGTACCTGGACTGCTACACGTATTTCGCGACGCTCCCGATCGGACACAACCACCCGAAGATGGAGGAAGAGGGTTTCCGCGCCGCGTTGCTGCGGGCGGCCGTGTCCAATCCGGCGAACAGCGACGTGTACTCGAAGGAGTACGCCGCCTTCATCCAGACCTTCCGGAGGATCGCCGTCCCGGACGAGTTCCGGTATCTGTTCTTCATCGCCGGTGGAGCCCTGGCCGTGGAGAACGCTATGAAAGCGGCGTTCGACTGGAAGGCACAGCTCAACCGCCAGCGCGGCGTCGAGGGCGGAGCGGACAAGATCGTCCACTTCCGGGAGGCGTTTCACGGGCGCAGCGGCTATGCGCTGTCGGTCACCAATACTGATCCCAGGAAGACGGATCTGTTTCCGAAGTTCGACTGGCCACGGATCTCGAGCCCAGCGATCGCCCATCCCCTCGACGAGGCAGCGACCGCCGCGGCGGAGGAGCGCGCCGTAGCCGAGATCGAAGAGGCGTTCGAGAGCGATCCACACGGAATCGCGGCCATACTGATCGAGCCGATTCAGTGCGAAGGAGGGGACAGACACCTCCGGCCGCAGTTCCTGCAGAAGCTGAGGACCCTGGCCGACGATCACGAGGCGCTGCTGATCTTCGACGAGGTTCAAACGGGCATGGGAATCACGGGATCGATGTGGGCCTTTCAGGGGCTGGGCGTGACGCCCGATCTCGTAGCGTTCGGTAAGAAGACGCAGGTATGCGGGATCATGAGCACGCGTCGAATCGACGAGGTGGAAATGAACGTCTTCCGCGTTTCCTCCCGTATCAACTCCACGTGGGGCGGAAACCTGACCGACATGGTCCGCTGTGCTCGCTATCTCGAGATCATCGAGGAGGACAACCTTGTCGAGAACGCGGCTCAGGTAGGCGCTTACCTGCTTCAGGAACTCCGGCAAGTCCAGTCGGAGTTTCCGGTAGTCACCAATACGCGCGGCCGCGGCCTTCTGATAGCCTTCGACATGCCCGACGGAGCCACGCGCGCCGAGCTCCGCGCGCGATGCTGGGATGCCGGCCTGGCCACCCTGGCCTGCGGACCACGCTCAATCCGGTTCCGGCCTGCACTGACGTTCAGCGAGGCGGACGCCGACCGGGCAGTCGCGATTCTCCAGGGTGCCCTCGCACGGCCTGCCGTCGCGGAGGCCGAAAACGCCGAGACGGATGTGCTGGCGGGCGCCAGGGATGAATCCTGAGCCCCGATCGGCGGCGGCGCTGTGACAGTCTTCGCCTTGCTTCGCGCTCCGGGGCTGTAGATCTCGCGGCTCGCGGGTCGGATCGTCATCTGCCAGGAGGTTCGCGTGCGTTTTCGACGGACGACTGGAGGATCGCTCCGTTTCCTGACTCTTCTCGCAGCAGCTGCATGCGCTCCTGCCGGGCAGGAAACGGCCGCCAACACAGCGGAGGTAAACAAGGAGCTGGTACGCCAGTTCGCCCAGGCGATCAACGACAGGAACCTGGATGCCCTCGATGACCTGGTTGCCCCCGACGTCGTACGCCACAGCCAGGCCACACCCGGGCTCGAGATCGACAGTCTGGATGACTTGAAGGCTTTCCTGGCGGCCGATTTCGGGGTCGTGCCCGACTCCCGCATCCAGATGCACCAGCTGGTGGCCGAAGGTGAACACGTCGCGTTCTGGGCTACCTACGCCGGGACCCAGGAAGGCCAGATGGGACCCTTCCCGCCCTCGGGTAACAGGGTGTCGTCCGACTTCGCAGGTTACTTCCGGGTCGAGCAGGGCAGGATCGCCGAGCTCTGGGTGATTTGGGACAACGTCACGATCCTCACTCAGCTCGGCCACATGCCGGCCGTGCAGGGCGGGGACGCGCCGATTCCATAGCCCAACAAGCAGGCGACCGAAGTCAGCCTGGGGAACGGCCGCCGGGCTGAACCTCGGTTTCGGGCGCGTCGTCGTATCCCCTGTATGCCACCAGGCGCTCCCGCCGCAGCACCCGAACGAACTGACCGAGACGCTGCTCGACGGGCTCTGCTTGGTCTCCAAACCGCTGCCGCAGCTCCGCCGCGATCTCTCCGACCGTTGTCCGACTATCCAGCCGGGTCCAGGCGAACGATCCGACCTCATCGAGCCGGATACGCGGGGGAGCCATCAGGCAGGTGAGGCTCCGACCGAGGCGCCTGAGCCCTCTCCCGGATGGCGGCGGCCGCTCGACAACGATGTGGCCGGATACCTCCCGCCACTCAGCGCACCGGACGGGCTCGAGATCCAGAAGATTGACGCCCGCCAGAGGGTCTGGAGTCCGCCGCCTGGGCATGTCAGATCGTCGCCCGGTCGGCAGGTGTGCGGCTCCCCCCGCCCACGCCCCGCAGCGGAAGCCAGGCGAGGAGAACCAAGACGAGCGGGTAAGCGAGGAGGCCGAGGAGGAAGCTTCCGTCGCCGCTCGGAGTCAGAGTCTCCTTCCACCGGGCGAGCACGGGAACGAAGTCCTGACCCATGAACAGGAACGCCAGAGTGACCGCCATCAACGACTCGCCTGCGATGAACCCCGAAGAGAGCAAGACGCCCTTGTTCTCGGCACCCTGGCGCTCCTCGTCGCTGGCTCCCTTGCGGCTCTGTCGCCAATCGAACAGAGCCCGTATCAGACCGCCGACGAAGATAGCGGAGGTGGAGTAGAACGGGAGGTACATCCCCACCGCGATGAGCATGGGAGCGGGTGCGTTCACCAGGATCAGGCCTACTGCGAAGAACATCCCGGTAATGACGAGCGGCCAAGCCATCTCGCCGCCGACGATGCCGTTCGCGATCAGCGCCATCAGTCCGGCCTGGGGTGCCGGCAGCTCCGCGGAGCCTATGGTATAGGCCGCATGCATCACGTTCAGCGCCACGGCCAGAACCACGGCAGCTCCCACCACGCCAATGATCTCACCGAGCTCCATGCGCCACGGTGTGCCGCCCAGGATGTGTCCCACCTTCAGGTCCTGCATCATGTCCCCGGCGATCCCGGCTGCGCAGCAGACGACGCCGGCCACCGCCAGCACGCCCGCCACGCCATGCATGTCAGTGAGGCCGATCGCGACCATGAGGATGGCCGCGATCAGGAGGGCGGTAAGAGTCAAGCCCGAGATGGGGTTGTTCGAGTTGCCGATCAGTCCGACCAGGTAGCCGGCCACGGCGGCGAACAGAAAGCCGAGGACCACCATCACGAAGGTGAGGATCAGGGCACCGACCACCGAGCCGGTGAAGTAGGTGTAGAGGAAGAAGGTGGCCACGGCCATGACGGCTATGGCCAGGAAGACCCGGTTGAACGGAAGGTCGATCTCAGTACGCGGGGCCCGTTCTGCACCCACGCCGGCCAGACTGATGTCAGCCAGCGCCTTCCGAATCCCCGAAACAAGTGGCCCCCGCAGACCCCACAAGGT
Organism: Gemmatimonadota bacterium; assembly: GCA_039584255.1. Lineage (GTDB taxonomy): Bacteria > Gemmatimonadota > Gemmatimonadetes > Palauibacterales > Palauibacteraceae > JBDGYE01. The sequence continues at coordinate 11,162 of JBDGYE010000107.1, forward strand.
CCAGAAGGCCGCGACGATCATCGTGCCGACGGCCAGCGGCCGAATCTGGTTGAACCAGACGTCCTCGCTCAGGACCACCAGATCCTGTCCGGGACCGAGACTCTCGCTCAGACCCGGATTCAGGAACACGGCGAGCGGAACCAGGAACAGCCAGCCGATCACCGCTCCGCTGAACAGGATCGCCGCGACCCGGAAGCCGACGATGTACCCGACGCCCATCAGCATCGGCGAGGCGGCCGGAGTCTGGAGATACAGCCCCCCGCCTGCGTACTCCGTCCTCTGGCCCAGGATCTCGACTGTGGACCGCCCGAAGGCCAGGGCTCCGGCTGTCTTCTCCTTGATGAACAGGATGCCGTTGGTGTTCTTGAACAGCTCCCACACCCCCGCCAGGACGAGCCCCCCGAATACGTACTTGGCGCCGGTCTGACCTCCCTGGCCAGCCTTCACGATCTCCGCCGCGGCCACGCTCTCGGGGAAGGGCAGGTCGGCCTCGACTACCAGCGTTCGCCTGAGCACGATCACGAAGAGCACACCCATCACGCCCCCGATGAACATGATCACGGTGCTCTCCCAGTACCTGAGCGTGTCCCACGCCCCGGAAATGACGAAAGCCGGAATGGTGAAGATCGCCCCGGCCATGAGCGACTCGCCCACCGACGCCGTCGTTCGGGCGATGTTTTCCTCTAGGATCGTGCCCCGGAACGGCCGGAGCACGGCCATCGCCACCACCGCGGCAGGGAAGGCCGCCGCCACCGTCAGTCCGGCCTTCATGCCCACGTACGCGTTCGCGGCGCCGAGGACGATAGCCATCACTACGCCCAGGAGTATGGCCTTGAAGGTGAGTTCGGCCATGCGCGCTTCGGCCGGGACGTAAGGAACGTCATTCCTGTCGCTCATGCATTCCTCCGAAATCGATCCGACGGTGCCGACCGAAAAAGATCTGACAACTTATAGACCCTAAATGAAAGTTGCACAGAGTTGTAGGAAGCCCCGTTCCTTAGTAGGGATGGGGCTTTCTGCTAAGTGGCTTCTGCGGGGAGTTGTGGACGGTTGCGCTGACAGCGACCCGAGTTGTCCAAGAAGTTGTCCATCTCTTTCCTTGCCGCACGGCGGCGGGCGGGATGTGCAATGCGAGTCCGGTCTCGTTAGGTTCGCGGTGCTTGTTGCGGCGGGCCAGGCCGAGCGCTCTCCGACCTGACTCTGCCAATCTCGGAAGCGGGTTCGCGCGGGTGTCCGGGGACGGAGAGGTGCTCTCGCGCCTTGCAAGGCCAGCCGGACTTGTGGCAGGCTACGTTCCTAAGTTCTCGTCCGATGGCTCGAGGATCTATTTCCGCGGCACCCACGAGGACGGATCGGAAGGCGTTTGGTGGATGCCGGCCAACGGCCGTGACGCTACCCGGGTTGTAGCGTTCGACGATCCTTCCTTGACGGTGTGGGCCTCGCGGTGGGTCCGGAGAGCTTCTATCTCGCGTTCTCCGAATACGATAGCGATATCTGGGTGATGGATCTGGAGTGGTGAGGGCAGGGGGCTCATCGGAGAGCACGTGAACTGAGCCCAACACAAGCTCGGTTGCCCAGCGCCGGTTCACGCCGGGCGCTTAGCCTGTTCGCACTCTGTAAACCCCCGTTGCGGCAACATCGGGCAGCGGCAATCCGCGGGGCTCTCGTGCATCTGTACTGAACATCGGGGCGACCGGATTCGAACCGGCGACCTCCTGAACGCTAGCGTCCAGAGGTTCTTTCCTGAGCTGAGCTCGGCTTCCCGAAGCTTGTCTAGTGGATACTACACGTTGACTTACGAAGGTGTTTTCCTCGCGTCTATCGCCTGGAATCTGGCTCACTGACCGAGGGAATGTCGAACCGGAGGAGGTAGAATGCTGAAGCGGAAGATCCGGGGCGCGCTCCGCCGCACGATCAGATGGGCCGAGGGAGACGCGAAGCGAGAACGGTACAGCTACGACAACCGACTAGTATTCGCGTACTCCGAGCTCAACGACCTTCTCGTTCAGATCCTTAGGGAAGATCGGGCGTGCCGTCCACACTACACGTGGGGGGTGCTGCACAGTGCGCACCTCGCGAAATCCATCGGTGTGGATCGAATCTCCGTCATCGAGTTCGGAGTGGCGGGAGGGAAAGGCCTCGTAGCCCTGGAACGAGCCGCCTCCAAGATCGAGCGATCCCTCGGCGTAGGCATCGACGTCTACGGATTCGATACCGGCTGGGGCCTTCCAAAGCCCACGAGCCCTCTCGACATGCCGAATCTGTACCGGGAAGGCGAGTATCCCATGGATGTCGAAGCGCTTCACAAGGAGATAGGCGATGCAAACCTGGTTCTCGGGCTCGTGGAAGACATGGTTCCCAAGTTCGTAGCCGGCGGCCCCGCTCCGGTTGGATTCGCTTCGTTTGACCTGGATTTCTACAGTTCAACGGTTCACGCATTGAGGCTGTTCGAGATGGACGCGGACATCGCGCTTCCCCGGGTCCACTGCTACTTCGACGACATCATGGCACTGACGTGTGGGGACTGCGTCGGGGAACGCCTCGCCATCAGCGAATTCAACGCGAAGCACACAGCGCGCAAGATCTCTCAGATCTTTGGACTGAGACACTGTCTGCCCCC
>JBDGYE010000032.1:0-24313 GCA_039584255.1 Gemmatimonadota bacterium
TTCCCTCGTAGCCCCAGATGTAGCCGCCGGTGGGGAAATCGGGTCCCTCAACCAGCTCCAGCAGCTCATCGAGCTCGCATTCCGGGTTCTGGACCAGATGCTCGGTCGCCCTCGCCAGCTCCCGAAGGTTGTGGGGAGGAATCTTGGTGGCCATGCCGACGGCGATGCCGTCCGAGCCGTTGAGAAGCAGGTGGGGAAGGCGTGCCGGGAGGCTGGTGGGCTCGTCCAGCCGGCCGTCGAAGTTGGGCGTGAAGTCAACCGTCTCCTGGTCGATGTCGGCCAGAAGCTCCATGGCGATAGGCGCCAGTCGGGCCTCGGTGTATCGGTACGCCGCCGCGCTGTCGCCATCTACGGATCCGAAGTTGCCCTGTCCGTCGACGAGCGGATAGCGCAGAGAGAAATCCTGGACCATCCGGACCAGGGTATCGTAGACCGCGCTGTCGCCGTGCGGGTGATACTTGCCCAGCACGTCGCCGACCACGGTGGCGCTCTTCTTGTGCTCGCGCCCGGGGAGAAGCCCGAGCTCGTACATGGCGAACAGGATGCGCCGGTGCACGGGCTTGAGGCCGTCCCTGGCGTCGGGCAGGGCGCGCTGCACGATCACGCTCATCGAGTAGTCGATGAACGAGTCCCGAAGCTCCTCCTCGATCAGCCTCGGGACGATCCGTTCCTTGCGTGCGGTGGGCTTCATCACGGCGGGACTTCTCTCCTGCCTTCGAGTGGAAGAGCCACGGTCTTCGGTCGGCTTTCGGCATACTCGCGGACGGCCCGGATGGGCACAAGAGCCCTTCGGGCCCGTGCTCCGCCGGATATGCCTCAGCGCACCAGCAGCTCTGTCGTAACTCGCTGTGCGACGCTGGGGTCGGCCGGGACGGCCAGAGCTATAGCAGGTACTCGATCCGCGTGGGGAAGGTGAAGCAGAAGGGCACCGGGCTCGGGGCCCGTACCCGGCTCGAAAGGCGAAGCCCGGCCACTGCCGTCGATCGCCACCAGCTCGCCGGGGCCTAGTTTCTCGGCTATCCAGCGGCCGTAGGCCAACCATTCCGCCAGCGGGTCGGCCTCCCCCGAAGCGATCGCCGGCACGAGCTCCTCCTCGTACCGGCGCGTGGCCTGCTGAAAGGCCTCCGGGTCGCGACCCTTCAGGCGCACCAGGAGCTTGCGGTACAAGGGCCGCATATCGGCCAACCGGGCGCGCTCCAGTGCTTGCTCTGTGATGCGGGCGAGTCGTTCGTCACTCACCGGCGGTCATGGAATCGAGGAAGTCTGCGTTGTCCTTCGTCCGCTTGAGCCGCTCGATGAGGAACTGGATCGCCTCCGCCGGTGGCATGTCCGCCAGGAAGTTCCGTAGTAGGTACATGCGGTTGAGCTCGGTCTCCTCGAGCAGCAACTCCTCCCTGCGGGTGCTGGATCGGTTCACGTCGATGGCCGGGTAGATGCGCTTGTCGGAAATCTGGCGATCCAGCACGACCTCGCTGTTGCCGGTGCCCTTGAACTCCTCGAAGATCACCTCGTCCATGCGGCTGCCGGTTTCCACCAGAGCCGTGGCTATAATCGTGAGGCTCCCACCCTCCTCGATGTTGCGGGCCGCACCGAAGAATCGCTTCGGCTTGTGCAGGGCGTTGGCGTCGACACCGCCCGAGAGAATCTTCCCCGAATGTGGCACCGTGGTATTGTAGGCCCGTGCCAGTCTCGTGATGGAGTCCAGCAGGATCACCACGTCCCGCTTGTACTCGACCAGACGCTTGGCCTTGTCCAGGACCATTTCGGCCACCTGCGTGTGCCGGTCGGCCGGCTCATCGAAGGTCGACGAGATGATCTCTGCTTCGACGTGCTCCTCCATGTCGGTGACCTCCTCGGGCCGCTCGTCGATGAGCAGCACTATGAGGTGCACCTCTGGCGAGTTCTCGAGGATGGAGTTGGCGACCTTCTGGAGAAGGATCGTCTTTCCAGCCTTAGGCGGCGATACGATGAGCATCCGCTGGCCCTTTCCCACCGGTGCCATGATGTCAAGCACCCGCATCGAGATGTCGCCGTCGTCTCGCTCCAGCATCAGCCGCGCCTCCGGATAGCGCGGCCGCAGATTGTCGAAGGCTATGCGGTGCTTGGCGGCCTCCGGGTCCTCTCCGTTTACGGCCTCTACCTTCAGAAGCGCCAGATAGCGCTCGCCTTCCTTGGGGGGCCGGACCTGACCGAGAACAGTATCTCCGGTCCGTAGGTCGAAACGCTTGATCTGGGACGGTGACACGTATATGTCGTCCGGCCCGTACAGGTAGTTCCAATCAAGGCTCCGCAGGAACCCATAGCCCTCCGGCAGGATCTCGAGGACGCCCTCGCCCCGGAGGACGACTTCTGAATCCAGGAGGTTCTGCTCGATCCGGAAGATGAGATCCTGCTTCCTGAGACCGGAGAAGTTGACGATGCTCAGCTCCTCGGCCATCTCGTGCAGCTCGGCGATGGACTTTGATTTCAGCTCTGCGATGTCCACGGAAGGTACTCCACAGGTTAACGGTCCGGATGTAACGATGGTGCGCGCGGACCGATTCGCGCTCCGATTGCGGGGGGACTCGGATCTGTCGTTCTAGAAAGCCAGCGTCGCTCTGCGGTTCGATTCGGGAACGGTGAGAGTAGGTTGGCTCCACTACTGATAACCGGAGGGTCGCTCTGGGTCAAGATCGCGAGACGTTCGCCGGGTGTTTACGTTGGGCGCTCAGGCTCCGGTTCCGCTAGCCGCTGGCGGGAGACGGCTCTCTGGTTTCCGGGATCGCCACGCGGCCCTCTCCGGTGCCGGTTCCGGGGGTACCGCACGGGCGACACTCAACGCCGAAGGGGGAAACATGGCCCGTCACAACCGAGAAGCCAGAGGGCTAGACCAGCACGGCGTGCTTTGGAACGTCAGCTATCAGCCCGACTGGCTGAGCCGGGTCAAGATCTCCCGTAAGCTGCCGGGCGACCGGCGCCGTTCAAGCCTCACCCTGTTCCGCAATCCGGCCCGGCGAGCCGAGGCCGCCGCCGGTCGCGTGGTCCGAACAGGGATCAGCGCAGTCGATGGATCGGCTGGCTTTCGGGTCGCAGTGGAGGACCCCGAGGGAATCATCGATCAGGTCATCGTGGTGACGCGCCGGAAGCGAGGTCGCCGTCGTGAGCACGTCAAGTTCGTCCTGGAGGCTCGAATGCCTCCGCCTCGCGAGTGACGCTCTCCCACCGTCTCCCCGACGAGCCTGCAGGGTGGACCGACCTCTCCCGACTTCGCGAGGGCACCCCGGCCCAACGATCCGCCCATGCGGCGCTTATCGGGTCCGGTGTCACCGAGGCTCTCGCGTCGCATGGTCCCGTTCTCGTCGGGACGATTCCCCTGGACGTGAACGTGGACGAGAGCGATCTGGACGTGATCTGTGAGGTGCGCGACCCGGACCTGTTCGAGCGTACTCTCCGCCATCGCTTCGGAGGTTTTGCCGGGTTCTCCTGTCGCAGGACACGGAAGGACGGGCTGCCGACCGTAATAGCCAGTTTCCGCTACGGCACGTTCGAGATCGAGGTCTTCGGTCAGCCGCAGCCCACCGCCGACCAGCACGCATACCGACACATGGTGGCCGAGGCCCGGCTGCTCTCACTTGCTTCCGCCACGGATAGAGAGACGATTCGCGCCCTCAAGAGGGCTGGAATGAAGACCGAGCCCGCCTTCGCGAGTCACTTCAGCCTTCCCGGAGACCCGTATCTTGAGCTCCTGCGTCTCTCCGACGCACCGGCCGAGGAGCTGGCGGCCCTGGTCCGCCGAGCCGGGCAGCGGCGCCGGAGGCCGGGTTCGATGGACCGGGATGAGGCATGACCCCCTCCGGGACCGTCAGAAGAGGCCGAAGCGCAGCCACCGGAAAGGATCGCGGGAAAGCTCTTCCCTCGCTGCGTCCAGAGCCTCTCGCAATGCCCTGGACTGATCCCCCAGCTCCGTATCGTACATTCCGCGGCCGGCTGTTCCGCGACCGGCCTCAAGATCTGCGTCCAGGCGCGAGAGTCGTTCCGAGATGCTACGCATTGCCTCCACCACCCCGGCGAACGTGTCCCGGACCGCGGCGGCGGTTTCGTCACGCAGGGCCAGTCTGAAGCCGTCCGCCGCCGCACGCAGCGAGGCACGGAGAGAGTCGTCCGCCAGCGCGTGGACCAGGCCCTCCTTGAGTCGCAGCGACCCGGCGATCTCCCTGAGCCCGCCCTGGACTCGCGACAGGCGCACCGCCATGAGCGTGTCCTGGCGGAACCGTGCCGCCGAGCCCGGACCTTCTGCCAGCCGCCGAGCCAGCTCGTCCAGCAGAATCGAGAGGGTATCCATTCCGGCCCGTCCGGCGGCCGAGAGGGCCAGGAAGGTTTCGGGAATGGTGTCGCGGGGGATGAACAGGGTGTCCGAGAAGTCGAAGGCCGCGCCGCCGGGAGAGCCGGGGTCCAGCTTCAGGACGGCGGGCTCGAGCAGCGCCGAGGAGGCGACCCGGGCCCGGACACCATTGCGGAGGAAGGGTGCCGCCGTGCGATGCAGGATCGCCTCGATGACAACGCGCCGTTCCTCGGGCCCCGACGGGTCGCCGAAGTCGATGGCCATGACCCGGCCTGCCGGCGCCCCCGCGACCCACACTGTCGCGCCCGGTTGGAGCCCTCGGGCCTGGGCGGCCAGCACCACGATGCGTGGGCCTTCGGCGAGTGCCCGCCGAACCGTGTCGAGGAAGAAGACGAGGGTCGAGATCGCGAGCAATCCGATCAGGATCGCCAGGCCGCGGAAGCGCGCCCGCCAGCCGGATCTCCTTCTCCGCGCTCTCAGCAACTTGCGCAGCGGCCCTGCCGCCGCGATCCATTGGCGGTCGACACGAAGAGCCCGGTGGAAGGATACATGGTTCGGCTAGGGAACATCCACTATAGCAACTGCTACCCCATTCATGCCCCGCTCCTCGAGGGGGAGCCTCGACCGCACTGGCTCGAGGTCCACCACGGTTCGCCTGGCGAGCTCAACGGGCTGCTCGCCCGTGGAAAGCTGGACGTCGCGCCCTGCTCCAGCATAGAGCTCGCCCGCCACGTCCGCGAGTACCGGGTACTGGACGGACTGTGCATCGGCAGCGACGGCCCGGTGGAAAGTATCGTTGTCGCCTCGAAAGTGCCGCTGGAAGACCTAGACGGGCTCAAGGTGGCTGTGCCCACCGCCTCCGCTTCGTCCCGCTCCGTGCTCAGGATCATGCTGAAGCAGAGACACGGCGTCGAGCCGAGCTGGGAGGACTTCGATCAGGAGGACGGTGACCCTCTCTCCCGCAGTGACGTGGCCGCGGCGTTGCTCATCGGAGACACGGCTCTCCGGTACCCCGAGCGGGAGGGCCTGCTCAGACTCGACCTGGGCTCGGAATGGACCAAATGGACGGGTCTGCCCTTCGTGTACGCGCTGTGGCAGGTCAGAGAGAGCGTGGCGGGCGATCCGGAGCTCCACGAACTGCATCGCCGCTTGCTCCTGGCTCGCGATGGCTTCCCGGCCAACGCCCCTCGGCTCGCCGAGGCAGCGGCGGCACGTTACTCGATCCCGGCGGGACGTCTGGAGAGCTACTGGACCCGAATCCGGTACACGCTCGATGAACGAATGCTGGCCGGTCTGCGGCACTTCTTCGACCTGGCGGCGGCGCTGGGGGAGGCGCCGGCTGTCGATGCCGTGCGCTTTGTGGCCTGATTCACGCGCGCCGCCCGCCTTAGCACCCCCTCTCGGACGCGGGTACCCGGACGCCGGCATCCAGGCCGGGTGCGCCGACAACTGTCACAACCTCCGTTCCCTCTTTCCGCTTCCGCACGTAGCGTAGCCAAGGGTCCATACCACCAAAGGAATGGAGGGAATACATGAGTCGATCGGTGAACCGGGTCATTCTCGTCGGCAACGTGGGGGCGGATCCCGACGTGCGCGAGACCGCGTCGGGCGTGACGGTGGCCCACCTCTCTCTGGCCACCAACCGGATCTTCCAGCAGAACGGAACCAGGCAGGAGAAGACCGACTGGCACCGGCTGACGTTCTGGGCCCGAGGGGCCGAGGCAGTGGAGCAGTACGTTCGCAAAGGAACACGGTTGTACGTGGAGGGGCGGATAGAGTACGGCTCCTACGACAGGGACGGGGTGACCATCCCGACGGCTGACGTGGTCGTGCAGGAGTTCGTATTCCTCGATCCGCGCGACAGCGCGGAGACCGGGGGCGGCGCCGAGCTGGATGACGAGGCGGAGCTTGAGGCGATGATCTGACGCCGCCGCCGGGCCAGCCCGTGCTTCACCCGTACGGCCCAAGTTGCGTGAATAGCGAGCCGAATCCACATTCCTCGACCTGTTCCAAGGCCACGCGGGAGAGGGTATGTCGAGGGGCTCACCTGCGCCTCCACCCGGTCAGGCGGGCACCGGTTCGGGCAACAACGTCGCCACTGCGGAGCAGACCGATCCGCTGAGCGTCGCGCGGACCCCTGCGCGGAGGATCCTGGTTACCGGCGCCGATGGCTTCCTGGGCAGCCACCTGCTGCCCAGGCTGGTCTCGCGGGGCCACCTGGTTCGCGGCGTGTGGAAAGGTGCTGGAGGCCGGGGCAGACTGACGGCTCCCGGCGTAGACTGGCGCCAGGCGGACGTCACCGATACCGAGTCCCTGAAGGGAATCGCCAGCGAGTGCGATGTGGTGATCCACCTGGCGGGTATCTCCGCCCGCACCGAAGCCCGGACCCTGGAGCAGGTCCATGCCTCGGGGACGCGTAACGTGCTGGTCGAGGCGTCGGGTCAGGGCATCCAGCGCTTCGTCTACGTCAGCGCGCTGGGTGCCAGCCCCGCCGCTGGCGACTACTTCCGAGCCAAGTTCCAGGCGGAGGACGCGGTGATGTCGTCGGGTCTGGAGTACGTGATCCTTCGTCCCTCCGTAACCTACGGTCCGGGCGATCACTTCACGACGGCCGTGGCCAGACTCCTGATGAGGCTACCCGCTTTTCCGATGCTCGGCGACGGGACGTTCAAGATCCAGCCGGTGGCGGTCGAGGACGTGACCGACGCCCTGGCGCAGTCGGTGGAACGAGCGGACGTAGCCGGCGGCCTGTACGAGCTGGCCGGCCCGGAGCGTCTCAGCTTTATCCGCGTCGTGAGGGTCATCGGCGAGGCCATCGGGCGCCGGCGGCCGGTAGTTCCACTTCCGGAGAAGTTGGCTCCGTGGGCAATGTGGATGGCCAGCCACATAGGATGGCCGATGCCGTTCACTCCCGAGCAACTGGACGTCCTGCGGTGGGGCAGTGTCCTCAGCGGCGGTCACAATCCTCTTCGGACAGTCTTCCGAGTCAAGCCCCGGCCGTTCCGCGACGCGCTGGAGGACTACCTGGCGGAGGAAAGCGGCGTGGCGAGTCCGGAAGGGGGGCACACCTCGTGAGTCCAGAGACGGTGAACGCCGGCCATCCGCACGTGGCCGACTTCCTTACCCTCCCCAACATTCTTTCGCTAGTACGTATTCCGCTGGGTCTGACGTTCCTCGCCGTGCACGATCTCCGCTGGCTCGCGGTGATCGTGGGGGTAGGTGCCATAACAGATCTTCTGGATGGCTACCTGGCCCGTCGAACAGGGCAGATGACAGAGCTCGGCGCCCTCCTCGACCCGTTCTGCGATCGGATCTTCGTTTTCGTCGCGCTGGTCTCCTTTGTGCCTACGGGCAGGCTGGACTGGGCCGGCTTCCTGATCCTGATCCTGCGGGACACCTTCACCGGAGGTGTGTTCCTGGTGGCGAGGCTGGCTGGCCAGCACCATCCCTTCCACTCGCGCCAGGCCGGGCGGGTGACGACGGCCCTCCAGCTGCTTGCCCTGTTCACGCTGCTCGTCTATCCGGATTTCGTGAAGTTGCCGATCGTCTTGGTTGGCATCGCATCCGTGTACGCGATCATCGACTACGGGATGGCGGGCATCCGGGAAGGGGGATGGCATGGCGCCGGGCACATTCCTCGAACCGAGCCGGCCGCGGAGGGCTGAGGCCGGGACCAGCCGCCACCGGCCGCCTCCCTGCCGGGGCGTCTACCGGTCGACGGGATTCGGCATCACGGGCATGCCTTCGGACAGCCGCTCGAGGCCGCCGACGACAACCTGGGTTCCGGGCTCGACCCCGCTCAACACCTCGACGTAACCGGGCGTACGAACGCCCAGCCCCACCTGGACTCGCGACGCGGTTCCCTCTTCGGTCACCGTCCACACATAGTCCGCGCCCTGGAGCGGTAGAATCGCGTCCTCCGGGACCACTACGGCCTGCGGCCTCACCTCCGTCGCCAGCCGGGCCTCTATGAACATCCCCGGCCTGAGCATCCGGTCGCTGTTCGGCACCCTCGCCTTCACGGTGATCGTCCGTCCGGGGAGCTGGACTCGCGGGTCGACGAAGTCCACCACACCGGCGAACTCTCTGTCCGGCACGGCCGCCACCCGGAACGTCACCTCCAGCCCCAGATCGAGGCGCTGCGCGTAGCGCTCGGGGACCTGGAAGGCCGCTCGCTGGGGGTCCACAGTCTGTAGCGTCGTGAGTCGCGTGGAGGAAGTGACGTAGTCCCCCACGCTGACGAAGCGCTCGCCGACAACTCCGCCGAACGGGGCGCGCACGACGGTGCGGTCGAGGCGTGTCTGCTGAAGATCCAGCTGGGCCTGGCTGCTTCGGGCGTTGGCCTCGGCCAGCTCCAGGTCGGCTTCCGACGAGGCGTTGCGAGCCACCAGTTCCCTGGTTCGAGCCAGCGCCTGCTGTGCCAGGTCGCGCTCCGCCTCCAGCCGCGCCACCTGGGCCAGCAGCTCCGCGTCATCGACCTTGAACAGAGACCTGCCCGCGCTCACCTGCGACCCCTCCCGGGCCAGTATCTGCACGAGCCGCCCCGAGACCTCCGGTCGGAGTTCGATGGACTGTACGGCCTCGATCTGACCCGTGGCCCGAATGGCTTCCACCACCGTGTCGATCCGGGCCAACGCCACATCCACGGGCGCACCCGGTGGCCGACCTGCAGCGGCCGGCCCGGCTCCGCCCCCGCTCGCTTCACCCTCACCGCAGGCGCCAACGGCAAGTACGGCCAGGACTGCAAGCACAGGCGTGCCGAGTCTTCCCCGCACTCTCTCACCGGCTCCGGGACCCGTCATGCCTGGCCGCCCGCGTCTCGCCACTTGTCTGCCCCCTATTTCGGGAAGAGCCGCCTGCCCAGGAGAGCCTCTACTCCAGCCAGAGCGAGCCGCGTCGAAAACCGTGCTTGCACCAGGCCCGCATCCGCCTCCGTAAGGTCTACCTGGGCGGCCAGTAGATCCAGGATCGTCGTCGCCCCGGACTGATATCGCTCCTGCTGGACCCGCAGATTCTCGCGGGCGACGACGACGGCGTTCGCTGCCAGCGCGGCGCTGGCGCGCGCTGTCTGGTAGGCCTCGTATGCTGCCGTCATGTCGCGGCCGGCCTCCAGCTCGGCATCGCGCTGAGCCGCCTCTGCCACCCGTCGGCGCGTATTGGCGCGATACAGCCGCAGCTCCCGCTGTGCGCCGTCCCAGATCGGGAGAGTGACCGCCACGCCGAACGAGGTTCGGGTAGTGGCAACAGGTATGATGTCCCGATCGAACCCGGTCCAGGCACCAAACAGGCTTATCGATGGAAGATAAGCGGCGCGCTCCGACTTGAACGCCTCGTTGGCGACCCGCAGATCCGCGCGGGCTACGAGCGTGCTCGGGCTTGTGGCCACCGCCTCCGACACCGCCTCCGACTCCGTGAGCGGGAGGTCCGGCCCCGGGAGAGTGTCCAGCGGAGCGGCGTCGACCGGACCTATGATTCCCACCCTCCTGCCGAGCTGCAGCTGTGCCACCTTGAGTGAGGACCTCTGGATCAGGAGATCGACCTGGGCACGGGTGAGCTCCAGCAGGAGCTGCAGCGAGTCGGTCTGGACGGCGGCCCCCGATACGACTCTCGCCCTCGCTACGGTGAGCTGTTCCTCCGCACGTCGCACCCGCTCCGATGATACCCGCAGGAACTCCTCCTGCGCGATCACGTCGTAGTAGTCGGCCTCGGTGAGCAGAGCGGTCTGGAAGCGCTGCTGGAGCTCGCCGGCGACCGCGCTCTCGACGCCGGCCCCGGCCCCGCGAAGGTCGTAGATCTTCGCGCCGCCCCTGAAAAGGGGGTAGCCGGCGGAAATGCTGCCCACGGTGAGTTCTTCCGCCAGGTCGTTGATCCCAGGGTTGAACTGCGGGTCGGAGAACCTGGTGAACGACCATTGGAAGTCGACGGCCGGGATCACGAACGCCATCCAGGCCTGCCGCTTGACCCAGTCGGCGTCTCCGACCTGTCTGAGAGCCGCCACGTAGTTCGGGTCCACGTCGGCGGCCCGCCGCAGAGCTTCGGTCAGAGTCACGCGGGGAACGTCGCTCCCCTGGGCAGTGAGCGAGCCGGCCCCCGGAGCGGCGAAGAACAGCGCCGGCAGCAGGACCGAGCCGTATCGAAGCCTCGCGGGGCGCTTCACTTGGCCTCCACGGCCTCCAAAACCGTCGCCTTGCGGCCGATCCGCACCCGTAGCTCGTCGAGCAGGATATAGACTACGGGAACCAGGTAGAGCGTGAGGGCGGTCGAGAACAGCAGCCCGCCAACGATGGCATAACCGAGAGGCCTTCGGCTCGCCGAACCGGCGCCAAGCCCGAGGGCGATGGGGACCAGCGCGAATATGGTCGCCACTGACGTCATCAGGATGGGTCGAAGCCGGATCCGCCCTGCCTCGAGCATGGCTTCGGCGGTGTCGAACCCTCGGTCCTTGAGCCGGTTCGCGTACTCCACGAGCAGAATCGAGTTCTTGGTCACGATTCCGATCAGCAGAATCATCCCGATCTGGCTGAACAGATTGAGAGTACTGCCGGCAGCGAGCAGGGTGAGCAGCGCTCCGGTCACCGCCAGCGGCACCGCCAGGAGCACCGTAAACGGGTGGACGAGCGACTCGAACTGGGCGGCGAGGACCATGTACACGACGACCAGGGCGAGCACGAAGGCGAAGTAGAGAGCGTTACCGCTCTCTTCGAGCTCCCGAGATTCACCGGCGAGCGCCGTGGTGCTGCCTCGCGGCAGAATCCTATCCGAAGCGGCTCCCAGCGAGTCGATCGCCGCTCCGAGAGTGAGACTCGGGGCGAGGGATGCGGTCAGCGTGAAGGAGGGCACCCGGTTGAAGTGGTTCAGCTGGCGCGGCCCGACGCCTTCCTCGATCCGGGCCAGGGCACCCAGGCTTACCGGCGTTTCGCCACGCCCCTGAAGGTAAAGCCCTGACAGGTCCCCCGGGGTCGCCCGCTCGTCAGGCTCGAGCTGGACAATCACGTCGTACAGCTTGTTGTCACGGGTGAACGTGCTGATCCGCTGGCCGCCGAGCAGGGCCTGCAGGGCGTTCGAGATGTCAGCGATGGGCACGCCGAGATCCTCCGCCCTGTCGCGCTCGTAACGAACCGTGATCTCCGGCTTGTTGAAGCGCAGGTTCGTATCGACGTTGATGAGACCGGGCAGGCCCCGCGCGTAACCCACGAGGCCGTCCATCCCTGCAGCGAGCGAGTCCAGGTCCGGGTGCCGGACCACGAAGCTCACCGGGCTCCCGAACCCGATGGCCGGAGGCGCGCTCGCGAACGCGAATATGCCAGGGATACCGAACATTTGTGGGCGGATCTCGTTCAGGATCTCCTGGACGCCCCGCTCCCTGGTTTCCCAATCCTCTAGCCTGGCGAATATGATCCCGCTGTTGACACCGCTCGGCCAGCCGATGACGCTGAAGTAGCCGGTGACCTCGTCGGTCCCGCCGAGGATGGCCTCGACCTGCCGCTGGTAGCCCGCCGTGTATTCCAGCGACGAGCCCTCCGGCGCGATGATGAAGGAGATGATCGAGCCGCGGTCCTCCGGAGGCAGGAATTCGCGCTCCAGAGCCCTGAACGCCACGACGGCGACCAGGACCGCCACCACAGCGCCAAGCACCACGAACAGACGGTGGCGGACCGCCTGGGCCAGACTCATCCGGTACCCGGTCGCGATGGCCTCGAAGGAGCGCTCGAAGAAGAGGAACACCTTGCCGTGGGCCTTCGGCACCTGGAGGATCCTCGCCGAGAGCATCGGCGTCAGCGTCAGCGCAATCCAGCTGGACACGACGACCGCTCCGGCAAGAGCGATCCCGAACTCGTTGAACAGTCGCCCGGCGGTTCCCTGGAGAAAGGCGAGCGGCGTGAAGACTGCCACCAGGGCGATCGTGGTCGCGATCACGGCGAACGCGATTTCACTCGTGCCCTTCATCGCTGCGTCGACGGGCGTTTCTCCGAGCTCCTCCTGGTGTCGGTAGGCGTTCTCCATGACGATGATCGCGTCGTCCACCACGATTCCGATCGCCAGGATCAGCGCCAGCAGAGTGAAGTTGTTGACTGTGAAGCCGAGGACGTAGAGGACGGCGAACGCGGCCACGATCGAGGTCGGAATCGCGAGGCCGGGGATGATCGTCGCACGGACGTTCCGGAGGAAGACGAAGATGATGAGGACGACCAGAATGCCCGCCAGGATCAGTGTCTCCTCCGCCTCCTGGATCGAACGGCGCACGAACTCCGCTTGGTCGAAGCCGATCACCAGCTCGACTCCCGGCGGCAGGATCTCCTGGATTCGGGGAACCTCATCGCGGACCACGTCGGAGACCTCGATGAGGTTGGACTTCGACTGCCGGACGATTCCGAGTGCCACCGCTGGTGCGCCGCTGTAGCTCAGGAACCAGCGGTCGTTCTCGGCCCCGAGCTCGACCCGCGCTACGTCACGCAGGCGTACGACCTGACCTCCCTCGCTGGCGACAACGAGTCGACCGAACTCATCGGGCGTCTTCAGCTCGCCCAGCGAGCGCACCGTGAATTCCCGCCGCTCCGACTCGATGCGACCGGCCGGTACCTCGATGTTCTTGGCCCGGATGGCCGAGATCACGTCCTGAACGGTCAGCCCTCGCGCGGCCAGCTCCTGAGACGAGAGCCAAATCCGCATCGAGTACCTTCGCTCGCCGGCGATGAAGGCCTGACCTACGCCGGGAAGCGACTGGAGGCGACGTTTCACCTCGCGGTCAGCGATGTCGGAGAGCTGCAGGAGATCGTAGTTCTCGCCGGCCAGTGCCATCCACATGAACGGCTGCGCATCGGCCTCCTGCTTGGCCACGACCGGCTCCAGGATGTCCTGCGGCAGCCGGCCGCGGACCCGCGCCACCTTGTCGCGGACGTCCTGCGCTGCCACTTCGAGGTCCCGGTCCAGGGTGAACTCGACCGTTACGTTGGCGCTTTCCTCCCGGCTCACGCTGCTGAGCGTTCGGACGCCGGGGATCGTGCTGAGCTCTTCCTCGAGGACGTCCGTAACCGTCGTTTCCATCACCCTCGGGTTGGCGCCCCGCAGGAATACAGAGACCGAAACGACCGGCGGGTCGACGTCGGGGAGCTCTCTCACCGAAAGACGCGTGAAGCTTATGGCGCCGAAGAGTACCAGGGCCGCCGAGACCATGGTGGTCAGGACGGGCCGGCGTATGGATGTGTCGGACAGGATCACCGCCGCCTCCCCGCGAGCGCTGTACTCCCCAGTATGTCGGTCTTGTTACAACACTCGGAGGATTTGTTCCGTTGGGGGGTCAGTCGAGATCGGCCAGGAGTCCGGTCTGCTGTCCGGGCTCCGGGGCCTGGCTGGAGTCGGGACGTAGGGCCGTCTCTCCTTCCGGGTCGACCCCGACGCGCCACTCCGATGGGCCCGTCAGTGCTATGTCGGGGCGTACTCCGAGATGGTCCAGGACCAGTCGGTCCTGGGTGGTGACGATGACCTGCCTCTCGGAGGCGATCGCGCACAACGTGTCCCACACATGTCGGGCCCGGGTCTCGTCGAGATGCGTGAACGGCTCGTCCACCAGCAGAGGGTGGCGGACGAGCTCCTCGGCCAGGAAATCCGCGGCCCCGAGCCGGATAGCGAAGTGGAGCAGATGCTTCTCGCCGAAGCTCAGCGGGGGTGAGTCGAGAGGGAGCATCTTGTCGTACATCCGAACCGATGCATCTTCCAGTGACCGCTGTGCCACCAGTGGTCCCAGGTCTCCACTTGACAGTGCTTCCAGCCGGGTCGAGATGGATTCCACGAGCCGGTCCTGATCCCTCTCGCGGAACTCGCGGTGCGCGTCGCCAAGCAGGCTCCACGCGAGCCGGTGGATGAGCACGTCCGCCTCAACCGTCTCCACCTCCAGCCGGAGCTGCTCCCGCCGCTCCTCCAGACGGAGCACTGCCTCGACACCTCTTTCCGCGTCCCCTAGCTCCCGGTTCAGATGCGTCAGCTCCTCTCGCAGATTCTCCCGGCTGACGCGGTGCTGGCGGAGACCCTCCTCCACAGCGCCCGACTCGGCGGCCATGCCCTCCGGGAGCTGCTCGCCAGCGCTGGCGTTGGCCTCCAGCCGGTACGTCGAGGCCGCGAGGCTCCGCCGGACTTCCGAGGACTCGACCTCCAGGTGCTGTCGCAGACGTAGCGCTCGATCCTCGACCTCGTCACCCTCACCTCTGGCGACGGGGGACGTCTCCTGTCCGCCATGTCGTCCGTCGTCCTCGACCGCCCGAGGCCCTACTACGGCATGAGTTGATTCGAGGCGCGCCAGTGTGCTGGCCAGTTCGGTTCGTGCCGCGTCGCGGCGCGCCCCCACCTCTGTCTGACGGCCGAACCTCTGGCGGTGCTCGTCCGCCGTCTCGGGCCGGATGTCGTCCGCGGCAGGCACTCCGCGAAGCGTATCCGCGATCCTCTCGCGCAGCTCGGATCGCTCCTGCTCTATCCCGCTCTCCCGCTGGCGCGCCTCGTCGCGCTGCTGCCAGGACTGCCACAAGGTGAGGCCCCCCACGGCGGCGAGAAGAAAACCGAGCACGATGCCGGCGATGCCGACGACCTGAAAGCCCAGAGCCGTCGCCGCGGCACCGGCGGCGACAAAGGCTGCCGCAGCCATGATGACGCCCACGCTCCCTGTCGTGCGCGGGTCCAGGGCCTGCGCGCGCTCGGACAGCCGTTCACCGAGCTTCGACTCCTGTTCCCACAGTACGTCGAGAGCACTGAGGCGACCCTCGAAGTCCGTGGGGTAACTGAGGGCTCCCTGGCCCAGGGCGCTCCACGCTTCCTCCGCCCGCTCCAGCTCCCGCGTCGCCCCGTCCAGCTCGCGGGCGGCCGCCTCCAGGCGTTGCAGCTCTCTCAGCGCCTCACGACTCTCTACTTCAACGGCCCGCCGCTCCGCGAGCGGCTCCAGGGCCGCCTCCATACGGGCGATCTCTTCGTCGAGCTGCCCGATGGCCGCCTCCAACTCGCGCCCTCGCTCCACGAGCGGCTGCCTCCCGGCCATCGCTCGCTGCTCCCGGTCGAGCCGGTCCTCCAAATCCTTGAGCTCGGAATGGAGCTCCTCCATGCGCCGGTCGCTTCGTTTCGCGGCCTGGCCACGATCGATGGGCTTCCGTGTGAGCTCGTGGTACGACTCCTTCAGCGCGTCTCGCGCCGACTTTACACGTCGATGCCCGCCCGTGCTCAGGCGCAGCAGCTCCTCGCTGAGGGCCGTGTCCACGAGCTCTCCCTGACCGATCCAGGCCGTTCTCCGATACGGATCCAGGTTCCCGAAGCCGAGCCACTCCTCCAGCATGGTCCGGTATTCCTTGTAAGCTCGGCTGCCGCTCCCGGGGTTCCCGTCGCCGTGAAAGATCTCCCCGCCCGCCGAATCGCGAACCTTGACGTCATCGGAAGTGAAGTCCCGGTGGACGCTCAGCACCTCGCCGCTCGCGGACACCAGGTCCACCGAGGCGGCCAGCTGGGCTCCAGACCAGGGCGTGAGGTGCTCCAGCAGAGTGCGCTCGCGCGGGGATTGGCGCCGAAAACCGTACATCGTCCGCAGAACGGCCTCGAGGAGGGTGCTCTTGCCGGAGCCGTTCGGTCCGGCGATGACTACCGGCCTCGACGCTTCGGGGAAGAGGTGCTTTCCCTCGTGACAGCCGTAGCTCAGCCAGATTCCGGCGAACCTCGGCGCCCTCATGTGACCTCGAGATGTCGTAGCGCGAGGCGCAGAGCTCGTTCGAGGAGGCGACGCTCCTCGGCGTCACCCGCACCGGCGATGCCCTCCGCTCCAAGACGCGCCACGTGGCCCGGGATTGTATTCTCCCCGGCCAGCTCCCTGAGACGCTCCGAGCTGAAGTACCAGGCATCGTCCTTGACGCGCGCCGCCCCGAACCGTTCGGCGACCATCGCCCCCACCTTGGCGGCGTCGAGGGGAAACTCCAACTCGCCGCATAGGGTGACGACCGGATAGGCTTCCGCTGACCGATCGTCCGTCTCGGCCCTGAGGGCGTCTGCCACGGAGTCCGCGACCTCCCGTTCACAGCTGCAGCGGCTCACGTCAAGCCGCTCCAGCTCCATCACCGAGGGCAGGCCCGAGGGGTGCAGGGTGATGGTCGGTGCGGCTCCGGCGTCCAGGTCCGCCACCACGTAGCCGTGGGCCCCGCTCTCCGTCAGGTCGAGTGCCGCGAAGGATCCCGGGTAGCACGCGGGAAGCTCGCCCGCTCCGGACAGATCCCCCGGAGTTCGGTGCTGATGCCAGTCGCCCAGCGCCAGGTAGTCCACGTCGAGGCGGCCTATCGTCTCGGCGCTGAGCCTCAAGGTGTGGCCGCCCTTCCAGTTCGGCGCGGCCGGCATCGAGGCATGAAGAAGCGCGACGTGAACTCCGTGGTTCGGCGCCCGGACGAAGCCCGCCGCCGGATCCGGTTCCCGCAGGGGATCGTGGGCGATCCCATAAACATGCAACGCTCCGCCTGAGGTCTCGACCGAAACCGGATCACCGAAGACCGGCTCGCGGAAGACGTGGATCTCGTCCGGCATCTCATCCAGAGCCCCTCGATCGGAAAGGGGATCATGATTGCCCGGAACGACGAACGCGGGCACGCCGCGCTCGATCAACCTGCGGAAGAACTCATGGGCAACGGCGACCACTCGGTCGTCGGGGCGGGGGGAGTCGAACAGGTCTCCGGCCACAAGGACCGCGTCCACCTTCAGCTCGAATGCCTCATCCGGCAGCCCGCCGAAGTCCCTCAGGAGCATCTCCTTCCGGTCCGCGGCCAGCGCGCCGAAGGAACCGAACGGGGCGCCCAAATGACAGTCGGCAAGGTGCAGAACTCGGATCATGCACTATATGATAACAGACCACGTCGACACCGGAACAGCGGGCGCAGCATCCGGCCCCTTGGGCCCTCGGGCCCGCCGGACGGCGACCGGATAACAGCGTCGTCGGCAACGCCCGGTAAGGAGGGGCAGCCGTTGGAGAGTTTTGTCAGGTCAACCATTCTTGAGGCTCCGCCTGAGCAGGTGTACGCCTGGCACGCCCGCCCCGGGGCGATCGAGCGGCTGACGCCGCCATGGGAAGCCATCCGAGTCGTGGATCGGTCTGGTGGCATCGACAACGGCGCCCGCACGACGCTGCAGGTAGGACTCGGCCCGGTATGGGTGGATTGGGTCGCCGAGCACTGTGACCACGAGCCGGGGCGGGGATTCCGCGACATCCAGCTGAAAGGTCCATTTCCGCGGTGGGAGCACAGACATGCGTTCGTTCCGGTCGAAGGTGGAGGAACGCGCCTCGAGGACACGATCGAATACGAGCTGCCGTTGGGACAACCCGGGCACCTCTTGGCCGCCGGCTGCGTTCACCGCCGGCTGGACCGCACGTTTGCCTACCGTCATCGCGTGACGCGCCGCGATATCGCCATGCATGCCGACTGCCGTTTCGACCGCCCCCAGCGTTTCCTGATCACGGGCTCCACCGGGCTCGTCGGTTCGGCGCTCGTATCGACGCTGACCACGGGAGGACACGAAGCGGTCCGGCTGCTTCGGCCGGGCGGCCGCGGTTCCACGGACAGTGACGGTGCTCTCGCCTGGGACCCGGCAGCGGGGAGCGTGGACGATCTCTCGGGTTTCGACTGCGTCGTGCATCTGGCGGGCGAGAATATAGCTGGCGGCCGCTGGACCCCCGAGCGGAAGAGCCTGATGAGGGAGAGCCGGGTATCGGGGACGCGAACGCTTTCCGAGGCTGTCGGCAGCTGCGCTGAACCGCCCTCCACGTTGATCTGCGCGTCCGCCGTGGGCTTCTACGGCGACCGCGGTGACCAGGCGGTGGATGAGTCGAGCGAGCGGGGTAGTGGCTACCTGCCCGAGGTGTGCCTGGATTGGGAAGACGCGGCGGCCGCAGCCCGAGAGGCGGGAATCCGCGTCATCCACCTGCGGATCGGGATCGTACTGACTCCTGCCGGTGGAGCTCTGGCCCGCATGTTGCCGGCCTTCCGCCTGGGGCTGGGCGGGCGCCTCGGCACCGGGCGGCAGTACATGAGCTGGGTGAGCCTCGACGACCTGCTGGGCGCCGTGCTGCACTGTGCTGCGAGGCCCGAGCTCGAGGGGCCCGTGAACGCCACGGCGCCGGAGCCGGTTCGCAACGACGACTTCACTCGTGTGTTGGGACGTGTGCTCGGGCGCCCGACGCTACTCCCGGTTCCCGCCGCGGTCCTGGAAGGTCTGTTCGGCGAGATGGCTAGGGAGCTTCTTCTCGGTGGCGCCCGGGCTCACCCGACGCGCCTGCAGGACTCAGGTTTCCGCTTCCGCGACCCCGAGCTCGAGGGAGCGCTGCGTCACATGCTGGGCCGCTTGCCACACGGAGATTCGTGAGCTCGCAGGCAGATTCCGGAGCAATCCGCGCGGTTCGCATAGGCATCTCATCCTGCCTGCTGGGCCAGAAAGTCCGCTACGACGGCGGTCACAAGCGTGACCGCTTCCTCACCGAGACCCTGGCACCCTATGTGGAGTGGGTGCCCGTATGCCCTGAAATCGAGATAGGCCTGGGCGTTCCACGCCCCACGATCCGGCTCGAATCCGACACTCGAGAGAGCACGCGGCTGGTCATGCCCTCGACCGGCGAGGACCTGTCTGATCGCATGAAGGAATACGCCACGGACCGTGTGCGCCGCCTGGAGACGGACGAGGTTAGTGGATACGTGCTGAAAAAGGATTCGCCGAGCTGCGGCATGGAGCGCGTGAAGGTGTGGGATGACAACGGAGTCCCTGCCCGCAACGGG
Organism: Gemmatimonadota bacterium; assembly: GCA_039584255.1. Classification (GTDB taxonomy): domain Bacteria; phylum Gemmatimonadota; class Gemmatimonadetes; order Palauibacterales; family Palauibacteraceae; genus JBDGYE01. The sequence continues at coordinate 19,099 of JBDGYE010000032.1, forward strand.
GTGGGCTTCTTCGCGAAGGCCCTGCTTCGTCTGGCACCGCACCTTCCAGTCGAGGAGGAGGGCCGCCTGAACGACGCCCGGCTTCGAGAGAACTTCATCAGCCGGGTTTTCGCCTTCCGTCGGTGGCAGGATCTCGTCGCGGCCGGACTCACCCGAAGTTCGCTAATGGAGTTCCACGCCGCCCACAAGTTCGTCTGTATGGCCCACAACCAGGCCGGCACGCGTCGTCTGGGCCGCCTTCTGGCGGAGACACCGCGCGGCGCCGGCACCGACGAGCTGGCGGCCGACTATCTGGCCGGGTTCACGGCTGTGATGCGTCGGCTGCCGACCCGGCGTAACCACTCGAACGTGCTCCAGCACTTGGCGGGCCACGTGTCGAAGGAGCTCGACCGTTCCGATCGCGCGGAGCTTGCGGGGATGATAGACGATTACAGACGCGGCCTGCTCCCCCTGATCGTGCCGGTGACCCTGATTCGCCACCACGTGCGGAGGCAGGACGTCTCATACCTTCTCGGCCAGGTTTATCTCAACCCGCACCCCCACGAGCTGATGCTGCTGAATCGCGTCTGAGTCGCTGGACTCCGTCATCCGGCCGCTTCCAATCCAGGAAACGGCGGATTCGTAGCCAGTTCCGCTTGGCGTCCTCCTGCCCGAGCTGGATCAGCTTCGCCAGGTACTCCGGTTCGAAGAGCAGATAAGAGAGCAGGTCTGAGCTGGATGTCCGGCGCGTGCCGAGACCTCGGATCAGAAAGCGTAGCGCGCTTGGCAGCAGCCTCTCGTGCTCCGCCGCCATCCGCCCGATGTCGCGCGATGGGCGCAGCACGAGCAGCTTGACTTCCCGCTCCGCCAGCAGCCACCGCTTCTCCTGAGGGATCCGCGAGATGAGGTGGTTGATGCGGAGCAGACGCTCGGCGTCCATATCCAGGTTGTCCAGGAAAATCGAGTTCAGCATTAGACCGAGCACGCGAGCCGGCGGCGGGTAGCCGTCCACGACCGGCGTGCGCATCTCGTTTCCGGACATGCGTGATCTCGACGAGACCGCGAACACGCGGTCCGCGCCCAGGTGAACGGCCGGTCCCAGCGGGTGGGTCTGACGTAAGCTGCCGTCGCCGAAGTACTCGCCCTCGATCGGCCGGGCGGGGAAGAAGACGGGTATCGCCGATGAGGCCATCACGTGCTCGACGCCGATGGAAGCCCTTACGGCGCGGCGCCGCACGCGCTCCCACATCCGTAGCTCGGGCTTCCCCTGCACGAAGGTCAGGGTCTGCCCCGTCTGATAGGATGTGGCCGAGATGGCCAGCGCCCGCAGGCGCCCGCTCTCGATGTTACGGTCGACGCCTTCCAGTTCGAGCAGGGCCTTCAGGTACTCACCCAGTGGAGCCGTGTCCACCAGCCCCCGAACGCCGGGCGCAAAGCGCGATCCACCGGAGATGAGTCCGAAGCCCACCCGGAACAGCCTTCCCGTGAGCGAGCCCACGTCGCTGCGCATCACCCGTCCGGTGGTGAGGGCACACCAGTGGTCGCAGAGCCCATCCGCGCTCGTCAGAAGGTCGCCGGTCTGACTGGCGATGAATGCCGCGTTGATCGCACCGGCCGACACACCGGTCACGATGGGGAAGAAGCCTTCGGGGTACTGGCTGGCGATGTAGCGGAGTACACCTACCTGGTACGCCCCTCGCGCTCCGCCTCCCGAGAGCACCAAGGCGGCACGCGCGGTGGTAGCCGCTCTCTCCCGATCTCGATCGATGCTTTCCCGGTTCACGCTACACGCCCCCGTGAGCGGGTGGTCCGGAGCTCCCTCAGGTGTCGGCCAATAGCCGCGCGTGCCATGAATCGGCCGCCGGCAGTTCCCAGCGCCCGCCCCGGAGCTCTCCCAGCCTAGCAACAGCCAGGTCGAACACCGTGGTTCCCGGCCCGACGACTCCGTCTCGCGCCAGGCGCCGGAAGTCGGCTCTCAATGCGGTCCGGACATGGCCCGCGGAGTCACGGTACCACACCGGAGCGGCGTCGAGTAGGGTCAGATTCAACTCGGCTTCGAGCTCGCGCAGGCGAGCCACCAGCGAGTCGATCGAGCAGCCCGAGGCTCCGGCGGCGCGTTCGTCGACCGCCACGAGCAGGAAGCGCTGGTACCGCCAGTCGAAAGCCGCGTTGAGCGCTTGGCGATGCGCCGTCCAGTCCTCCAGAAAGAGGCTTACCCGATCCAGCAGATGTGCCGTTGCGGCCGCATCCGGCGAACGGGAGGCGGCGAAACACCAAAGGCGGGATTCATCCGGCAGGGAGTCGAACGAAACGAGGCTCATGCGCGGGCTTCGGCAATGAAGGTGTCAGTCGGACCGGGCGACGGTCGCGCGGCCTCTCTATTCGTAACGAAGAGCCTCTATGGGGTCCAGTGCTGCCGCCCTGCGGGCCGGCCAGATGCCGAAGAACAGCCCTACCGTGGCCGAGAATGCCACCGCGAGGCCGACAGCCTGGGGAGAGACCGCCGTGTTCCAACCCGCCAGCTCGGCCAGCGCCCCCGAGGCCCCGAAGCCGACGGCGATTCCCAACAGCCCGCCCACGAGGCACAGCACGAGTGCCTCCAGCAGGAACTGGCTCAGCACGGCCCTGCGTGTGGCTCCCATGGCCATGCGGACCCCGATCTCGCGGGTTCGCTCGGTCACGGAGACCAGCATGATGTTCATGATGCCGATCCCGCCTACCAGCAGGCTCACAAGGGCGATACCGGCCAGGAGGTAGGTGAAGGTCTGTGTTGTCTCCTGCTGGGTGCCCATGAGCTCCGCCCGATCCTGGATCCAGAAGTCGTTCTCCTGTCCGATCCGCAGTCGGTGCTCCCGTCGCAAGACCTCCTCCATCTGCGCCATGGCCAGGGTGGGCGACGCGCCATCCCGAACCAGCACGTTGAACGAACCGATCCGATCTTGACCCATGACCCGGAACTGGGCGGTCTGTATCGGGATGAAGATGCGTTCGTCCTGGTTGAACCAGCTGTATCCCCCCTTCTCCTCCAGGACGCCGACCACCTCGAAGCCCACGTTGTTGATCGTGATGCGCTGCCCGACGATCTCCAGCGGCGTCGAGCCCAGGAGATCCGGAACCGCCCCGCCGAGCACGGCCACCCGGCGCCGTCCTTCGTTCTCCATTCTACTGAAGAACCGGCCTACGACGACCTCGTAGGCGTTCAGGTCGGCGAAGTTGGACGTAGTCCCGGTGACCCGCAGGTTGGCGTTCGAGCGTCCGTGCTCGACTTGCAGGGTCGAGACCATCTCCGGCGCAACGGCGGTGATCACCTCCGCCTCCTCAGCCACGGCCAGCGCGTCCGAAACGTACATGCGCGCCCGGGCGCCCCGCGCTCCGTGGAACCACAGCTGCCCTGGACGAACGGTCAGGACGTTGGTACCCAGGGCATCGATCTGCTCCTGGACCGCGCGCTGGGCGCCCGTTCCGAGCGCTACCATCGTGATGACGGCGGCGACACCGATAACGATGCCCAGCATCGTGAGCATGCTGCGCATCCTGTTGGCACCGATGGCTTGCAGGGCGACCCGAATGATCTCGATGGTCAGCATTCGGCTCGCTCCTAGCGGCTGATGCCGGGAAGCGCGGTGCGGCTGCGGATTCGCTCAAGGAGCTCCTGCTGCTGGACCAGGGACAGAGGAACCTGCAACACCTCGTCCCCCTCCTCCAGGCCCCCGACGATCTCGGTGTATTCCCAGCTGCTCAGCCCGATCATGACGGGCTTCAGGCTCATCACTCCGTCGGGTGCGGCCACGAAGACGAAAGCCGGCTTGGGGCTGCCGGAATTGGCGTGGTCCTGCCTCTGCCGCTGCTCCTGCATCTGTCTGAACATCTGTATCATGCGCTGGCGATCCGCGGCCGAAAGGCCCTCCATGAGCCGGCGCCGCTCGTCGCGCGACATGCTCTGGATCTCCTCCATCGACGGAAGGCCCCCAGCTCCGGCCCCCGCCGGCTCCGCACCACCGGCGTCGGACTCCACGGAGTCGCCGTGAGCCCGCTCACCGCCTTTTCCCCCGGGCCCATGCTGTGACTCCACCCGCTGCCGGAGAAGCTCCTCGTCCATGCCGAGGGCGTTCACCAGCTGTCTTGCCTCGTCCTGCGTCTTTATGGCGGAGTTGGGTAGGGCCAGTACACCTTCCCGGATTCCCACGACGATCTCGACGTCGGCGTTCATTCCCGGCTTCAGCAATCCCTCCTCGTTCCGGATCCGCGTAAGTACCGCGAACAGCGTCACGCTCTGTTCCACGACGGCTTGGGGCTCGACCTGCAGAACCTGACCACGGAACTCCCTGTCCGGATATGCTTCCACTCGGATGCTCGCCGTCAGTCCAGACTGGATCGAACCGATGTCCGTCTCGTCGACCAACGTCCGTACCTGAACCTCGTTCAGGTCCGCCATGCGCAGCAGAATCGTTCCTCCCGTAACCTCCTTGGCGGAAGTGATGATCTGGCCCTCCTCGACGGTCTTCTCCACGATCGTGCCGGTTATGGGCGACCGGACCGTGACGTCGTCGAGCTTGTCCTTCGCCAGCTCCAGATTCGTCTCGGCCTTGACCAGGGACGCTCTGGCGTTGGCGCTCTCCAGGAGTGCCGATTCGTACTCCTCCTCGGTCACCACCTTGGATTCGCGCAGGTTCTGAGTTCGGCCGAGCTGCCTTTCTGCCACCGTGTTACGCGCCTCCGCCACTTCGAGATCGGCGGCCGCCTGCTCGTAGGCGTTGCGGACGTCCCGGGGATCGATCCGTACCAGGAGGTCGCCCCTAGCCGCGTCGTCGCCGAGCTCCACAGGGACCTCGAGTACCTCACCCGAGGCCTGCGACTTCACGTCGATGACCCTGACGGGCTCGATCGTTCCTGTGGCGGCCACGGTGGAGGTAATGCTCATCACCGTCGCAGTGGCAGTGGAGAGGCCCATCGCCGGCTCGTCGTCGGCGCTGGTATCGCATGCGGCGACTCCGACCGCGGCCGCCGTGCCCATCACCGCCAGGACGGCTGCGCCTCTGAGTCGATCCCGTTTCATCACTCTGTACATCCCGCCTCGATAGTTGCCGTTCCCACGACGCCGGACCCTGTCCTGTACGACTCTCGCGTCGTTCATCAGGCTCTCCGTCGGGCCTAGTTCCGCAGTTCGGTCCCGAGGATGGCCTCGAGTCGGGCGAGACCGAGCTGGTAGTCGAAGCGTCGTCGGATGAGGTCGACC
>JBDGYE010000108.1:0-7393 GCA_039584255.1 Gemmatimonadota bacterium
CCGTCCTCAGGACCCACCGGAACTCGTCCCGCGCCCGCAGCAGGTGCTCGCGCCGCTCCTCCGGTTCGAGATCCGTGGCGGCCTCGGCCTCCGCTTGCAGCTCGCGGGGCCGTCCCGCCACCGCGTGGGCCACACCCAGGTCGTAGGTGGCGGATTCGTCCAGCTCCTCCTCGTCGTCCTCCTCGTCCAGTGCGCGGACCAGCGGCGAGAGTGACCCCTCCCAGTCGCCGATTAGAAGCAGGGCGGCGCCCAGGTTGTACCAGTCCACGGGGTCCTCCGAGTCTTTGGCCTCCTCGCGGTACGCGGCCAGGTCACCGGGAGACAGGCTCGGTCCCTCGGTCCACGGCAGCGTGTCCTGGCTCGCCTGCGTCACAGCGCCCGTGGAGCCCTGGTGCCCCTGGCCCGAGGCCACGAGCACCAGGGCCGCCGTCCATGCCACGACAAGCGCTCTCGCCATCATGCCCTCCGGAACAGGAACCCCTCGGCGAACAGGCAGCCGAAGGCCAGCAGCAGCAGGATGTTCACGGGGATTCCAGCCCGGCCCAGATGACGCGCGTCCTGAGCATCCAGGCGGCGAAGCAGCACCTCCAGTCCCTCCCGCGTGGCAGGCACGTACACGCCTCCGGTGGCCCGGGATACCTCTCGGAGGAGGGTCTCGTTCAGCCGCGTCGTGACCTCCCGGCCCTCGCGGTCCCTGAGCCACGCCTCTCCCTCAACCCCCGGACCGCCGCCACTCGCTGCCGACTGGATTCGCTCGCGCTCGGACCGAGGCACGGGGATCCGGGCACCGGCGGCGGTGCCCAGGCCGACGGTGTACACGCGAACCCGCTGGCGGTCGGCCTGCTCCAGAACCTCGGACAGCATCTCTGCCTCCGCCGTGGCCTCGCCATCGCTGAAGACGATGAGGGCGCGTGGTGCCGCCGGCTTCCCTCCTGCCAGCACGGCCAGCCCCTGCTCCAATCCGAGAGTCAGCGAGGTGCCACCCTGCCCCACGACCGCCGGATCGACCGCCGTGGCGAACATGAGGGAGGCCTCGCGGTCGCCCGTAAGCGGCGAGAGGACGTAGCCGTGGCCAGCGAAGTAGACCACGCCGAGGTGACCGGGAAGGCGAACCGCGAGCTCGGCGGCCAGCTGCCGCTGCCGCGCCAGTCGGCTCGGCTCCATGTCGCGGGCCCACATCGAGTTCGAGGCGTCCAGGACGAGCACGGTCTCGCGGTCTGCCGTCTCCGTGCGTTCTTCGATGTCGCCGCCCGCGCTGAAGATCCCGGCTGCCAGTGCCCCGGCCCCCACCGTCAGCAGCACGGCCCGCACTATCGCCTGCGCCGCCGATGGAGGTCGAACGAGTCGGTTGAGGAGCGCGGAGTCCGCCAGGGCCTCCCGGTCCCGGGCGGCGACGCGGGCGGCGATCGCCCGAAGCGCCAGAGCGGTCGTTGCTCCCGCCAGGGCAAACGGTATGGCGGGAGAGACCCCGACTCGGGAGAGCAGGTCGGCCATCATGCGTCCAGTGATCTCCTGGCTCGGGTGGCGGCGCCCACCAGCTCGAGGACGAGCGCGGCCATCGCCAGCAGTAGGAGCTCGGATCGGACACCGGCCTGCTCCACCGAGCGGATTTCCTCCAGCGGCGCCGACTCTAGCTCGTCGACCCGCTGGTAGATGCGGGCCAGCGCCTCCGGGTCAGTGGCCCGGAAATAGAGGCCGCCCGTCGCCGTGGCCATGTCCTGGAGCAGTTCGTCGTTGACCAGTACTTCCATCTCCGCGTACTGGTAGCCGAAGCGCGTCCGTCCGATGGGAACCGGCGCTACGCCGTCCCGTCCGACACCAATGGTGTAAACCCGGATGCCGAGCGCTACGGCGGCCGCCGCAGCCTGACGCGGCGATATGTTCCCGCGGTTGTTGTCGCCGTCGGTGAGCAGCACCACTACGCGCGACGGAGTCTGAACAGAACGCAGCCGGTTGACAGCCGTGGCCAGCGCGGTACCGATGGCTGTTCCGTCGTCGAGCTGCCCGACCTCCAGGTTCCCAACCGCCTGCAGCAGGAGCTCGTGGTCCAGAGTTCCGGGGACGACTGTGAGCGCCTCGCCGGCGAAGGCGACCAGACCGATCTGGTCCTCCGAACGCCCGCGGACAAACCGAGCGAGCTCACGCTTCGCCACGGCAATGCGATTGTCGGGACGGAAGTCCTCGGCCAGCATGGAGCTTGAGATGTCGAGGGCGAGCATGATCGTGACGCCTTCCGAGCTTCTCTCCACCTTCTCCACCAGACGCTGCGGGCTGGCCAGGGCAACAACAACGAGGGCCAGGGCCGTGCCGCGCCACACGGGCACCCACGTCCTCCATACTCTCGAGCGCCAAAGCACGAGGAACTCGCCGGCTTCCGGAAGAGGGAGTCGCAATCGCCGCCGGCCGGCCCACAGCCAACCGGCCGGAAGCAGCAGGAGGAGGAGCAGGAACGGCCACGCCGCCAGCGACAGACCGCTCACGCCACGGCCTCCAGTGTCGCTTCGCTGATCTCCAGCCACTCCAGACAGGAGTCCGCGTCGGCGACGGCGGCTTCCCTGGCTCCCTCGACTCCCGCGAAACGCACGAGCCCGGCCCGGGCCTGGATGTGTATCAGCTGGGCATCGGCCTCGCGGCCGTCGCCGCTCACCAGAAGCTCCCGCGCGCCGGACAGCTCCCTCACGGGGCGCGTGGGCGGCCACCCGCGCCTGGCGTGGAGGTAGGTGCGGACCACTTCCTCCAGGCCGTCATAGAACGCCTCCGGCGCGAGCCGCCCCCCCTGCACCTCCGCCCTCAGTCTGACCAGGGCCTCCCGGGCAGAAACGGCGGGATGGACGGTCAGGACGTCGGCCTCGGCAGCCTCGTCCTCCTTGCGCATCCGACGGAGAAGCCAGGCCGCCAGCAGCAGGGCCGCCAGCAATAACAGAAGCCACCACGGAAACGGGCGACGCTCCTCAGGAGGCCTCGGCGGCCGAAGACGCAATGGCTCCGGGGGGTCGGCTGGGAGCACCGAGATCACGTTGATCGGAGGGGGTCGGACCACCAGCGACTCGCCGCTTCGGTCGACAGCGATCTCCGGGATCGGGATCGTGCCTGCCTGCCATGCCACCAGCCGGTAGTAGGCGCGCCAAGTCTCCCGGCCTTCGCCATCGTGTGCGAGCGCTACCGGCTCCAGCTGTTCAAGCTCCTCGTCGAGATCGAGCAGACCGGGGAACACGACCTCGCCTTCCGGCCACCGGACCGAGATGCCGAGGACGAACGGCTCGCCAACACGGACCGAATCCGGCGAGAGGGCGACCGCTGCATCTCTGGTCACCGCGGCCCCGCCGGCCTCCTGCGCGGGAGCCCAACGGTAACCGGGCCCCAAGGCGCCCGCGGCAGTGGCCACGGCAAGCAGGGCCAAACGGGGCGTCTTCAATGGAGCCTCGCCTTCGCCCGCGCGGCGAAAAAACTGGCCAGCTCTGCGGCATACGGCCTGTCGGTGCGGAGAACGATCCGGTCGCAGCCTCGTACCCGGAACATCCTCTCCAGCCGCTCGTCCTGTTCGAGGGCGTGCCGGCGAAGGGCCTGTCTGACGGCCGGGCTCCCGAGGTCCAGGAGTCCGGACTCGCCCGTCTCCGGATCGCGGATCGCCACGAGTCCGGCGCTGGGAAGAGCCTGCTCCGCCGGATCCAGCAGGTGGATGCCCACCACATCGTGCTTGCGTCCAGCGGCCGTCAGCTCCTTCTCGAACACGGCGCCCTGAAAGTCCGACAGGACGAATAGAAGCGATCGGGTCTTCAGCGCGCGGGTGGCCGTGGCCAGGGCGAGACCGAGGTCGGTGCCCTTTCCCTCCGCCCGATGGCTTGCCATCACGTGCAGCAGCTGTCTGAGGCGTCCGCGTCCGCGCCGAGGCGGCAGGTATCTCTCTATGCGGTCCGAGAACAGGAGCAGGCCAACCCGGTCGTTATTGCGACTGGCCGCCAGTCCCAGTACTGCAGCCACCTCCAGGCCGAGCTCCCGCTTCGCCCGGATGCGGGTCCCGAAGTCCGTCGATCCTGAGAGGTCGACCGCCAGCAGGACCGACAGCTCCCTCTCTTCGACGAAGCGTTTGACGAATGGACGTCCCATCCGCGCCGTAACCTTCCAGTCGATCGCCTGGAAGGGGTCGCCGGCTTGGTAGGCCCTGACCTCCGAGAACTCGATGCCGTGGCCTCGAAACACCGAGTCGTAGGCGCCCACGGCCCGGTTCTCCATCAGGCGACGGGCGCGGAGCTCCAGTCGCCGCACCTCGGCCGGAAGCTGGAATCGGGTCTCGTCGTCTGTGTCGGCGCGGAACCAGCGCCGGACCAGCGCCAGCATCAGGGCACGGTCACGGCCGCGAGGAGTCGGTCGAGGATCTCTTCGGTCGTGATCTCCTCCGCCTCGGCCTGGAAAGTAAGCACCATCCGGTGGCGGAGGACGTCCGGCGCCACTGCCTGAACATCCTCGGGCACCGTGTAGGCCCGGCCATCGATGAAGGCGTAGGCTCGGGCGGTCCGGGCCAGATAGATCGAGGCCCGGGGCGAAGCGCCGTACTCGATCAAGCCCTCCACCTCCGCGTCGACCTCCGCCGGCTCCCGGGTGGCCCGAACCAGGTCGAGGATGTAGTCCTCCACCCGCTCGTCGAGATAGATCTCCGGCAACGTCCGACGCGCCGCCAGGATCTGGTTAGGGCTGGCCACGGGATCCACCGGCGGCAGCTCATCCGACTTCATCAGCCTGAGAATCGCTCGCTCCTGCGCTCTGGACGGGTAGTCGACCCGAACCTTGAACATGAAGCGGTCGACCTGCGCTTCCGGGAGCGGATAGGTACCCTCGTGCTCGATCGGGTTTTGAGTCGCCAGAACCAGGAAGGGCTCGGGCAGATGGTGGCTCTCCTCACCGATCGTGACCTGGTGCTCCTGCATCGCCTCGAGAAGCGCCGACTGCACCTTGGCCGGCGCGCGGTTGATCTCGTCCGCCAGGATCAGATTCGCGAAGATCGGACCCTTCTTGGGCACGAACTCCCTATGCGTTTCATCCCAGATCAGAGTTCCGATCAGGTCCGCTGGGAGAAGGTCCGGCGTGAACTGCACTCGCCGGAAGGTCGTGTCGATGGCGCTGGCAAGCGTGCGCACGGCCAGCGTCTTGGCCAGACCCGGGACCCCTTCCAGGAGAACGTGACCTCCCGTGAGCATGCCGATGAGGAGCCGCTCCACCATGGCCTCTTGGCCTATGACACGGGTGGCAACCGCGCGACGGATGTCGCCAAGGAAGCGTCCCGCCTCCGCTACCGCCTCCGTTCTCCTGGCCAGCTCGGCTTCGGAGACACGAATCTCGGGCACGGACTCTCCCTCGGGCTCCGGTCGAGACCCGCCTTCCTTGACGACGCCGGCCTCCGCGATCCGGGCCATTCCCTCGCTGTCGCTCACTATCGCTTTATCCTCTCTCCTTCGTCCTCATACCGGAACACGAACGCTGCCAGGGTGCCCGGCCGGATCTCGCCGCTGCGGGCGCGAACGTCCAGGTCCGGTCCGGAGCCGTGCGCCGGCCCCGGCACATCCAGCACCGTCGAAACGAACTGCCGGCACCGCTCCCGCCATCTTTCCCAGCCTGCCGGGCGCAGATCGACCCAACCCCGGTTGGCGCAGATGGCGTGCGGCGTCTCCTCCAACGGATCCGGCACAACCTTCACGTACGGTCCGCGCAACAGTTGCGTTCCATCCGGCAGCAGGATGGGGACTCCTACCGACAGCATGTCGGACCGCAGAGTGGCGTCATCCTGAATCAGTTGCCACGCCCTTCCGGCCGCTTCCTTCGGGTCCATCTCCGCAGCATCGCGGACTCCTCCGAACAGCCGCCTCATGATCTCCGCCTCGAACAGCAGCTTGCTGAGACGCGGCGGTCCGAGCATCTCGAACGCCACCGACCGCACGCCGTGTTCCTCCTCTAGCTCCTCCATGTAGCGCAGGGCCGTCTCGCGCAGGGCGCCGCCTCGGTAGGTCGGACCCAACGTGGCAGCGTCGAGCGCCCCCACAATGTCCCGCCCCGTAGGGCGCCCCCTGATTTCCGCGATCACCGCGTCGGCGATCTCCTCTGGCGTGATGATCTCCATTAGGCCGAGCGCTGAGATGCTCTCGTACTCGCCAAGGCTGAACATCCCGTTCTCGCCGGCGTCAAGAAAGACCGACTCGATGGCGTCCGCGGTCTTCTCATATGGGTGTTGCGAGCCCCCGTCGAAGGCGTCGTCCAGGCTCAACGGAGCCCGGCAGTCGTAGCGCGGGATCGGCTGTCCGCCTCGCAACACCGGGCCGTACAGGATCTTCTTCCAAGCCACCGCCGCAGTCGGCTTCACCTCCTTCACAACCGGCGCGTCGGGCGTTCGGCCCATGAGAAAGAGAAGCGCCGAGTGGGCCCCCGAGACACTCGATTTGGAGAGCAGGGTGGCCGAGGGACGCGCCTCAGAGTGGGTGAAGGGTATGTTAAGTCCCATTCCTCCGGTTCCGGAGGTCCCTATCTTCAGGTATACCTCGGTGTTCGCCATCCGCATCCCGTGCAGCAGAACCTGGACATGCCGGATGAGCTGCGGCAGATAGAGCGTCGTGAGGTGCGCCTCCACGTCCGCCACCGTCGGGCGGCCGCCACCCCGCATGAGGTCGCGGATTCCCAGGGCAGACCGGAAGAGGTCCTGGTAGGCGATGGCGGTCGCAGTGTTCACGCAGTCGATGACGATCTCGGGCCTGTGCTCCTCCAGAAGGTGATAGAGCAGCGAGCGTCGGAAGTCTTCCTCGGTCAGATGGCCGAGGAGGTCATCCAGGATCTCGGCACGCCCCTCGTCGGTGGCCAAGAGCTCCGTGCGCGATTCACGCCGACGGGAGGTGCGCAGCAGGATGTCACCGTGCTCGGGGATCAGCTCCACCCCCTCGGAGTGCGGCGAGCTCCGCAGCGTGTCGACGCCCTCGAGAGCCTCCGCCCTCCGCAGCGACGCGATCACGAGCCGCGCCGGCTTTAGCGGCAGGAGCTTTCGGGCGATGGCGATCCCCACGAGCCCGGCACCCCCCAGCATGAGGATGTTTCTGTCCTTTATGTCCATGACTGGCCTTTACCTCTCTGACAGCGCGCGGAGGTGTTCGATTTCTTCCGGCGTCAGCTCCCTCCACACGCCGGAAGGCAGCTCTCCGAGCGCCAGCGGACCGAACTCCGTTCGCTGCAGCTTGTGAATCCTGACATCCAGCGCCCCGAGCATGCGCCGGATTTCTCTTTTTCGACCCTCCCGCAGGGTAAGCTCGAGGATCATCTCGGTGCGGCGCCGGCCCGAGCCGAGACGAGCCGTCTCGGCTCGGGCAACTCCGTCTTCGAGCTCCACGCCTGTGAGAAGACGCTCGGGAAGGTCATC
>JBDGYE010000109.1:0-7389 GCA_039584255.1 Gemmatimonadota bacterium
CCTGTTCCTGGACTACCCGGCGAACCCCCGCATGCTGGAGCTGAGGCTACTTCTGGTTCGGCGATCCGGCGAGGTGCAGCGGCTCACCTCGGCCGGAGAGGAGGGCCTCATCGACCTGCCGCGGCTCGGCCGATCCCTGCACCACACGACCCGGGTGCTACGCGTGTTTAGTCTGGAGCCGATAGAGGACGTGGACCCGGGGCCGCTCCTTAGCCTCCTGGAGGCGCCGGCCGAAGAAGTTGCCGCTCGCCTCGACTCCGCCGCCCGGGTGTACTGAGCCGGCGATTCCGACCGCCATCCGAGAGGGCGTCGCCTTACTTCAGTCGTTCGCCTCCACCGCAACGACGACCGCGGAGATGTTGTCGAGCCCTCCGGCCAGATTGGCTTCCTTGACCAGACGGGAGACTGCACGCTGGGGATCGGGCTCGACATCCATGATCTTGGAGATCCGCGTCTCCGAGAGCATGTCGGTGAGCCCATCGGAAGCGAGCAGGAACTTGTCGCCTGCTGCCAGGTGGCCCACGAAGAGGTCGGGCCGCGGATCGGTCTCCGTGCCCAGGGCGCGCGTGATGATGTTGGACTGCGGATGGTTACGAGCTTGCTCCGGCGTGATCATCCCGCGATCCACCTGCTCCTGAACCCATGAGTGATCCCGGGTGATCTGGCTCAGCTCGTCGTCGCGGAGGAGATAGGCTCGGCTGTCGCCGATGTGGCCCACCATATAGTGGTCATCGGGCCGCAGCACCAACACGGTGGCCGTGGTGCCCATCCCGATCTGCGCCATGTCCTGGCTGGCCTGCCGGATGATCTCGTCACCGGCCTCCAAGAATGCGGCACGAAAGGATTCCCTGGCGTCCTCCAGGCCATCGACAGCGCATGTCGCGCAAAGCCGGGTGGCGATCATGTCGGACGCGATCGCGCTTGCGACTTCGCCGGCTGCGTGTCCACCCATTCCGTCGGCCACGACGAAAACCCCGGAATCGGCGGAGCAGAATATCGAGTCCTCGTTCTCGCTGCGCACGCGGCCAACATCGGTCACCGCGGCACAGGTCCAGCGGTAGCGTCCCATGAGCTCTTCTGTCGAGGACCGGCGGCGCGCACCCTTGATGTGCGCGACTCGTATCGGCCGCCGGTTCAACCTATCTACCGCGGATGGGTCCGCGAGACAAGCTATCCCGCCAGTCGACAGCCGGCGTTGTGCAGGGGCCGGCGGCGGACTCCGGTGCGCCGCCGCCAGGACCGTCCCATGCCTGCGTGACTGCCTCTAGAGACCGACGCCGCGCCGAACAATTTGACGAGGCTAAAAATCGTTCATAGCTTCACAGCGGCTCGCTTGGTCGCTCGGGACTGCTACCTCGGACGGTGTATGGCGCGAAACAGTAAATACCACGGGAAGGTCCTCACTCCCGAGATGCCGAGCATGGTCGATCTCTACCTCGATGACCTCAGTCGGCATCCCCTGCTTACACCGCCCGAAGAAGATGCGGTTGCACGGCGAGCTCGCGCCGGCGACCCCGTGGCCCTGGATCGCCTGGTCCAGGCAAACCTCCGCTTCGTCGTCTCCGTCGCCAAACGTTACCAGAACCGCGGCCTTCCGTTCGCCGACCTGGTCCAGGAAGGCAACGTCGGCCTGGTCACAGCGGCCCGCAAATTCGATCCCGACCAGGGCGTGAAATTCATCAGCTACGGCGTTTGGTGGATCCGGCAGGCGATCCTGGCGGCCCTAGCCCGCCAGAGCAGGGTTGTGAGGCTCCCCCTGAACAGGGCAACGGAGCTTGCGCGCGTGCTGCGCGTGAGCGAGGAGCTCAAGCAGAAGCTGGACCGAGACCCCTTGCCGGCCGAGATCGCCCTCCAGGCGGAGCTGGATCCCTCGACCGTCGAGATGCTGCTCGCCCTGAACGTGGCCGAGGTAAGGCTGGACGCACCGGTCGGAGCCGGAGACGACAGCCACCTCCTCGAGCGGTTCCTGGTAGACGACATGGATGTCGAAGAAGCCGTCGAACAACGGCTTCTCAAGGAGCACGTGGCCGTCGCCCTTCAGCAGATTCGGCCCCGCGACGCCCGAGTGCTGAGACTGTACTACGGCCTTCAGGGAGAGTCGGAGCACACGTTGGAGCAGATCGGGCAGCTCCTCGGCGTGACTCGCGAACGGGTGCGGCAGCTCCGCGATCGGGCCTTGCTCGAGCTCCGCAACAGCGACGTTGGTCGGTCGCTCTCCACATTCGTGCTGGCCTGAGGTCTTCTCCCCGGAGATCGGGACTCCGCTAAGAGCCGCCGCCAACAGCCCCCAGCAGTCGCTCGGAGGCGCACCTCTCACCCTCGACCCATACGATCCGCCGCTGGCCTTCCAGGCCTTCGTCGGGGCTCGCTGCCAGCACGGAGCCGGTCTCGCCATGGCGGTGGACGAGGTCGACGCGACCCTCGGGAACGAGGATCGCATCAGCCCAAGTGAACACCTCCCGCCTTCCTCGTCCGTCGCCGTAGCGTCGGACCTCGGACCAGACCGGAACGTAGCCGCTCGCAGGTTCGAAGCGTGCCACGTAGAACAGGGAAACTGCCTCCTCAGCCGGCGGCGGCTCTCCGAGCTGGTCGTTGATCAGATACGTCGCCGCCATTGCCGGGCGCTGGTCGCCGGGGTACGCGACCGCGGTCAGCGACGCCCGCTGGGCGAGGAAGGGGCGCGTCTCGCCTTCGCTCCGCAGCAACTCCTCGGCCAGGATGGGACCGAAGGTGCGGATCCGGTCGTCGATCTGCGGAACGACCAGCGGCCCGGGCGCCTGCAGGACCAGCCCCGACGGAACGCCGAACACCGACGTGGGAGGAGTCTCTCCCGGCAGCACCAGCACGCGTGCCGATGCCACCGAAGGACACATGACGTCACCGACTGCCGTCGTTCCGCCGATCACGGCCGATCCGATCCGGCGCCCTCCGGATTGCAGCACCAGCTCGGAGCCCCGAGCCAGAAACGTCGAGTCGAAGCGAGCCCGGTAGTCGCGGCTCAGGTCGTCCGGAAGACCCAGTGGGGCAAGCGAATCGCCGATGAGACGGGCGACCGGAGTCACCCTGTAGACGGTTCGGGATCCCGTCGAGCGCAGCGCGTATAGAAGCGGCCCCACGGGCAGGGGTGCCTCGACGACCGCCGTGGCAGTCGTATCAGACGGCTCCGGAACTGGCGCGGGGTCGATGAGAGCCACGCTCGTACCGCCCCACTCCACGTCGCAGGCCGCCGCGCAGAGCAACGGCCCCGCCAGAGCCAGCGGACGGAGCAACAGCCTGGAGAGCGCGCGAATCGATGAGATGCCGCGCCTTCCGGACCACGGTGAACCACGGGCGCTAGTGCAGTAGATTGCCATGGCTGGAAGCTAGAGCGCGCAGGGGGGGCAATCAACAAGATTCGATGGCCGTAGCCTTCTACTCACACGAAGCCTGCAGTCTCCACGACACCGGGTGGGGCCATCCCGAGCACCAGGGTCGACTCCGCGCGGTCATGGAGGCGGTGGGGAGAGCACTTCCAGACCTCCATGGGCGGGTGGAGCCGGTGCCCGGTGCCTCTGTCGACGAGCGGTTGCTGATCAGCGTCCACGAAGATGCTCACATCCGGACGGTACGTGAGGCGTGCGACGAGGCCGCCTATGCCGGGCGCATCGTCACGCTGGACTCCGACACGGTCGTTTCTCCGGGCTCGTGGTCCGCCGCAATCGCATCGGCGGGGTGCGCGGTAGACGCCGTCCGGGCCGTGACGAGCGGCAAACACTCCTCTGCGTTCTGCGCGGTTAGGCCGCCCGGGCATCACGCCACCCGGAACCGTTCCATGGGATTCTGTCTCTTCAACAACGTTGCGTTGGCTGCGAGAGTCGCGATCGATGACGGCCTCGCCCGGCGGGTCCTGATCGTTGACTGGGACGTTCACCACGGGAACGGCACACAGGACATATTCTACGAGGATCCGGACGTCTACTATCTCTCTCTCCATCAGCACCCGCTCTACCCGGGAACCGGCGCCGAGGGCGAGCGCGGACGCGGTCCGGGAAAGGGCACGACCCGGAACCTTCCCTTTCCGCCGGGTCTACCGGGGGAGCGTTATGTCGAGGCGCTGCTGGAGGCCGTCGATGAAGCGGCCGGCTTTGGCCCCGAGTTGGTCCTGCTCTCGGCCGGCTTCGACGCGGCCCGCGACGATCCTATAGGGGGTTTCACTCTCGAGGAGGGCCACTTCCAGCACCTCACGCGTGAGATCGCGGGCCGAACCCGGATGACAGCGCGCGGGCGGCTCGTCTCGGTGTTGGAGGGGGGATACAACCCTCCGGAGCTGGGAAGGACCGTGACCGCCCACCTGAAGGCGCTCGCCGAAACCTGTACAGGCCCTCCGGAGGCTGAGCGCGCATGAGCCAACGAGGTTTCGCGATCCACGCCGTGGTGAGGAACCGGAGGAGCGAGCGCGCCCTCGATGCTCTGCAGTTCCGTGGCGGCGATCCCGGCTATCGCCTGGTCGACTCGGGGGAGCTTTCGGCCGTGGTCACGGAGGCGGAGTACACCGATGCTACCCCGGACCCCGCGGCGGTGTCGGCACACGAAAGGATAGTCGCCCGGGTACTGCGTCGCAGCAGCATCGTGCCCGTGCCGTTCGGGTTTCGAGCCCGCGACGAGGAGGCGGTTCGAGCCTTCCTCGAAGTGCAGCGTGTAGCACTTCTGGAGGCGCTGGATTACCTGGACGACTGCTACGAGGTGCGGGTACACATAACGGTCACGCAGCTGTCCGACGAATGGCAGCGTCTCGCCAGCGTGGCGCGTCACGTATACGAGGAGCTGCGGCGTCAGTCGCGCGCCGCTCGAATCCTCACGGAAGGTGAAGGACGCCGGGTGTTGAGCGCGGCCTTCCTGATCGCTCGCAGGGAGTGGATCGCGTTCGTGGAGCAGGTCAGCGACTGGGAGAACCGTTATCCGGGCGTGCGGATGGACGTTACGGGCCCCTGGGCTGCCTACGATTTCGTACACCTCATGCGGTCCGGCCCGACCGGTCCGGAGGAGGTCGCGAGGTGAGGGTCGAGTGGGAGAAGTTCCAAATCGAGACATTGCATCCATTCCGTATCAGTCGCTCCGTGCAGCAGCGCGTCGAGCGAGTATGGGTGAGGCTCGAGGCGGACGGTGTGGAGGGATGGGGTGAGGCCGACCCCTCACCCTTCTACGGAGAGACCGCTGACACGGTTGTGACAACGCTCGGCAGGCTCAAGCCGGTGCTGGAGGCCGTCGGAGATCCGGAGGATCTAGAGCGCATCGAGCAGCTGCTGGGAGATGCTATGCGCCACAACGCCGCCGGCCGCGCAGCGGTATCGGCGGCGCTTCATGACCTCGTCGGAAAGCGAGCCGGTCTTCCTCTCTGGAAGCTCCTCGGCCTCGCTCCGGACGAGGCACCGGAGAGCTCCTTCACAATCGGGCTCGACGAGCCAGACGTGGTGGCCGCGAAGGTACGCGAGGCCTCGAGGTACCCCATCCTCAAGATCAAGGTGGGTACGGCACAGGACGACGAGCTTCTGGACGCCGTCAGGGAGGCGGCCCCCGACAAGACGATTCGGGTGGACGCAAACGCGGCCTGGACGCCGCGCCAGGCCCTCCACCGCATCGAGCGGATGGCGGAATACGGGGTGGAGTTCGTAGAGCAGCCGCTACCTCCCTGGAACCGGGCTGGGTACCGATTCCTTCACGAGCGGTCCCCGCTGCCGGTAATCGTGGATGAGTCCTGCGTAACCGCGGTGGATGTGCCGGGGCTGGTGGGCCTGGCCGATGGGATCAACATCAAGCTGGCCAAGTGCGGCGGTCCGCGCGAGGCGCTGCGTATGATTCACACGGCGAGAGCCTGTGGTCTCCACGTGATGATGGGATGCATGCTCGAGACCACGCTCGGAATCGCGCCGGCCGCCCACCTCTCTCCACTTCTCGACTACGCCGACCTGGACGGGGCCGCTCTCATCAAGGATGATCCCTTTCGGGGCCCGCACCTGGACGCCGGCCGGATCGTGCTCGGTGACGAGGCTGGTCTCGGTGTGGAGCGTTCGTGAGGCGCCGAGGCCACCGCCGCTGGCGCACGCCGTTTGCGCTGGCGGTCCCGGCGACCCTTACGGCCCTGCTTCAGGGGGGAAGCGCGACGGCCCAGACCATCCAGGGACTGCTCGTGGAAGAAGGCTCCGGCCGGCCCATCGCCGGTGCTTTCATCGTCCTGGTCGACTCGACGGACGCTCCGATCGCGACGTCTCTGAGCTCCTCCTCCGGTGGTTTCCTCGTCCGACCGCCAGCCCCGGGCACGTACCGGCTGCGCGCCGATCGGATCGGCTACTCGAGTGCCTGGTCGGAGCCTATTCGGGCCGATGCCGGAGAGATCGTCGGCCACCGGCTGGACGTACCGGTACGGCCGGTGCGGCTCGATGAGATGGAGGTGGAGACCCGATCGAGGTGCGAGATGCTGCCGGACCAGAGCCTCGAGATCCACCGGGTCTGGGAGGAGGCCCGCAAGGCCCTGGCAGCTACCGTATGGACGGGCCAGCAGCAGTACTACCGCTTCGATGCAGTTCTCTTCGAGCGCACGCTCGACCGGGGAGGTGACGCCGTGGGCGAGGTCCTGTACGAGGAGGTGCGGTACTACGGGCGCCACCCGTTCCGCAGTATTCCCGCCACGGATCTCGTGCTCGGAGGCTTCGTCCGGTACTCGGCCGGTTTCACGAACTACTACGGGCCTGACGCCGATGTGCTGATGTCACATGACTTTCTGCGACGTCACTGCTTCAATCTCGAGGTGGGAGCCGAAGGACAGTCGTCGGGGCTCATTGGGCTGACTTTCGAGCCGCTGTCCGACGCTCGCCTGCCCGACATCTCGGGGACTCTGTGGATTCACTCGGCGTCGGCGGAGCTCAGATTCCTCGAGTACCGATACCGGAACCTGAATCTCCGTGTAAGCACCCGGAACCTCGGTGGCAGAGTGGAGTTCGCGCGTCTGCCATCCGGCGCCTGGATCGTACAGCACTGGGCAATCCGGACTCCGCTGATCGCTTCGAGAGAACGCCCCCGGCGAGTGGTCCTCGAAGGGATCGACGAGGGTGGCGGTCAGGTGACCGCGGTCTACGTCACGGGCCGGCTGCTTGGAGCTGTGTCAGCCGACAGCCTTCCTGTCCGCCCTCCGCCGGACTCGCTCGTCGTCCGGTTTCCGATCCGTGAGTAGCTCGCGGTCATTTATAGTGTCGAGCGCTACTCAACAATTCCCCAAAGACGTACACAACTGGCTCGCCATCCCCCCCCCGGTTCACTACTTTATCCCATGCTGTACTTTTGTGTGCAGCGCGACACGCAATACAAACAGATCTTCATGGTTCGGCGTGAGAGCATCCAGGCCTTATAGAAGGG
>JBDGYE010000033.1:0-26212 GCA_039584255.1 Gemmatimonadota bacterium
CCGGAGGCGGCAAAAACCGCCGCGACGACGGCGGAGGAGCGAGCGTGACGGAGCGGCAGCGGTTTTCGTCCCGCTGGGGAACCATGCTGGCCATGCTCGGCATGGCCGTGGGTACCGGCAACATATGGCGATTCCCCCGGGTGGCGGCCACCAACGGCGGGGGCTCCTTCCTCATCGCGTGGGTCATCTTCCTACTCCTGTGGTCCGTTCCGCTGATCCTGGTCGAGTTCGCCATGGGCCGCGAAGCGCGCTGCGGACCCGTGGGCGCCTTCACCCGCGTGGTGGGACGAAGCTTCGCGTGGATGGGCGCGTGGGTGGCGTTCACGGCCACCGCCATCATGTTCTACTACTCCGTCGTGATGGGGTGGACCATTCGTTACCTGTGGGGCTCCATCACGCGCGGCATCCCCATGACCTCGCCTGACGCCGCTACCACCTACTGGGAAGGATACGTAGGCTCGGGAACCGCAGTGCTGACCCACGCCATCGCGTTGAGTCTCGGCGTCGTGGTCGTGGCTTACGGCGCGAGGGGAATCGAGCGCGCGGCCCGTGTGCTGATTCCGAGCCTGTTCGTTCTGGTGATCGCGCTGGCGATCCGGGCCATTACTCTGCCTGGTGCCTCGGCCGGACTCGCCTTCCTGTTCACCCCCGACTGGGGGGAGCTGCTCACGGCCCGCATCTGGCTGGAGGCCCTCACGCAGAACGCCTGGGATACCGGCGCGGGCTGGGGGCTGATCGTGGCTTACGCGGTCTATCTGCGCAGCCGGGAGGACACCACGCTGAACGCCTTCGTGCTCGGATTCGGCAACAACTCGATATCGCTGCTGGCGGCGATCATGGTCCTCTGCACGGCCTTCGCCATCATGCCCGAGGCGGCCGACGAAATCGTGGGTGCGGGGAACGAGGGGTTGACCTTCATCTGGGTTCCCCAGCTCTTCGCCCGCATGCCGGCCGGCAACCTGTTCATGAGCTTCTTCTTCCTGGCGCTCGTCTTCGCGGCCTGGAGCAGTCTGATCGCGATGATCGAGCTCGCGTCGAGGGTGCTGATCGATGCCGGGCTTACCCGACGCCGGGCCCTGACCATGGTGGCCGTTGCCGGCTTCGTGTTCGGCCTCCCCTCGGCCCTGAGCATCGATGTGTTCCGGAACCAGGACTGGGTGTGGGGGGTGGGCCTGATGCTATCCGGATTCTTCTTTGCCGTCGGCGTCATGCGATACGGCGTGGACCGGTTTCGCAGGTCGCTCGTCAACCGAAAGGGGAGCGACATACGAATCGGGCGCTGGTGGAACTGGGTCATGGGTCTGGTGTTGGTCGAGGCGGTAGTGCTCATGGTGTGGTGGCTCAGCCAGGCAGTGGACACGAGCGACCTGGCCGGCACATTTACGCTTTTCTCGAGCTTCAACGTAGGCACGGTGCTCATCCAGTGGGGTGTGGTGCTGGTCGTGTTCGTCGCCCTCAACCCGAAGCTCGCCCGCCGCTTCGGACGGGGAGCGGAAGCGGAGTCCGAGGGGTAGGAGTCGGGACTCAAAGGAGCGTTGGCAGATGAAGCGAATCTGGATCCTGATGGCTGCCGCGGCGCTGGCCGGCTGCTCGTCCAGGGGCGCGACCGAGGGATTGCCCGGGAGCGGAGCGGCGGACGCACCCGCTGCGCCCGTTGCCGCGCCCGAGACGGGCCCGGTAGCAACCGAGGCGCCGGAGCTCACCGAAAGTCAGCTCGCGGCCCAGCGGGTCGAGCGCATCGAGGTTGGCGTCGACCCCAGCACGATTCGGGTCGGAGACAGTGCCACACTTACCGTAGCCGCGTACGACGAGGCGGGGGAGCGCGTGCGCGGTGGCGCTGCGAGGCTGGTGGTGGGGGGCCGCGCGGCCCGCTTCTCCACGGACGGTCGAGCGATCGTCGGTGAGAGCCCCGGGCGGGCGGAGGTGATCGTCGTCATAGACAGGCCGGATGCGGCAGGCGAAGGTGCGGCGTCCGTTCGCGGGTCCGCGATCGTGGAGGTGCTCCCGGCGCCGGTGAGCCGGATCGAGCTTGAGGTTCCCTCGGAGCGGGTGTTCGCGGGGACGAGGCTGCGGCTCGGTGCCGTGGCTCACTCCGACTTCGGCCGGCGCGATGACGCGCGGATCGGCTGGCGAAGCAGCGACGAGACGGTGCTCAAGATGTCCGCGAATGGAACGGTCGCCGGCATGGCGCCAGGGATAGCCCGAGTCACGGCGGCATTCGAGGGAGTGACCGCCGAGACCGAGATGCGCGTCGTGGTGAATCCCGTACGACGACTGGTCGTGGAGCCGGTCGAGGCGGAAGTGAGAGCGGGAGACGTCGTCCACTTCTCGGCGTCGGCCCTGGAGGCGAGCGGAGAGGTCGTAGCCGAGGCGGAGCCGGCTGTCCAATGGTCCGTGGCTGGCCTGTCGCAGGGAGCGGAGGCCGGTGCCCAGATCGAGTTCGATGGAGCCTTCGTGGCCAACGAAGCGGGCCTCTACCAGGTGGTCGCCACTCTTGGCGGAATCTCCGAGGTCGCGGAAGTCAGAGCCGTTCGGAGACCGCCGCGCCACCACGTGAAGCTTCAAGCCCACGGTGTGGTGCCCGTTCCCGGCGGCACGACCGACCTGTGGGTGTTCGAGGGCGTGGACGGACTCGACTATGCGTACACCGGCACGATGAGCGCGGCCACCATGTACGCGTGGGACGTCACAGACCCGGCGAACCCGGTGATCACGGACTCGGTGGAGGTGGACGGCCGGCGCGCCAACGACGTTAAGATCAACGCCGACGCCAGCCTCGCGATCATCACTAGCGAGGGCGCATCCAACAGGCGCAACGGCTTCACGATTTTGGATATCTCCGAGCCGGCCCATCCGAGGGTGCTCACGCACTTCACCGAGGGGCTCACGGGGGGCGTGCACAACGTCTGGATCGAGGGTGACATCGTGTACGCCGTGCACAACGGGACCAACGCCGTGCACATCGTAGACATCTCGAATCCACTCAATCCGCGGAACGTCGGCCGGTGGCAGGTCGAACGGGAGGGCCGCAGCCTGCACGACGTGATGGTGAAGGACGGGCTGGCCTACGTCAGCTACTGGAACGATGGGCTCCTCGTGCTCGACGTCGGCGCCGGGATCGAGGGCGGCACGCCCACCGAGCCGGCCCTCGTCTCGCAGCTCACGTACCGGACCGACTGGGGCGGTGAGCTGTACGGAAACACGCACCACGCGATCCGTTACAGGAACTACGTCTTTCTGAGCGACGAGATCTTCGGATGCTCGGAGTGCGTCAACGGACCGCGTGGGTACGTGCATGTGATCGACGTCACCGACATCGGGCGCCCGCACGAGGTGGCCATGTACCGCGTGCCCGAGGCCGGGGCGCACAACCTGTGGGTCGAGGATGACAGGCTGTACGTGGCGTACTACCAGGCGGGCCTGAGGGTGGTCGACGTTTCCGGTGAGCTGCGCGGCGACCTGTACCGGCAGGGGCGCGAGATCGCCTGGTACCCGACGGAGGACGCGGAGGGCACGGTTCCGTACTCCGCCATGGCCTGGGGGCCGCAGCCGTACAAGGGCTCGATATTCGTTTCCGACATGTACTCCGGGCTGTGGGTCGTCCAGATCGAGGAGCCCGAGCCGGAGCTCGTTCCCTGAGGGCGGGAATGTCGGTGACTCCCGAGGCTTTCCGGAACGTGCTGGGCCACCTGGCGGGGGGTGTCACCGTCGTCACGTCGGTGGATCCCGAAGGCGTCCCATCAGGGCTTACGGCCACCGCCGTCTGTTCCGTGTCGCTGGTGCCCCCACTCGTAATGGCGTGCGTGAGCCGAGATTCTAGCACGCATGCGGCCGTCATCTCGACGGATAGGTACGCCCTCAACTTCCTGTCTGCTGGTTCCCGCCTTCTGGCGGACCGCTTCGCCTCCGCGGCCCCGGACAAGTTCGAGGGAGTTGACTGGTCGCCGGGCGTCACGGGCTGCCCCGTGCTGGACGAGGCCATGGCCTTCTGCGAGTGCACTGTGCCCCGATCCGTCGACGCCGGAGACCACACGATCTTCTTCGGCCGGGTGGAAAGAGCGGAGGCGCGGACCCGGCTCGACGAAGGCCCGGCCGACGCCCTGGTCCACTACCGCGGGGATTATGCTGTCACCCGCCCCCTGGAACCGTGACCTTCGAGCGCTTCCGGGACCTGGCGGGCCGCATGCTGGACGCCATCCCGCCGGTCTTCCGGGAGGGAATAGCGGGCCTCGTCGTGGAGCGGGAAACCGTCTCTCATCCCACTCTCCCGGGCGTCTACACACTCGGCGAGTGCGTGACCCAGGACTGGCCCGATCCGCTCGGAGGCCAGGGGGAGCTTCAGTCGCACATCGTGCTCTACCACGGTTCGTTCGAAGGACTGGCCGGCGACGACCCCCAGTTCGACTGGGAGGCGGAGCTGTGGGAGACGATGCTGCACGAGCTCCTTCACCATCGGGAGGCGGCGGCCGTCGAGGACGCCCTGGACCGGTTCGACTGGGCGGTGGACCAGAACTATCTGAGGCTGGCGGGCCGGCCGTTCGATCCGACCTTTCCGCGGGTCCTGCCCGCCGACGAGGACGGCGCGATGCGACTGGAGGGAGAGACCTTCGTCGAGTCGGTCGTGGGCCCGGCGGATATAGAGGCCCGGTTCCGCTGGCGCGAGCGCTCGTATACCCTGCGCGTGCCGTCCACCGAGGAGCCGGTGTGGATCCGCATCCGGAACCTGGCCGGCGGCCGACTCTGGGTAATCGTCCGGCGACGGCTCTCCTGGTGGCGCAGGCTCCTCGCGGCAGGAGCCGGCGGCCCGACACCCATCCTCGAGCGGCGGGCTCTGCCCCGCGGCCCCGCCTGACCTCCGGGAGGGTCGCATGATGCTCGGCGGCTTCGGCATAGGGCACTGGTTCGGCTTCCGGATCCGGGTCGACTACTCGTGGTTCTTCGTCTTCGCCCTGGTGACGTGGACCTTCGCAGCCTGGGAATTCCCGAATCAGCTCCCGGGCCTGGATCGGCCGGTCTATCTCCTCATGGGAATCGTCGGCGCCCTGCTCCTCTTTCTCTCCGTCGTCCTCCACGAGCTGGCGCACTCGGTCGTGGCTCGGGCACGCGGGATCCCGGTAGAGGGAATCACGCTCTTCATCTTCGGCGGCGTGGCCGAGATGCGTATGGAGGCGCGGCGGCCCGTGGACGAGTTCCTGCTCACGGTGGTGGGTCCGCTGAGCAGCCTCGGGCTCGCCGCAGCCTTTCTGGGGCTGGCCAGCCTGGCCGGCCTCGCGGAGCTTCCGGCTGCCGCCACCGTGGCCGGCACTCTCTCCGTCCTCAACCTGGTCCTGGCCGTCTTCAACCTGATACCGGCCTTTCCGCTGGATGGCGGCCGGATCCTTCGCTCGGTTCTGTGGCGGCTGACCGGCGACCTGAGCCTGGCGACCCGCTGGGCCACACTCATCGGAAGGGGCTTCGGCTGGCTCCTGATCATGGCGGGCCTCTACCTGTTCCTTCAGGGATACGCGCTGAGCGGGGCCTGGGGCGTGCTGCTGGGCTGGTTCCTGACCAGCGCGGCGACATCGGCCGCTCGCCAGGACCGACTCCGGCAGGCGCTCACGGGAGTCGCCGTGGAGCGGGTGATGCGCCAGGGGACCGCCGTCGTGCCGGCCGAGCTGAGCGTAGCCGAGCTGGTGGACCGTTACTTTCTGAACACTTCCCTCCGGGCGTGCGCCGTCGCCCGGGGGGGTCAGATCATAGGCCTGGTTACGACCGGCGACGTGGGCGGCGTAGACGCCGTGGAGCGCTCCGCGACACCGGTGTTCGAGATCATGCGTCCCATTGCCGAGATCCCGGCCGTCGAGCATGACGTCCCGGTCCTGGAGGTGCTGGCCCGCCTCCGCGGCGGGCGGGAGGACCGGGTGCTGGTGATCCGGGAAGGCGAGTTTCAGGGGGTCTTGACGGTTCAGGACGTCGCGGCCTGGATCGAGAGAGCGAGAGAGCTGGGCGTCCAATCGGATAAGGGCGAGAGGGGTGACTGAGAGGAACGCTGCAAGGGAGCTCGAGATATGCCGGGCCCGGGCGAACGAGCTGGGGCCCCTCCTGGCGGAGCTGTATCCAGACACGACCGTAACGCTTGACTACACGACCCCCCTGGAGCTCCTGGTCGCCACGATCCTGTCGGCGCAGTGCACGGACGAGCGGGTGAACCGTGTTACCCCGGCCCTGTTCGAGCGGTATCCGGAAGCCAGAGACTATGCCACGGCCGACCGGACCGAGCTCGAGGAGATGGTCCGGCCCACGGGCTTCTACCGCAACAAGGCGAAGCACGTCCAGGAGATGTCCACCCGCGTCGTCGAGGAGCACGACGGAGCCGTGCCGGGCACGATGGAAGAGCTCGTGCAGCTCCCGGGCGTGGCCCGCAAGACGGCCAACGTGGTGCTGACCAACGCGTTCGGGAGGCTGGACGGCGTAGTCGTGGACACCCACGTGAAGCGCGTCGCCGGGCGCCTCGGCCTCACCGGCAACTCCGATCCAGAGAAGGTGGAGCGCGATCTGATGGAGGTGCTTCCGCGCCAGGAGTGGGGCAGCTTCGCCTGGCGCCTCATACTCCACGGCCGCAACCGGTGCGCGTCGCGAAAGCCCGACTGCGAGGGGTGCGAGCTGTCCGCCTACTGCCCGAGCGCCTTTTCGTTCGGCAAGTAACCGCGCCAGTCCCGGCGAAGGAGAGCATGGAGCTTCGCGAGCGGATCCGGCAGGCAGGGCTGGAAGTCGGGTTCGATCAGGTCGGCTTCGCACCGGCGGATCGTCCCGTCCACGCCGACGCATACCTGGAGTGGCTGGAGAAGGGCTGGCACGGCGAGATGGCATATATGGCCCGGGAGGAAGCGGTGCTGCGGCGCCTCTCGCCGCTGGAGGCGCTGGACGGCTGCCGGTCCTTGATCGTGGTGAGCCTCAGCTACGCGCCCGCCTCCTCCGGCGAGCTCCCTGCGGCCGGTTCCGAAGCGGCCGCCGGACGGTCACTGCCCGTCGTGGCCCGCTACGCGGCCGGGCGAGATTACCATGACGTCTTCGAAGAAAGGCTTGGCGCCCTGGCCGGGCGAGTCGGGGAACTGTGTCCGGACGCACGCTCGAAGCCCTACGTGGACTACGGTCCCGTGCTGGAGCGTGACCACGCCCAACGCGCCGGGCTCGGCTGGGTAGGCAAGAACACCCTTCTCATCCACCCCCGGCTCGGATCGTGGCTGCTCCTCGGGGAGCTCCTGACCACCGTCGAGCTGGAACCGGATGCGCCCTTCGTCGCCGACCACTGCGGCACCTGCACCCGCTGCATCGAGGCCTGTCCCACCGGAGCGATACGGGGAGCGCGGCAACTCGACGCCAGGCTGTGCATCTCCTACCTGACCATCGAGCTCCGAGGACCGATACCGGAAGAGCTCCGGTCCCTGATCGGCGACCGCGTCTTCGGCTGCGACATCTGTCAGGAGGTCTGCCCGTGGAACGATGACGCCGTTTCGCCGGGCACCACGGCCGACGAGCTCCGTCCCGGGGGCCCGTTGGCTCCGGATACGATGCGGGCGTGGGCCGAAGAAATGGTCGCGATGAGCGACGAGGAGTTCGGCGAGCGCTACCGGGGAACGGCCCTCCGGCGGCCCGGCCGGGAGGGGATGCTTCGGAATCTCTGCGTGGGCCTCGGGAACTCGGGCGACGCGGCTTCGAGGGGTGTCCTCAAGCGGTGTCTGGAGGATCCTTCACCGCTCGTGCGCGAGCACGCCGCCTGGGCGCTGAGCCGGGTCAGGGAGCCAGTCCGCGGCCCGTCGCGCTAGCCCCCGGTCGCCTCGAGCGCCGTTACGGTGGCTCGGCCGGCCGCCGTCACGGCGACTTGCGGGAGTCGATCGCCGCCAGCCCCGGGCCTCCGAAGACGAGCATGAGCAGCGCCGCGCCGAGGAGGACGCTGAACTCGACGCCGTTGTTGGCCTGCGGCCCGACCACGTACCAGCCGTTCCTGCCGTGCACGAGGATGATGCCCAGCAGTATCTGCGCCGCCAGGAGCAGCGAGATCGGCGTGACCAGAAAACCCAGGATCAGCGCGATCCCGCCGAAGAACTCGAGCAGCGCGATCAGCCACGCCGCCACCAACGGAAGAGGCATGCCCAGCGATCCGAAGAAGGCCGTCGTGCCCTCCATGCCGCCGAAGAGCTTCAAGGAGCCGTGCGAGATGAAGATGACGCCCAGCACCACCCGCAGAATCGCCAGTCCCAGCTCCGGGTTCACGCCTTTCTGCATCTTTGTCCTCCGCTTTCGCGAGCTAACCGGCTCAGATCTCTATGATACGACTGCGAGGAGGGTCCCCGCCGGCCGGGTCGACGTTCGAGTCCGGCGAGCCTGAGCCTGGCCGCCCAGTCCTGTCCACGACCCTTCCCGTCGCCGAGTCAACCACCGCCACTTGAAGCCGACCTTCGAGTCGCGTTCGAACGCTGCGCACCAGCAGCTTCCGGACAGGTGGGATCATGAGCAGGAGACCGGTGAGGTCCGTGAGCACGCCGGGCGTGACCAGCACCACCCCCGCCACCAGAACGAGCAGGGCATGGACCAGCTGCTCGCCAGGGAGCCTGCCCGCGGCCAGCTCCCTCTGCACCGCCTGCCACGCTTTGAGCCCCTCGCGGCGTGCCAGCCACGCCCCCGCGACGCCCGTGGCGATCACAAGGGCCAGGGTAGCTCCCAGCCCCAGCCACTCGCCGAGACGCAGCAGGAGCGCCAGCTCGGCCAGCGGGATGAGGGTGAAAGCTAGAAGCAGTCGGAAGAACACCTGACCGTCCGTCTTCGAGGGCCGGGACGGGCCGGCCCTACCCGTGGCCGCACCCGGAACGCCGGGATAATACGGCCGGAGACGATGAGAAGCGAAGGCGGATCCGGAGTCGCCATGGCCGGGGGGGGGTGAGGGCGGGGCGCCCCTGACTTCCACGGTGCTGCGCCCGGGACCGCGTCGGTTCAGGTTCTGCTACGCAGATCGACGACCCCGCCCGTCCGTTCGTCTTCGCTGTAAGGTGAGTGTAGACACGGGTCTCAAGGGACCGTCAACAAAGAGTCCCCGGCGGGGCGGGCCCCGGCTAACAGGCCGGACGGGTCAGAAGCCGAGGGTCGCGCGAACCTTCGGGTCGATGCGGTCGGGGGTCCAGAACGGCTTCCACACCAGGTTCACCTCGGCGCTCTCGACGCCCTCGGCGGACTCGGCGGCATTCTGGGCACCCATGAGGATCTGGCCGCCGGCCGGACACCCGGGGCTGGTGAGCGTCATGGTGATTCGGGCGTGAGAGTCCTCGACCTGCACGTCGTACACGAGCCCGAGATCCACGATGCTGAGGCCCAGCTCCGGATCCATGACCCCGCGCAGGGCCTCCCGGACGCTCTCGTTCAGATCGGTGTCGTTCATTCCAGCTCCTTTGAGGTGGACGCCGTGGCGCCGGGCTTTCGAGCCAGCTCCGCCAGCGAAGTCTCCGGATCGGCCAGCCGATCGACGATGTGCTCGGCGTCCGTGCGGGCCCTTACCAGTGCACGGGCCGGCTCCAGGTCGGCCTGAGCGTCGACCAGCGTCGCCGCATGCAGCCTTCCTTCCCGGATGCCGAAAGCGATACAGGGCCCGTGGCCCGGAGTTCCCCTCAGCACCGTGCGCTCCGCCTCCCGGGGCCGCCCGACAACGGAGAGCTTCAGGTCGAAGAGGTCGGACCAGAAGTACGAAAGGTGCTCGTACGGATCTCCGAGTCCGGCCATGTTGCGGCCGACCAGGCGTCCGTGCTCGCGAGCGTGCTCCCAGTGCTCGACCCGCGTACGGCCGCCGAACGTGGGATCCGGAAAGCGGGCCACGTCACCGCTGGCATATATGTGCGCGTGGCTCGTCTCGCCGAACGGGTCGACCATGACGCCATCCTGGACGGCCAGGCCGGCGTCGGCCGCGATCTCCTGATTGGGCGCCATCCCGACGCCGACCACGACCAGGTCGCACTCCAGCTCTCCGCCCGCCAGCAACACTCGCTCGACACCGCCCGAGCCATCGAGACCCAGCACGGACTCGCCCAGGCGAAACGAGACTCCGCGTTCCTCGAAGTACCCCTGCACCCACTCCGCCAGGGATGCAGGCAGAACCCGGGGCCAAACCTGGTGTTCGGCCTCGACCAGCACCGACTCGACGTTGAACGCGGATAGAGATGCCGCCAGCTCGAGGCCGATGAAACCCGCCCCGATCAGCACGACCCGGCCCAGGCCTTCCGTGGCCGCCAGCGCGCGCAGGGTCTCCGAGTCGCCGACGTTCCGTACCGTGAGCACTCCCGGCAGATCCGAGCCGGGAATCTCCAGGCCTCGGGCCCGGCCACCCGTCGCGATGAGGATCCGACTCCCCTGGTATTCGTTGCCCCTGGCTGTCGTGACGCGCATCTCCCGCGGGTCCAGCACCAGGGCGCGCTGGCTCGTCTCGAGTGTTACCGCCTCCTGCTCGTCGAACCAGCCGGCGGGCTTGATGTACAGCAACTCCCGCGGAGCCTCCGGGAAGCGTACGTACTCCTTGGTGAGCGGCGGCCGCTGGTAAGGGGGCTCGGACTCCGCCGTCAGCATGACGATAGTGCCGTCCGGGTCGACATCCCGGATGCCGTCGAGCGCGGAGACCGCGGCCTGACCCCCTCCGATGATCAGGTAATCGTGTGCTGGATCGTCCGCCACCCGCTCCTCCTCCGCCGGAGCGCCGGGTCGCTAACCGGAGCCGTCGCTCCGGTCCACGAGCTCCACCGGGTGCATGACCGGCAGTCGGTCGCCCGCCCGCTTCAGTCCCGCACCGATGTACATGATACACCCCGGGTTTCCTGTTGCGAGCACGTCGAACCTCCCGGAGCGGATCTCCTCGAGCTTCGGTTCCAGCAGACGGTCTGCCAGATCCGGCTGTGCCAGGTTGTAAAGGCCGGCTCCTCCGCAGCAGCTCTCCATCGTGCCCAGGGGCTCCACCTCCACACCCTCTATGCGGCGCAGCATCTCCAGCGGCTCCTCCCTCACTCCCTGGCCGTGCAGCAGGTGGCAGGGCGCGTCGTAGGCCACCCGCAGCGCGTGCCGGCGGCCCGCTCCCTCCGGGTCGGCGCCCCCCTCCTCGGCTCCCGTCTGCCAGGAACCGCCGCCGGCCACGAGCTCTGTGACGTCGCGTACTCGCGCGGCCACGGCCCGGGCCCGCGGCTCCCACTCGGGCGAGTCCGCCAGCCACACGGGGTAGTCACGCAGGGCTGCCCCACAACCGGCGGAGTCGACGACGATCCACCGGACATCGACGCGCTCGAAGGCCTCGATGTTGCGCCGGGCCAGCGCTGAGGCCTCCGCCAGCCGGCCGGCGTGGGCGTGCAGGGCGCCGCAGCACACCTGCTCTCCCGCGTGCCGCTCCCGATAGCCGCGACGGGTGAGGACCCGCCGGGTGGCCCGCTGCACGTGCCCGAACAGACCGGCCATGACGCACCCCTCGAGCAGTGCGTACGGAGTGCCGGCAGAGCCCGAGTCCGCCCGGGGGAGATCGGAGCCGGCGGCCGCCGTGGCCCGGGCGGTCGCTCCGGGTTGATGCAGCTGACGGCGACGCGTCGCCGCCAGCAGGCGCGCGGCCCGCCCCGGGCGGCCGGGCAGCCGGCCCAGGAGCCCTGCCACTCCGGAATCCCGTACGGCCCTGAGCACAGCATAGACGACGGCCGCGGCCGGGCCGGTAAGCAGCGCCAGCGCCGCCCGCTCCGGCCACGCATGGCGTCGTCGCCGGGGCATCGCCTCTCTGGCACGCTCAAGGAGCGATCCGAACGGCACGCCGGCCGGACAGACAGTCTCGCAGGCCCTGCATCCCAGGCACCGCCCGACGTGCAGCGCGAACGCTCCCTCCCTGCTCACGCGGCCCTCGTCCGCCGCCCGCATCAGGTACAAGCGCCCGCGCGGCGAATCGTTCTCGTCCCCGAGCATGCGATAGGTGGGGCAGGCGGGGAGACAGAAGCCGCAGTGAACGCAGGCCAGGATGTCGGGAACCCCGCCGTCGGTGACGGCCGTGGACACGGCCCCGGACAAGTCCCTACTCGACCGGAGTCGAGGCCGAGTCGGAGGCCGCGGGCGCCGAGTCCTCCGCCGGCGGATCGGAAGAAGAGTGGTCGTGGATGATCCTCCACGCGTTGGAGACCCGCCTCAGGACCAGGGTGAACGGGCCCGATGCCGTTATGGAGTCCGCCTGGTGGAGAACGAACCGGGCCGTGACCAGGCCGTAGATAGCTCCCAGGCGCCGGGCACGGATCGACTCGAAGCGAAGACTGTCCCTCGGGGCGCCGGGCTCGAAGCGGTGCGCGTAACGCTCCCGGATCGAGTCGAAGCCCACCAGGAAGCCCGCGCTGCCGATGAACGTCGTGTTCTCGGACTCGAGGTAGTCGTCCATGAAGACGTCCAGTTCGCCTTCGTTCCACGCCGCGGCCGATTCCTTGAGCATCCGCTCCGAGTACATCTGCAGATCGCTTCCGCTCGACGTCTCATCCTCTACCTCGATCCGGCAACCTGCCGGCGCCAGCGCCAGGATGAGCCCGAGAGCCAGGGCGGCCGGAGCACGTGCGCGCTTCATTGTTCCTCTGCGAGATGGGCCTGAAAGTGTGCCGCAGTGACATCTATGGCGGCCTCCAGGCTCGGGTTCGATCCCGGGAACGGGTGAGAGGCGTCCATGGTGTGACTGGCGCCCTCGATGATCTCCAGGGTTGCAGTGCCGCCGGCGCCCGCCAGAGACCGGGCCTCCGTCACCGGAACCGTCTCGTCGGCGGTTCCGTGGACGACGAGCAGTGGAGCCCCGAGACGCCGGGCCGCCGCCCGCACGTCCAGACGCTCGCGGTTGGCGCGGATGTCGTCCAGCACGTCGCGCCGCAGCGGCAGCCGCTCGCCGGTCCGCGTATTGAGGATCCACACGACGCCCGTGGACTCCAGTTCCCGAGCGAAGGCGGCCTCGTACCAGAAGACCGAAGAGACCGCCGCCCAGGTAGCTACCGCTCTTACCTCCGGCCGGTGGTCCGCCGCCAGCACGACCGTGGCGCCGCCGCGGCTGTGGCCCATCAACCCCACGCGCGAGGCGGCCGCCGTCTGAAGGTCGCCGAGGCTCCTGTCGGCGAGCCCGTCGAGCACCGCCCCGAGATCCTCCAGCTCCTTGCTGAAGGTGTTCCTGGCAAACTTCTCGTGCTCGGTGAAGGTCTCGAGGTCCGCCCCGATCCCCGATCCCGTGAAGTTGAACACGGCTACGTGGCAGCCCACGCGGCAGGCCAGGCTGCGGCAGAGGTACGGGAAGAAGCCCCAATCCTTGAAGCCCTTGAAGCCATGGCACACGACGACGGCCGCCTCACCGCCGGAGGATTCTTCGGGGATCCAAAGGTCTCCTCGCAGTACGTCGTCCTCCCGTAGAGCGAGCTGGAACGGTGTTCGGCTGGCCGAAGCGGCGAAGGGCCGCTCAGGCGACATAGTCTGAGACCTTAAGTCCGTAGCGCTCGGGATCAGTGGAGCGGGCTATGGTTCGGCGCGGCTTTCCGGTATCCGGATCGATCTCCGTGAGGTCTCGGATGGGTCCGTTGCCGATCCGCTCTCCCTCGGCGCTCGCGATGATGCGTACGAGTGGCCTGTTCACCGCCTTCGGGTTCGGATTCGGGGCGACCACCACGCCCATCTCACCGCTGTCGAGAATGACGAGGGTCGCCACCGGATAGATGCCCATCATGTTTATGAAGGCCCGGACGAGCACGCGGTCGTAGGCACCGCTCTCGCTCTCGCGAAGCTGCCGGATAGCCTCGTCCGGTGAGCACGGCAGGAACTGCTTGCTGTAGTTGGAGATCGCCGCGTCGTAAGCCTCCGTGATGGCTATGATGCGGGCGAACAGACCCTGCCGGCGGCGACGGATCACCCTCGGATAGCCGGACAGGTCCGGCTTCATGTGGTGCTCGTAGATCGCCAGCATCGCCCGGTGCGGCGGCTCGTCGACGCCCTCGACGCTGAACAGCATGAGCAGCCCGAAGTCCGGGTGCTGGCTCACCAGACGCCATTCCTCGTCGTTCAGCCAGCCCTTCTTGTTCAACACGCTCGGCGGGACCAAGATCTTTCCGATGTCGTGGAAGAGGGCGGCGAAGCCGAGCTCGAACAGGTGCTCCTTGTCCAGACTCAGGCGGTCGCCGAGGGCGACCGACAGGATCGCCACGTTCACCGAGTGAATGAACGAGTGGTCGTCATAGTCCCTCAGCGTGAGCATGCCGAGCATGGATGCCGGGTCCGCCAGTACCTGATCGACGATGTTCAGCACGGCGCGCTGGGCACGCCGAGCGCCGATCGCCTTCCCCAGAACGAGTCCGTTCATCACCTCGTGGGCCACCTTCACGGAGCGGGCATACGTCCGACGCGCCGCGTCCACCGCCTCCTCGCCCTCGCCGCTGCTGAACAACGGAGCAGCCGGCCCCAGGCGAAACGTGTTCACCCCGGCAGCGCCGAGCCTCTCATCGAGGGCCTCGAGCGAGGAGAGTCCGGCCACCGGATCCTCCCCGAGGGCTGCGAGGAACTCCTGCCAGTCCTCCGGCGCCACCCCGGAGTCCACATCGATCCGTCCGACCCCGTGCTCCCGCAGCATCTCGCGCAGCGCCGCCACCGTGGCGTAGTCGGCAAGATCGACGCGGATCTGCAGGTCGTTGATGAACATGTAGTTGCCCGCCACCCAGACGCTCAGGCCGCCTTCCTGATCGAAGATCCGCCTGGCGGCGTCGGCCACCTCGACCAGCGCCCTCTTCACGACCTCGTTGTCGGACGGATAGAGCTGGAGAGACCGGGCTGCATTGTACATGCCGCCCAGGAGCGTCATGCTGGCGCTGGGCGAATCGCCCTTGTTCACTGATCCACCGCCTCTCCACCCTCGGGAGCCGAAGGTCCATCGGGGCCTCCCATCGCGGCTTCCGCGCCGGCGACGTCTTCCCTGGAGATGGGGTCCTCGCTTCGGGACCCGGAATCGAAACTCCTGAGCGCCACACGAACCGCACTCTGCACCGCTGTCGATCCTTCCTTCTGGGCCTTTAGGAGCACTTGCCTCGCCTCTTCCGTCTCGCTGAAGCCCAACGCCCGGGCGGCACTGGCGCGAAGTGTCGGAGACCGCCGGCCTCCCCACCACCTCCGCCCGTTCAGGAGCTTGTCGAGAGCGGAAACCGCTCCCTCTCCTCCCACCGTCGCGTAGGCCTTGAAGAGAGCCACCTGCTCCGACTGGTCCCGGTTTGCTATCTGTGGGCTCGTGACCCACTTGCGTAGTATCTGATCGGCGCCCTTGGGCTTCAGTACCAGGATGGCCTGCACGGCCGCCAAGCGGACGTCGCGGCTCTCGTCCTCCAGCGCCGCGGCCAGCGCCTCCACCCCGGCCAGCGAGCCGATGGCGGCCAGCGCCTCGATGGCGGCCTGGCGAGTCAGCTGCCCGGGACGACCGGCCAGCTCCACCAGGGCGGTCTCGGCCTCCTGGATGCCGAGCCGGCCTACGATGCGTGCGGCCTCGGCCGCGAGGACCGGATCTTCGGCCACGAGGAGTTGCGTTATGTGCTGAGGGTGGGCGGATACGAGCCGATCCAGTGCCTCACCGAGCTGCTCGCGCGCCGCGGTGCCGGGCATGGCCGGAATGGCACGCACCAGAGTCGGGATGGCCTCGGCCTGAAGGGCTCCGAGCAGCGCCTCCGTGGCGCCGGCGTCCGGCCCCACCGCGTCCCGCCCACCGGCGCTGACCAGCTCCGCCATCGCCTCGCTCATGTCACTCAGCAGCGAGGCCACGAGCTGCTGAGTCTCCAACTCGCCCGTCTTGTTGGCCAGTAGCTGGAGCTCGTTCACGATCAGCGCCACGTTTTCGTAGTCTCTGGCCGACAGGAGGTCAGGCAGGAACTCGCGGAGGATGTCCACAACCTGCCTGCGGCGCTCCTGGTCGCGCATCTCGAACTGGTCCAGCAGAGCGAGAACGACGTCACGGACCAGCGGGCGACTCCACTCCGCCTCCATCTCGCGACGCAGGTAGATGAGGTCGGCCTCTTCCAGCGACAGGTCGGCGTATTCGGCCTCCTCCTCCTCCTCGGGGACCGCCCCCGAGTCGAGGACAGCCTGGATCTCCGACATGTCGCTGAGGGACTCCCCCGCCCCCGCCGCACGATCGGCGGTCGGGATCTCGAGGCCCTCGTCCTCGGAGATGTCCACGTACTCCATGCGGATCGCTGTGAAGTCGCGGTGCCACAGCGTGGCCACCAGGTCCTCATCATGTGGCCCCGAACGCGCGACGATGCTCACGAACTCGTCGAGCTCGTCACCCTCGGCGCCCGGCAGGAAAGCCAGGCTGCGGATCCCGTCCTTGAAGAAGCGGAAAGCGAAGTTGTCGGGGCCGACGGGCTTGGAGTAGACCGGGAACTCGTTCCACACGAGGTTGCCCTCGTCGACGGCGAGAGTCAGATGCGGAAGCCGGTCCCACAGCGGCCCGAAGCGCTCCGCCAGCTCCGCCTGGAACTTCTCGAGCAGTGGGTTTCCGGCCACGTACGTCTGCTGTGCTCGTACCGCCTTGAGGAGAGCGGTGATGATCTCGCCGACCTCGCCCGCCAGTTCTTGATCTTCTGAGCTCTCGAGCTGCGTGGCCTCGTGCTTAGGGGCCTGTGGGTCCTGAGGGTACTGCATCACTTGGTTCCGCTCTCGTCCTCGGCCGCGGGAGTCGCCTGCCGCCGCCGCATGGGAGTCCACCGGGATTCCGGTCGCCCGGCTCTGTGATTAACCGCCCGAGCAAGCGTGAAGAGCAGGTCGGACAGCCTATTAATATACGGCAGTATGTTATCCCTCAAATCGGGCTGTTCTCCCGCTAGAGCTGCCACGGCCCGCTCCACCCGCCGGCACACTGTGCGCGCCACGTGGAGCTGGGCCCCCGGGGCACTGCCGCCCGGAAGGATGAACGAATCGAGGGCGGGGAGCTCCGCGTCCAGCCGGTCGATCCACGACTCCAGCTCGGCCACCCGCTCACCGGGCAGCTCCGGAATCGCGCCCCGCTCGCGCTCCCTCGACGGCCGGGCCGCTGCCAGCCGGGCCCCGATCACCAGCAGGTCCTCCTGCACCGGGCCGAGTTCACGGGTTCCGAGCCCGTCGTCCGGGTCGAGAGCGATGGCTGCCCCGATGACGGCGTTCAGCTCGTCGAGGGTACCGTAAGCGTCGACCCGGGCGTCGTCCTTTCCCACCTCGTCGCCGCCGAACAGCTTCGTCCGCCCGCGATCTCCCTTCCGGGTGTAGATCTTCATCACGCGGGCCTTACCGCTCCTGAGCTGCGGCGTCTTCCGCCGGCTCCGCTCCGCTCACGGCATAGAGCTCCTGCAGGCTTCGAACGTCTCGCGGCGAGAGCACGGAGTTGCGACTGCCCGGATGCATCACGTCCTTCGGGTCTTCGCTGTGCGGAAGGCCAAGCGCGTGTCCGACCTCGTGAAGCGCCACCATCCTCAGGAACTCATCGCTCATTACCAGACCGTCGGCGTGCCGCATCGCCAGCGTCACGGTCGCACCGGTGAGGCTTCCATCCGCGTCCGCCCGCCACTCGGTCGTACCGGCCTGATACTCGCCGAACTCTCCGATCCAGCGGAACCACAGGTCGGCGTCGTGCGCGGTCCGAATCACATCGAATCGCAAGGGAAGGCCGGGCACTCGGCTCCACTCCAGAAGCGCCCAACGCGCCGACTCCCAGAACGCGGGGCGAGGATAGGGCGGCGGCTCGAAGTGAACGGCAATGACCCGCTCGTCGCCGCCGCGGGCCACCCACCGCAGCAGCCCTTCGGCGGACGGGGCGGAAAGATCCAGATAGGCCTCCCGGCCCGGAATCACGGCGGGGCCTTGCTCCGAGCT
This sequence comes from Gemmatimonadota bacterium, assembly GCA_039584255.1. Lineage (GTDB taxonomy): Bacteria > Gemmatimonadota > Gemmatimonadetes > Palauibacterales > Palauibacteraceae > JBDGYE01. Next base: position 17,875 of record JBDGYE010000033.1, read on the forward strand.
CTGCGCCCGGAGGAAGGCCGGCTGGGAGAGGAGCACGAGCGCCATCACCACGGCTCTCCCCAGTGGACTCGAACAGACGCTCTTTCCGGTCATCGACACGCTATATGTAATCTCCCAACCAATGACGCGGCCACCCGGCCAGCGCCCGTTCCACCCGACCCTCCAACGCTACTTCCGCCACGCCGCGGCGCGCCTCCACCACCGCGTGCTCCGAGGGGCTTCCGCGCTCCACCGCCAGGGTGGCATCGCCTTCGTTCGACAGCCATCCGGGCGCCGGGCGCCGGGCCGCCGCCTCGCCCCGGTCCAGCTCCACGAGTGCGGCACCCACCGTGGGATAGGCCTCGAAGCCCACCAGCTCATCTCCCAGCTTCTCCCGAAGCCGCAGCAGCACCGTGGAAAGATAGTGGCGCCCCGCGCTGACACGGAAGGTGGCCGAGGTGAGCGGTCTCGGAACAGGATCTGGCCCGAACGCCGAATCCGAACCCGGGGCCGCCTCCGAGAGCGTGGCGCCGCGCTCTCCCGCCCACTCTCGGAGCCGCCGCAGCCGGGCCTCCACGGAAGCGGCACTGCCGACGAGACTCACCGTGAGCACGTCAGCGCCTTCGCCGGTCCAGCGCCAGACGCCGGAGTCGAGCTGCGGTTGAACCGCCGCGGCCAGCTCGTCCGCCACCGCCGCTGTCCCGTTGGGGTGCTCGAGCCCGAACGTCCGCCGCACCGCAGGCCGCGGCCAGAGCCGGAACGTGACTTCCGTGAGCACCCCGAGCCGTCCCCGGCTTCCGCACACCAGCCGGCACAGGCCGTAGCCGGCCACGTTCTTGACGACCGGCCGGCCCCACCGGAGTACCTCTCCCTGGCTCGAGACGATCTGGCAGGCCAGCAACTGCCTGCGCACAGGGCCGAACGAAGCGTCGAATGCGCCGGGTGGCGCTGCTGCCACCAGGCCGCCGGCCGAGCGGAGCATCCCGGAGCTCTCCACGGGCAGCCATTGGCCTTCCCGAGCGGCGATCTCCTGGAGGCTCGTCAGCCGCGTTCCGGCACCGACGGTGATCGTGAGGTCGTTCGGGCGGTAGTCCACCAGGTGGTCGAGCCGGGCCAGGCTCACGGCCGGGCCCGCGAGGACCGGTTCGCCTGAGAGGGACCGGCCGGTAATGATCGGTGCGGCGTCGAGCGGACGATCCCGGAGCCACAGCGCCAGCTCTTCCGCGCCGCTCGGCTCGAAGGGGACCCTGGCCTCCGCTCCGTGGCCGGCCGCGCCCGGGCTCGTTGCCACTGGCATCGGCTCGGCCTCGACGGGAGGAAGCATCTTGTCCGCGTTGCAGAGGCCCGCCGGATCGAGGGCGGCCTTTAGGCGTCGCTGCGCCGCGAGCTCGCCCGGGCCGAAGATCAGCTCCATGTAGCCGATCTTGTCTCGGCCGATCCCGTGCTCGCCGGTGATCGTGCCACCGGCCTCGACGCAGAGGTGCATGATCTCCCGGCTGGCGGCCTCGACCCTCGCCACTTGCTCCTGGTCCCGGGCATCGAACAGCAGGTTCGGGTGGAGGTTGCCGTCGCCGGCGTGGAAGAAGCTCGCCAGGCGGAGGTCATGGAGGCGGGCCACCTCCTCGATCGCGGGCAAGAGCCCCGCCAGCGCCGTGCGGGGCACCACAGCGTCCTGCACCAGTACGTCCGGTGCCAGCCGCCCCAAGGCGCCGTAGGCCTTCTTGCGCGCCTGCCAGATGGCCAGGCGCTCCGCCTCGTCGCGGGCCCGCCGTACCTCACGGGCACCGTGGCGTCGGAGAACCTCCTCCACCGCTCCCAGGTCGGCTTCCACCTCCTCCGGCTCTCCCTCGCACTCGACCACGAGGGCGGCCGCCGTGTCCAGGGGCAGACCGGCCGCGTACGCCGAGGCCTCGACCACGGCGATCGTCTGGCGGTCGATGAGCTCGAGGGCAACGGGTAGGATCCCCTCGGCGAGGACGGCCGACACCGCCCCGCCCGCTGATCTCAGGTCGTCGAAGAGGGCGAGTAACGCCTGCACCGCCGCGGCCACCGGCGTGAGCCGGAGTTCGATCCTGCCGGCGAGCCCCAGCGTTCCCTCTGAGCCGATGAACAGGCCGGCCAGGTCCAGACCTCCGCCCTCCCCGCGCGTCAGACTGACCCGTTCGCCGTCCGGGAGTACCACCTCCAGCCCGGCTACGTGGTCGCTCGTCACCCCGTGCTTGAGGCAATGCGGGCCGCCCGAGTCCGTGGCGATGTTGCCGCCGATCGTGCAGGCAGCGGCACTGGCGGGATCGGGCAGGTAGCGGAGACCGAGTCGGGCCGCCGCCTCGGAGATGTCGGCGGTCAGCACCCCCGGCTCGACGACCGCGATCCACGCCTCGGGATCCACGGAGACGATCTTCGTCATGCCGGCTGTGCAGACCAGGACCGCTGCGTGGGCCACCGCGCCTCCCGCCAGACCCGTCCCCGCTCCACGGGGTACGAAGGGAAGCCCCGACTCGTGCAGCGCCCGCACGACGCCCTGGATCTCATCGATCGTCCGCGGGAACACCACCGCGAGCGGCGTTCCCCTGGAGGTGGTGAGGGCGTCGGCCTCGTAGGCGATGAGCCGGTCCGGATCCACGATGACGCCCTCCGGGCCCGTCAGGCGACGCAGGGCGGAGATGGCTTCGGCAGGCAGGGGGTCGGCGACGGTCATGGGTCGAGACTAGGCACGGTCGGGAGGAGCGGCAAGCGCCCGTTCTGGCACGGATTTCGCCTTGACACAGGCCCGCAGCGGGCGTAGCATCGTGGCCGCGATGCGGGGCGGAGCAGCCTGACAGCACGTCAGGCTTGTGAGCCGATGGTCGCAGGTGCCTCGGCAGGCTCGCCTGCAGAGGGCTTCGCAGGAATCCTGCCCCCGCTACTAGTCGGGTCCCGTGCCCCGTTTCACTGGCAGAGCCAGGCGGGGCCTTTTAATTGGGTCCGGTTGTTTGAAAACAGGGAGTGTGCCTGTGGGTCGTCGGGCAGAGTGCCGGACGGCCGGGACGTGCTCGGCAGCTATATTCCGGGGTAGCTCAGTGGCCAGAGCGGGTGGCTGTTAACCACTAGGTCGGGGGTTCGAATCCCCCCCCCGGAGCTCGCAGCGGGGCTGGGTAGCTCAGGTGGTAGAGCACCGCGCTGAAAACGCGGGTGTCGGCGGTTCGAATCCGTCCCCAGCCATGCCGTAGCCGATAGGGGCGTAGCTCAACTGGCAGAGCACCGGTCTCCAAAACCGGCGGTTGGGGGTTCGAGTCCCTCCGCCCCTGTTCGCCCGGACCGGTACCGGCTCGCGTAGCTCAGTGGTAGAGCGCATCCTTGGTAAGGATGAGGTCGCGGGTTCAATCCCCGCCGCGAGCTCCTTTCACAGGACGCGGATCGGGTCGGGCGGAGTCTTGCGGACGGCGCTTGCGCCGCGCCCAAATCGGGCGCCCGTAGCTCAGCTGGACAGAGCACCGGCCTTCTAAGCCGGGGGTCGCAGGTTCGAGTCCTGCCGGGCGCGTTGGAACCGAGTCGGAGGGGTCAGCTACGAGACGTCGCCTCCGCCGGTTTGGGCACATGAGACGGCCATGCCGGGCAACCGAGCGGTCGCACGGCGATCGTCCGGGCCCCCATCGTCTAACGGCCAGGACACCACTCTTTCAAGGTGGAGATAGGGGTTCGATTCCCCTTGGGGGCGTGAGTGGCCGGCCGAGAGCGGGGTGTACCCGGGCGGTCGAGCTTCGAGAGCATGGGGCCGTAGCTCAGTTGGGAGAGCGCTTGAATGGCATTCAAGAGGTCACGGGTTCGAATCCCGTCGGCTCCACTTCGCCGGATCCATCTGGCCCACGGGAAGACGCGCCGCTAGCTCAATCGGCAGAGCAACTGGCTCTTAACCAGTAGGTTGAAGGTTCGATTCCTTCGCGGCGCACTGACAGACACGCGCTCGTAGCTCAGTCTGGATAGAGCGTCGGCCTCCGGAGCCGAAGGTCACAGGTTCGAATCCTGTCGGGCGCACTGAGTAACAGCAAGCCGCTTCGTTGATTACGGGGCGGCTTTTGTCTTGCCCTTGCGCAACGGGCGGCACGATGTGACATTAATTGTGTCGTTTGTGCTCGATTCCCGATGCCTTGGGGAGGTTGGAGATGGCACGCAACGGCACGAAGTCACGGCTGTTCCGGCGCGGTGATCGGTGGTGGGCTGACCTTAGAGCATTCGCTGACGTAGGTGGCAAACGGGAGCCCCTGGTCGCGCCGGGCGAGCGTGCGGCGACGAGGGACCAGACTGTCGCGGAGACGCTCCTTGCCGACCGCCTGAAGGCCCTCCAAGAACGCCGCCGGAATCGAGCGTTGCTAGGTGTTGAGGATCAGGCAGCACTCGCCGACTACGCCAGCCACCACCTGGTCCAGAAGGCCAAGTCTGGCCGCTTCACCGACAAGTGGCTCCAGGAGAGCGAGCACCGCCTGAGGCAGGCAGTGGCGTTCTTCGGTGGAGGCCGGGACCTGGCCTCCATCACCGTCAAAGATGTGCAGGGCTTCGCGAACTGGCTGCAGGCGACTCCGAGCCCTCGTGGCGGGACACTGAGCCCCGGGACCGTGCGCCACCACCTCAACGCGCTCAGCAACCTCTACAAACGCGCACAGAGCGAGGGCGTCGTGCCAACGGGTCATAACCCTGTTGCCAGCCTCATAGACAAGCCCCGAGGAGGCCACGCTGAGGCCGACTGGTTGGAGGTCCACGAGGCCGCACTACTGCTTGCAGCCGCTCACCGGCACGTTCCGCAGAAGCGGGACCCAATCCCGCTCATGTATCCGCTGCTCGCTGGGTTCTTGCTCACAGGCGGACGGAAGCGAGAGGTGCTAGGACTGGAGGTGTCGGACGTGTCGTTCGACAGGCGCACGGTGACCTTCCGGCCCAACCGCTGGCGCACTCTCAAGACCAAGGCTTCCAGGCGCGTTGTGCCCCTCTTCCCGCAGCTTGAGGAGATCCTGCGAACCCACGTGTTTGACCGTGACGAGCCGATGCCCGAGGGTCTCCTGTTTCCCTCGCCACGGACGGGCGGGATGATCCACGACATGCGGAAGGCGCTGGACGCGATTGCCGTTCGTGCTGGCTGGAAGGTGGGCGAGATTCGGACCAAGATGTTCCGGCACACCTACTGCGCTGCTCGGCTTCAGACCCTCGACCACGGTGCCCCGATCTCTCCCTTCACCGTCGCCAAGGAGCTAGGCCACGGTGGTACGGCACTGGTTGAGCGCGTGTACGGCCACCTGGGCACGGTCCGACACCGAAGCGAAGTGGTCGAGTACAGGGTCGAGAACCACCGCGACACGCTCGGGGAAAGACTAGACGCGCTCGACTCCTAGGCACGCTCTCAAGCGCTGCTCCGCTGCTCTCAGACGCACTCAGAAGAAGAGGGTGGAGCCCCCCCATGTGGGGGTGCGCGTGCATGGACGTGAACCTACCCACACGCGTACTCACCGAGTGTTCAAGAATATTCACGGAATATTCCTGGCGTAAGCGGTAAGTGTTTGCGGATGTGTTGGTTAGTGGTCGTGCGCAGGGTGCGATCACTTGTGTTTCAGGGCATAAGGCCGTCTGCAGTCACGTCTTAGGCGAAGCGCCCGGCGTGTCGTCGAGGCAGGGAGTGGCGAGACATTGAGCACGCGGAGCGTGCTAACAACCGGGCGCTGGGACGCCTACATCACCTAGCGGGGAATGACACTCGAAGCGCCAGGTGTCCTTGCCCGTGTGCCGTGATGGCCAGTTCGAGGTCAGCGACCGGCACCTCGACCCATCGCTCTACTCTCACCATGCAGCCTATGCCAGCGCCCAAGGGAGTCCCCAGCCCTGCGGAGGCTGCCCAGACGTACGGATTGCAGACGCTCGTATCGTCTGCCTCTTTGGCTGAGCCCCAGATGATGACACTACCCTATTCCAGCGCCCACGAGGGTACGACGTTTGTGTCCGCGGTTGACCTCAAGCCGGGCAAGCAATTCAAGGGGAATCCTCGCCTGCGTGCCAAGCAAGCTGTCTGGTTCTTCAACTTCCACGTTCAGGTACCCGCTTCTCCAATCCACGACAGCGCCAACGACTTTGTCCGGCTGTGGGGGCAAGGCCGTAACTCGGACCCGGTCTCCGTCCTTCAGAGGAGCCTGGGCAGGAAGCGCCGTAGGAAGCAGAACCCAAGTGAGAAGAGGCAGGAACAGTCGTGTGCTCATTATGCAACCCCCTGATACCGACGCCACGTCTGGCGAGGGGGAAGACAAGTCTCAATCTAAGCCCGAGTGTTAGCTGTGGCTCACCTCTCCATTATTCGAGCGGCCTCTGGCGAGCCAGCAAGCGAAAGCGCCCGGCGTGAACCGGGCGCTCCCAAGAAGGCGAACCTTATTGGCCCTCTGGTTCTGACGGGAACTGGAACTCGACGCCAAGTTGGTCCAGTAACCCACCGCCGTCGTAGTAGTCCCTGTTAAGGGAGATCTTTCCATCGCGGAAGTGAAGGATGCTCATGCCCCGAACGGAAAAGCTCTTACCCGTGGCTGGCATCAAATCCGGAATGGCACCCGTCTGTGTGCCGCTCCAGACCCACTGGACGGCCGCTCGGTCGGGAGTCACGAGGCTCTCGCCCCACTCGACCTTAGTGTCAGGCGCCCAACTGAAGAACGCCTCGATAGACGCCCTAATCTCTTCTCTGCCGCTACTCATACTTTGAAAGGGAACGTCTTCGTAGACGCCGTCTTCCGCGAAGATTGAGTCAACCAATGACACATCCCCAGAGGACCATATCTCCTGAAAACCAGCGAGCAGCTGTTCAGCCTGGGCAGTGCTCGGCTCTTGCGGCAGGCACGGAGCGGCAAGCACTAGCAGACACACGAGGGCCAGCGTCGCGGACCGGGTGTTCATACGACACCTCCTGGAACGAGGGAACACGACTACCAGGAGGGGGTCCGGCAGGAACGTCTCTTGATTATGCGGTTTGCAGCCTCGCCGAGAGTATAGCAGCCCGCCCGCCGCCGTGCGAGCAAAGCGAAGCGCCTGACTGATTCCGAACAGGGTTAGTGCGTCAGGGGTATTCCAACATGCCGTGGTGTTATTTGGGGGAACGAAAGCCCCCGGCGTGTGTGTGCGTCTCAGGCGGAAGCAATCCAGAACCCTTCAAGCACCTCCCTGTGCTGGGAGTTCCGCAGCTTGTCGAAAGCCCGGTTGCGGATCTGACGAATGCGCTCCCTGGTGACACCAAGGAGCGACCCGATCTGCTCGAGCGTCATCTCCTCGCCGTCGTCCAGCCCGTAGTACAGGACCAGAATCTTCCGCTCGCGCTGGGTAAGGTACTTGTCGAACAACTTCTCGAGAAACTCACGCCGCGCCTGGGACTCGACATCGACCTCGATATCCGCCTCGTGCGCTCCCGAGAATCGGTCTCCGAAGGAAGCGCTGTCGCGGTCGGACTTGTCCAGCGGCGCATCAAGGCTCAGCTCGGCCGAAGCGACCCGGCGAAGCGCCCGGACCGTCTCGACCGGCTCCTGCACCTCGTTGGCGATCTCCCAGTCCGCGGGCGATCGTCCCAGCTTCTGCGTCAGGGCCGTCTCGGTTCGCGACATCTTGACCAGATTGGAGTTCTGGTTCAGCGGGATGCGAACCGCGCGCGTCTGCTCCGCCAGGGCCTGCAGGACGGTCTGCCGGATCCACCACACGGCGTAGGAGATGAACTTCACGCCCCTGTCTGGATCGAACTTCTTGACCGCCTTGAGCAGCCCCTCGTTCCCAATGCAGACGAGCTCCGCCAGGTTGAGGCCCCTTCCCTGGTACTTCTTCACATACGAGATCACGAAGCGCAGGTTCGCCGTGACCAGGCGCTCCGCGGCCGGCCGATCGCCCGCACGCGCACGGCGAGCGATCTCCCGCTCCTCCTGCGGGTCCTCGATGAGCGGATACCGCTCCACGTCCTGGAGGTACTGGTCGAACGACTCGAGAGCTTGAGAGTCGAAGAACATATCTTTCCCGCCGAGTCTGTGTCCCGGACGAAAAGAACGAGTCGGCCTGCCTACCATCCGTTATGTACCCTTGCGTCGGTCATTCGGGCCGTTGCCCACCGCGCCGGGGCCACGCCCCTGCAAGACGAGTCCTGCCGCGCGCGAGCTGGACCTGTCCGAAGCGACCTGCCACCTGTCCCATGGGAGAAGGTTCCCATCCTTCCCATCGCGTCCGGCCGCACGGTTTCAGCCGTCCCACCCGCCGCCGTGCGAGCAAGCGAAGCGCCCGGCGTGAACCGGGCGCTGGGGCAGAGGTCCTATGCAGGAGGAGGTGATCGTGACGGCATTTGTGCGCAAGAGGGCGGCTGGGATCGAACCGCCATAGCTTC
>JBDGYE010000034.1:0-23769 GCA_039584255.1 Gemmatimonadota bacterium
GGCATCGTACTCGCCCTCAGAGGAGAAAATAGTTTCGATATCAAACTACCAGTTCCCCGTTTGCCTTGTCAAGATAGTATCGAATCCATACAATTGGGCCATGAGCGAGCGAAAGGCAGGCAGGCGTGAAGTAGCCGAGCTTATGGGGCAGATCGGTCGCCTTGCCTACAGCTTTGGCAGCAGGGAAGGACTGACGCCGGCCCAGTGGACGGCGCTTCGTTTCTTCGCGCGTGCAAACCGGTTCTCGCGCACTGTCTCCGCGTTCGCAGAGTACCATTCGACCACCCGGGGGACGGCCTCACAGACCGTGAAAGGGCTGGTGAGACGCGACTATCTTGTCCGACACCGGTCGAAACGGGATGGTCGGAGTGCGCGCCTCGATGTGACAGACAAGGCGTTGGTGGTTCTCGCCCACGATCCGCTGGAAGATCTGGCGCTGGCTGCGGGCGTCTTGTCCGCACGGGCGCGGTCCGACCTTGCCTCCAACCTCGCACGGGTGTTAGGCGAACTCGCCGAGCGGCGCGGAAGACGACGGTTCGGCACTTGTCCCTCCTGTCGTTATCTCAAGCGGGACATCGGCTCTCCCGAGCGCGTTCAGTACTTGTGCCGCCTCGCAGGCGAGAGCCTGAGTGGGGAGGAGATCCGGCAGATTTGCGTCGACTTCCGCGCTATCGGACTTGGCGATTGAGGGATTCCATGCCGGGAATGGATAGATCATGATCACCTTCACCGATGAAGCCAGGAAGCACGTAGTCTCCTTCCTCGAGCTGGAAAACGAGGAGCTGGCAGTGCGGATCCGGCTGCTGGACTCGAGCCCCCTGGCCCCCCGGTACGACCTCTCTCTCATTGAGCGGTCTGGGCGGGAGGACGATGACCGGATCCTAGACCTTATGGACTTCCAGGTCGTGGTCGATTCTCAGAGCGCCGAGCTCCTCCAGGGCGCCAAGGTGGATTGGATCGAGAACGTCCAGGGTGGGGGCTTCAAGATCGAGAATCCCAACATCAAGCCCATCGGGGAGGAACCCGTCGAAGGACCACTGGCGGACCGCGTTCGGCAGGCGATCGATATGCAGATTAACCCGGCCATCGCGGTTCACGGCGGCAGTGTGAGCCTCGTGGACGTTCGGGGCCGGGCGGTCTACCTGGAGATGCACGGTGGCTGTCAGGGCTGTGGCATGGCCGCTGCCACGCTGGCCCAGGGGATCCGGCAGATTCTCATGGAGGCGGTGCCGGACGTCGAAAGAATCGTCGATGTCACCAACCACGCGGCAGGTACCGATCCGTACTTCTCGCCGGCCAAATGACGCTTGGCAGGAGCCGGGCCCAGCTCCTCGTCGGAGCGAGCCGCCTCGTCTAGCCTCCGGGGTCCCGCCGCCCGACGTCAGCGATACACTTGACCGGCGGCTCCGGGATCTCCGGGTTTCGGTCACGGACCGCTGCAATCTCCGCTGCACATACTGCATGCCGAGGGAGGTGTTCGGGCGGGACTACCGGTTTCTTGACCGCAGACTCCTGCTGACGTTCGAAGAGATCACCCGCCTCGCCAGGATCTTCATCGACCACGGTGTTCGAAAGATCAGGATTACGGGCGGTGAGCCGCTGCTGCGTCGGGACGTGGAGCGGCTGATCGCGATGATCGCGGGGCTCGACGGCCTGAGGGATCTAACCCTCACCACGAACGGCTCGCTCCTAGCCAGGAAGGCTCGCGCGCTCAGGAGCGCTGGCCTACAGCGTGTAACCGTAAGCCTCGACTCCCTGGACGATGCAGTATTCAGGGCTGTGAACGACGTCGGTGTCCCGGTCGAGCGGGTGCTGGAGGGTATCGAAGCGGCTAGGGCGGCAGGCTTTTCTCCGATCAAGATCAACATGGTCGTCAAGCGGGGGGCGAACAAAGACAGCGTGCTTGACATGGCACGCTATTTTCGCGGCACGGACATCATCCTCCGTTTCATAGAATACATGGACGTCGGTAACACCAACGGCTGGAGACTGGACGACGTCGTTTCTGCCGCGGAGATCCTCGAGATGGTTGATGCCGAAATGCCGCTCGAGCCGGTTGATCCGAACTACCGGGGCGAGGTCGCGCGGCGGTACCGGTACAAGGACGGCGGGGGCGAGCTGGGCGTGATCGCCTCGGTCACCGAGCCCTTCTGCGGCGACTGCACGCGCGCCCGTCTTTCGGCGGAGGGTATCTTGTACACCTGCCTCTTCGCCGCGGTGGGCCATGACTTCCGTGCTCTGCTTCGCCAGGGTAGGTGCGACGAGGAGATCTCCGAGTTCCTCCGCGCCACCTGGATGACCAGGGAGGATCGCTACTCCGAGATTCGCAGCTCCGAGACCGTCCGATGGCCGAAGGTCGAGATGTACCGCGTCGGCGGTTAGGTGCGGTGGGCCGGGCCAGGTACCCCACGGAGCTACGGGGGGAAGACGAGCGCCATGATCTTCAACGTCCAGATTGAGGCTACCGAGGATGGGGAGTATTCGGGCAGCTGCTCCGATCCGATGGTCAGCGTGCGAGGGCTGAGTCCTACCAACGTCCTAGAGCGCCTGGGAGCCGAGATACGCTATCGCCTCGAGTTCTGTCCGTGTTCCAGCGTCGACGACGACTACGTCCAGCTTCGGGTCGAGGAATAAGGCCGGCTTCTAGCGCGGCCTGAGTCGCAGCTCGACCATCGGCTCGGCGCGCAGCGCCCGCCGCGCGGGTGCGTAGGAGGCTGCCAGGCTGGCCAGGGCAAGCAGCGCCGCTCTGTGTAAACAGTGGCAGCAACAGTGCCAGCGTCAGTGTCAACGCCCGCTGACACCGGCTGCTGCTGACGCGCGCGACCGACCCGGAAACCGGCATAAACTGGCGCCCACGAGCGCCGGCTGACGTGCTACCACCACGCTGAGCCAACTGGATTACAACTGACCGGCGGACAGGCGCTGTCGGGTTCTGAGGGACTGCGGGCGCGCCTCACGAGAGTGCCCAGTTACTATCTCGGCCCTTCCACCAGCGGCAACATCATCAACGTTCAAGAGATGGATGAGATCGTCGAAGACGAGGAAACGGACAACCAGATAATCTGGTGACGCCGGGGTCGGGGGTCAGGGAGCAGGCGTAGCTCTGCCGAAGCCACTCGACCGAAAGGGGCGGCCCCGGTGAAGCCGCCCCTGCCGCTTTCACTCGACTCACTACTACCGAACCTCTGCGGTGGCATCGTAGATGCTGCCACCCGGGTTGCTCTCGTTGTTCGTCGTCCCCTTCACCTTCCAGCCCTCGAAGTACCCCGTCCCTTTGCAAGAGGACTGTCCATACTGGACGACGACCGGAAAGTCGTAGAGCTTTGACTGCCATGTGCACTCGAGCGTTCCAACTCCGGGCCCGGTGAGGTCATAATGGGAGCTCCCAGACGCCTCACCTTTGCCGGTACGGGTGTCGATCATGGCCCTGCCATAGACGTGACTGTAGCCGACCAGACCACCCGTCACGAAGAAGCCGTTGTCAATGCCTCTAATCTGCATGATTCCACTCTTAGTGACCGACACCTCTGCGGCGTATTGCTGATCGAAGGTCTCTTGCCAGGTGAGCACCAACCATGGAGCGCTGGCCGCAGAGAACGCCACGTCCTCATCTGGCTGGAAGACGGTGGCGTCGTCGCAGGCGAGCGCGAGCGTGAGAAGCGGAAGTAAGGCAAGCTTACGCATAATGCACCTCCGGCAGCAGGTACGACGGGTCACGTCGTGGGGGGTACGGCTTGACTCGCCGGAGAGTATGTGAGGCTTACTTCAGCTGCACCTTCTCGACAGTGTTGATGTATTCTTCATCCGGATAGCCTGTCCATACCAGCCTGTACAGGGCGAGGAGCTGTGCCGTTGAGCCGTCTGTTACGTTGAGTCTTCCGGTCGCCCTGAATCCAAAGGAGTTGACGCGGTTTCTGTCTCTGCCCTCAAGCCAGGCGAGCACGTCATTGTCGTTGTTCACCAAGTGGGCCATACCATAGGCGACGACGTTCGCGCAAACGGGCGGATACGTGCCCACCAGGACGTTTACGTCACCTTTCCACGTCTGCATGTAAAGGTCATCCCCGGAAGGATTCGAGATCTCGAGGAGGGGTACAAGCTCCAGGTCTGTCAGGACTTCGCAAGTTTCGCCGTCCCAGGAGTAAAGAAACGCCCACAGCTCTTCGCCAAAGACAGTCCAGCCGCCCACGAATCCGTCGGGGTATCGCGCGACGAACGGTCCCGAGTTGGATGGGCCGTTAGTGAAGTCGAAGGTCGGAGCCGCGACGACGGCATCGGGCAGCGGTTCAACGGGTTGCTGCTCGCAGCTCACGGCCACGAACGCGGCGAGCACAACGGAGAACGAGATGCGCCAGCGCATGAGACACCTCCTGTCTTGGGCGGCCTGACTACGGCAGGACGCCATCAGAGATGGCGCGGGGTCCTCGCACTGCCTGCCCGGTTACTAGCCCGATTAAGGGCCCAACCGGTGGCGCGCATGTGAGGACTTACACACCGCAGGACGGCCTAGTTGGCAAGAACATCGGCGCCTGACTTACATTGTTCGGGGCCTATCGACTGGTAGTCGTCTATGGATCGGATGCTGGCCCGATCGCCTTCCCTTGGCGGCATCTATTCTCTGAGGCTTCTCGGCAGCCTCATGCTCGAGGGCCCCTCGGGCCCGATGTCGGGCCGCGTCGTGCCCCGACGGCGTCTAGCACTCCTGGCGCTACTGGGGTCGGTCGGAAGCAGTGGTCTCAGTCGCGATAAGCTCACGGGGCTCCTGTGGCCTGACCGACCTGGACGAGCAGCCCGTCACCTCCTCTCCGATGCTGTCTACCGCGTGCGCAAAGCACTCCGTGAGGACGCAATCACCAGCGAGGGCCAGATGGTGCGCCTGAACCCAGCCGTCGTTCACGTGGACGTCGAGGACTTCAAGGCGGCTCTGGCCCGAGATGATCTCGAAACTGCAGTCGGGCTGTACCGGGGACCCTTCCTCGACGGATTCCACCTCTCCGGTGCCTCCCGCGAGTTTGAGAGTTGGGTCGACTACGAGCGCTCGGGGATCGAGCTGGAGCTGGAACGGGCTCTTGAGTCATTGGCGGAGCGTGCTGAGGCTGGGGGAGACCTCGTGCGGGCAGTGGAGTCGTGGCGCCGGTTGAGCCGACATGATCCGGCGAACTCGCGTGTTGCGCTTCGCCTGATGCGTGCGCTGGCTGGCGCGGGTGATGTGGCGAACGCCGTTGAATTCGCCCGCGAGCACGAAAGCTACCTGCGTGAAGAGCTGGACCTCGAGCCGTCGCCCGAGATACGAGAGCTCGCTGAACGGCTGAAGACGGCGCCCGAGTCCGCCGTAGACTCGGCACGACTGGAGCGCGGGCCGGCGATTCGCCGCCTTCCTTTCGCCCATCGCGGAGTACGCCCACCGGTCGAGCGAATGCCGTTCGGATTTGTCTCGCGCGATGAGGAGATCGACGCGCTGAACGATCAGCTGCAAGCCGCTGTCGGCGGACGGGGGCGTGTGGGCTTCATCTCCGGTGAGGCAGGCACCGGCAAATCCGTCCTCGTAGAAGAGTTCTGTCGTCGAGCGATGCGAGCCAGAGCGGACTTGGTCGTCGCCACCGGCAACGGCAACGCCCACACTGGCGTGGGCGATCCCTACCACGTGTTTCGAGAGATTCTCGGTCTCCTCACCGGAGATGTAGAGTCCCCTTTGGCCGCCGGCTCTATCTCGCCCGACCAGGCGGCACGGTTGTGGAACCTGCTTCCCGTTACCGCCACCGCACTCGTGGATGAGGGGCCGGACCTGGTAGGCTCTTTCGTCTCTGCACCGGCGCTTCTCAATCGCGCTTCGATCTATGGAGCAGAAGAACACGCCTGGCGAGCAAGGCTGTCGCGGCTCGCAGAGTCGAGGGGCGAGGTGCCGGAGACATTGCCGGTACAGGCCGCCCTCTTCGGCCAGTACGGACGGGTACTTGAGTCCGTGGCCAGAGAACGACCTGTCCTCTTAGTGCTCGACGATCTGCAGTGGGCCGACGGAGGCTCGCTCGATTTGCTTCTCCAGCTCGGCCTGCACGTACACGGAAGTCGAATCCTGATCCTGGGGCTTTTCCGGCCCTCTGAGGTGGCGCTGGGAAGGAGCGGCGGGCGGCATCCGTTGGAGCCCGTCATCAACGAGCTCGCGCGACGGTACGGTGATACCGAGGTGCCACTGGCCGAGCAGGAGGACAGAGCCTTCGTTGACGCCCTGCTTGACGCCGAGCCCAATGCCCTGGGACCCGACTTCAGTGACACCCTGTTCGGCTTGACTCGGGGCCACGCGCTGTTCACCGTCGAGCTGCTGCGGAGCATGCGCGATGGTGGTGTGCTGGTGCCGGACGATGCCGGCCGGTGGACGGTGGGCCCGACCCTGGACTGGAGCCTGGTACCGGCCAGAGTCGAGGCGGTGATCAACGAACGCATTTCCCGCGTGCCCCAGCCGCTGCGGCGCGTGCTGTCGGTGGGGAGCGTCGAAGGAGAGCGGTTCACGCTGGAGGCGGTGGCAGATGCGCTGGACCTCCCCGCGCACGATCTGCTGTCGGGCGTGAGCAGTGAGCTGGAGAAGCGGCACTACCTGGTGCAGGCGCACGGTATCCACCGGGTAGACGGACGCCGGGCGTCGGTGTACCGCTTCCGGCACATCCTATTTCAGCGATATCTCTACGATCGATTGGACGAGATCGAGCGCTCACATCTCCACGAGCGACTCGGGGTCGCGCTCGAGACGCTCTACGGCGAGATGAAGGATCAGATCGCCCTTTCGCTGGCCCGCCATTTCAAAGAGGCGGGCATGCCGGACAAAGCGGCGACATACCTGTACCGGGCCGGAAAGTGGGCGGTGGGGGCGGGCGCGAATCGAGAGGCGCTGGTCCACTTCGGCTCAGCGATGGAACTCCTCATGACACTTCCCGTCACTCCGGAGCGGGACCAACGCGAACTCGACCTGCAAATGGCGCTCGGGTGGGCTCGCAATTACGCAGGTGCCCCTCTTACTGACCGTGAGGAGGCGTTCGCCCGCGCGCACGAGTTGGCAGAGCGGCTCGGCAGCCATCGTCAGAGGTTCTGGGCCCTGGCGGGGCTGTACACCATCCGAGGTCACCTCGCGGGTGACAACCGACAGGGACGCGTGTTGGCTGAGCAATGTCTCTCCCTAGCCCGCAGCGAAGGCGACACGGGACTGCTGGTCGCCGCCCTCGATTTCGTTGGGCGTAACGCGTGGGTGCGAGGCGAGCTCCGAAGATCATTGACGTGCTACGAGGAGCTGATATCGCTCTATGACCCCGGACAGCACCGGGTGGAGCTCGTCTACGGCGGGTTGGACGTCGGGTCTCTAGCGCAGGGAATGATTGCGCTGGCTCTATGCACGCTGGGTTACCCGGACCAGGCACGCAGCCGCAGTCTCCAAGCGCTGGCTCTAGCCCGCGAGGCTGAAGTGCCGATCACTCAGCCCTCTGTGCTCTTCACCGACATTGAGATCCACGTGTGGCTTCGAGACACCCGCCTCGCACAGGAGCAGTGCGAGGAGCTCAGGAGGGTCTCCGCTGAGCTGGGGCAGCAGGGCCTCTGGGAACCCTTGGCTCTGATCCATCTCGGGTGGTGTCAGGCTCATCAGGGCGAAGTCGAGGATGGAATAAAATCGATCCGAAAGGGACTCTCTGACTATTTGGAGACGGGTACGCAGGCCGGGTTTGGCTACTTCTCAGCACTTCTGGCTCAGGCGCTCCAGATCGGGGGTCGGGCGGATGAAGGTTTGCGGCTTCTGGAGGATGCCCGGTCCACAACAGAAACCGTCGATGAACTCTGGCACGACTCTGAGATCCACTGGACCCGGGGCGAGCTCATGCTGGCCCTCGATGATCCAGATCCGATCGGAGCGGAAGCTGCCTTCCGCCAGGCCATCGAGGTCGCACGAGACCAGGAGGACAAGTCCGATGAGCTGCGGGCAACCACGAGTCTCGCCCGCCTCCTCCGGAGCCAGGGCCGTACCGACGAAGCCCGAGTGATGCTCGGTGAGATCTATGGCTGGTTCACCGAAGGCTTCGATACGGCAGATTTGATCGAGGCCAAGGCCCTGCTCGCCGAGCTGGAGACGACGAACTGATCCGAGATATTTCGGTCCCGAACAGTGCCAACAACAGTGCCAACGCCCACGGACGCTGGCTGCTGCTCACGAGCGCAACCTGCCCGAACCCAGCCGTGAATCAGCGCTCACGAGCGCCAGTCAGCGCCCCGGATCGGCATGGGGTTCAGGCGGTCGCGGGTTGTTCGCACGCTCCGCGTGCTCAATGACTCGGCGCTTCGCGCCTCGACAGCGAATCTCGCCGCCCCGATTGAGTAAAAGACGGTCCTGTCGACAGTTACGGCAGGGCCGTTCTTCCCGTCAACGTAACAGTGTCACCGACACTGACTCTATCACTGATCTCTGACGCGTCCCCGTTATCTGGACCGGCCCTACTGTGTGAGACGCAGCCGGGCTTCTATCACACGCGGCCTCAAATCGTCAGCGTGTATCCGCCATCCGGCGTTAATGTCGTGCCAGTGATGTAACTGGCCTCATCCGAGCATAAGAAGACGATGGATTGAGCGATTTCCTCCGGGCGGCCCACGCGCCGCAGATGGACATTTGGGAGCAACGCCTGATCGTATATCTCATCGCCGAGGATCTGTCTCGCCCGATGATGCATCGGCGTATCGATGAATCCCGGGCACACCAGGTTGACCCTGATACCCTGTGGCGCCAACTCCGCCGACACACTCGTCGTCAGCCCGAGGAGGCCGTGCTTCGAGGTGACGTATGCCGAGCCCGTCGGGAAGCCGAGGAAGGAATTGACCGAGCCGACGTTGACGATGGCCCCCCCGTGTCCACCGTCGAGAATGGCCATGGCCTCGTGCTTCACGCAGAGGAACGGGCCCTTCAGGTTGATGTCCAGGACTCGGTCCCATTGATCCTCGGTCAAGTCGGTGATTCCAGCCAACTGCCCTTCGATGCCGGCGTTGTTGACTGCGAAATCGAGGCGACCGAACGTTTCGGTCGCGTGAGCGACCATCCGCTCCACATCCGTCGCTACGGACACATCCGTCTTGATTGCGGTCGCGCTACCTCCCTGAGCTTCGATCTCAGCAACTATTGAGTCGAGCTCGTTCTGCCTCCGCGCGGCCAGCACAAGGCTCGCGCCCTCCGCCGCGAACGCCTCGGCAGTCGCCCTTCCGATGCCGCTGCTCGCTCCTGTAATCAGTGCAACGCTACCGTTCATGTCGGACATCCAGTTCTCCTTTGCCGATTTCAGGCTGACTGATCCTGCGCCCGTAGCTCAGAATTGGGTGGGCACTCCCAGTAACGCCGGCCGGCACGTTCGAAGTCAAGGTGAGGGAGGGCAGGAGAGACCAACGCCGCCCGGCATGGGGTTGCTCGCAGGCTTCGCCCGCCCCGTCAACTCTCAACGCACCCGGTTCACGTAAGGCCACCGAACCTACAGGGGCGGCTCAAATGGGCTGCCCCTTCTGGCATCGGGCTGCCTGATCCGTCTGGTACAGTAAAAGAATCGCCCACCTAGGCCATCAACTTGAGGAACGTGACTCCCGGATCGCGGATGTTGTAGTTAGGTCAACCCGCGAAGCTCTGAGGCCCTCCTGCAGGCTGCTCGCACGGCGCGGGCATCTAGCCGCGCTCGAGGAACGCGAGCAGCTGGTGCAGGACCGCCTGCCCCACCAGACCGAGCTGTAGCTTGACGGTGACCGCCGTTGCCGTATACTATACTCGGGTAGAGTATCCATCGCACAGCAACGATACGAGGGGCAGATGGCTAGACGACGCGACGAGGTGCCGCATGCTATGGGCATGCCGGAGCAGACGAAGGAAGATCTGCTCAAGCGCCTGTCGCGTGTCCGCGGCCAGATCGAGGGTGTTCGTCGCATGATCGAGGAAGAGCGGTACTGCCCAGACATCATGCAGCAAATCTCAGCCGCCCACTCGGCACTGCGCGCTGCCGAGAAGGTCCTACTCACGAGTCATTTGGACCACTGCGCGACGCACGCCATCGAGCAGGGCGGTGAATCGGCAACGCGAGCTCGAGAAGAGCTTGTGGATCTCTTCTACCGGTACATGCGCTAGCGCCAGCTTAAGAACATGGCCATCAACGCTCGACACAGGCATCTCAAAACCGCGGCCCAAGTTGTCTTAACGGCGCTGCTGCTTCAGCTCGTTGCGGGGGCAGCACCGAGCGCGTGCATGGGGATGTCAGCCTCGGAAGAGAGCCGTGGGCTGAGCACAGCGCACAGCGGCCCGGTCGACGATAGACTCGACTCTGCAGGATGGCTCATCGCTTCCCGCTCCGAGGCGGAGCCTGACGCTGAGCCCTGCGGCTGCCCGCCCTCCGAACCATCCGAGTCCGACCGAAGTCCTGCCGGGACCTGCCCGATGGCCATGCACTGTGTGAGCAGCCTGGCTGTCGTTTCGGTGGCAGAGCTCCTGCCGGACCCCGCCCGTGACGAGCAAACACCGGCCGGTCCGACGTGGTCGCCGCACTCGGTGGCTCTCTCGAATCCCACCCCGCCTCCAAGAGCCTGAACCCTGAACACATAGTCGGTGAGCGCCGTATCTCGAGCGCTCATCGCGGCGCTCCACATGCCGAGCGTCGCGCTGGCGTATCTCTCGAGGCGGCCCAGATCGGAAACCAACAGACAGGAGGCCCCGTGGTCTCTTCTCGAACGCTACACGTAGCGGCCCTAGTCTTCGCCGCTGCCCTCCAGCCACCCGAGGCGAGGGCGCAGGACACCGACACGCTCCGGCTGGCGGATGTCGTGGCGGAGGCCCGCCGCGCCAATCCGATGCTTCAAGCGGCGCGATACGAGGCGGACGCCGTCGGTGAGAGGGCCTCGCAGGCGGGTGCCCTTCCGGACCCCGTACTGACGCTCGGTCTCCGGAACCGTCCGCTGGACGATTTCGGCACGGACCAGATGATGACCATGAACTGGATCGGGTTGTCCCAGACCTTCCCATGGCCGGGAAACCAGGGATTCGGACAGGAGCGCCAGGAGCATTTCGCGCGCGCGGCAGATCTCGACGCCGATGAAATGGAGGCCGCCCTCCTCGCCCGGGTCAAGGAGGTCTACTTCCAGCTGGCCTTCATGGACCGCGCCGTCGACATCATGGCATCGACACGGGAGCTCCTCAGAGACTTCCTCGAGGTTACATCGGCCAAATACGCGGTCGGGACGGGACTCCAGCAAGATATTCTGCAGGCGCAGGTCGCAATAGCGCAGATGACAGCCGACATCACGATCGTCGAGCAGAACCGGGTGGCCATGGCGGCGCGTCTGAACAGTTTGCTCGGCAGGCCGGCCACCGAGCCCGTCCCTTCCCTTGAGCTTCCTAATCCGGGTGCATCGCCTCCCGCCGTCGATTCGCTCATGGCGATCGCGGCCATCAACCGTCCCGCGATACGGGCGGCACGCGAGCGAGCACTCGCTGCCGAGGCAGGATACCGGGCTGCGCAGAGGGGCGCCTATCCAGACTTCATGCTTGCGCTCGGCTACGGGCAGAGACCGCAGTACGAAGACCTCGCCACGATCCAGGTCGGTATCAGCCTGCCTCTGTGGTCGGGCTCGAAGCAGAAGCCCCGGATCCGGGAGATGCAAGCATTCCAGTCGGCTGAGGGAGCACGCGAGCTCGATCTCCATAACGAGACCTTCGCCCAGCTGTCGGAGCTACGAGCCGCCGCCGAGCGAGCGCGTGAGCTCTCCGAGCTGTATCGAACCTCGATCGTCCCCCAGGCACAGGCCGCCGTGGAGTCGGCTCTGTCCGCATACCGGGTTGGAGAAGTGGATTACATGACTCTTCTCTCGAACCAGACCACCGTGAACCGATTCGAGACGGAGCGTGTGCGCCTGGCTGCCGAGTACCAGGCATCGGTGGCGGGGATCGAGGCCCTCACGGGCGTGGAGCCAGTAGTGCAATGAAGAGGAATCAGAGGAGTCAGACGATGAGCAGGCTTCCAACAGGACACACACGGACCACCTGGGTCGCATTCTCGATGTCGCTGCTTCTGGCAGGGTGTGTGGGCGGTGGAGAGGACTCTGCGAGCGCGATGGACATGACGCCCGAGGAACACGCCCTGATGCAGGCGGGAGGCGGGCAGGGCGAGGCGGACAGCACGGGCGCCCTGGTCCGCCAGCCAGTCCACCTCACGGAGGCGCAGGAACAAACGCTCGGCGTGCGCTACCTGACCGTCGGGACGAGCTCCCTGGAACGCACGATCCGCACGGTAGGTCGCGTCGTCGTCGCCGAGGATAGGGTTGCGGACGTGACACTCAAAGTCGACGGCTTCATCGAAGACCTCTTCGTGAGCACTACGGGTGAAGCCGTCCGTAAAGGGCAGCCGCTACTGACCTTATACAGCCCCGAGCTCGTGGCGGCCCAGGAAGAGCTACTGACGGCGAAGCGCCTCGCCTCACGGATCGATGAGACTGCGGAAGAGGCTTGGCGTGGCGCACAACTCATGCTGGAGGCAGCCCGCAGGCGTTTGGCCTACTGGGACATCACGGAGCAACAGATCCAGCTGCTCGAGAGCACGGGTGAAGTCACTAAGACCCTGGCCATCACTTCACCTGTAGGCGGGATCGTGCTTGAGAAGCACGTTCTGGAAGGACAAAAGGTCGATCCGGGAACGCTTCTGTATCGGATCGCAGACCTGTCGGAGGTCTGGGTCGAAGGGGATGTATTCGAGCAGGACCTTCAGCTCATCGAGCCCGGCGCAGAAGCTCACATCGAGGTATCCGCCTATCCCGGCGAGCACCTCATGGGACGGGTGTCCTTCGTGTACCCGTTCTTGGACGTCGCCAGCCGGACGAACCGGGTACGAGTGAGCCTCCCGAACTCCGATCTGAGCCTGAAGCCGGGCATGTACGCGACGATGTTCTTCGAGGCGCAGATTGCGGAGACCGCGGTTGCCATCCCGATGGAAGCGGTGCTCGTGACCGGGGAGCGAAACCTCGTCTTCGTGCGAGAGGGCGACCTGCTCCAGCCTCGCGAGGTGGTCCTCGGCCAGCAGGCGAGCGACCTGGTTCAGATCCTCTCAGGGCTCGTGGCGGGGGACGTGATCGTGGCTTCCGCCAACTTCCTCATCGATGCCGAATCTCGCCTGGCGGCCACCGGAGGGGTGATGCCGGGCACGCAGCACTCGGGCCATGGCTCGGTTCTCGAGCCCGGGGGCGAAAGGGAAGGCGAGGACGAGACGGTGCCCGGAAACACCTCCGGGGCGGAGCACGAGCATGATTGAGAAGATCATCGACTGGTCGCTTCGGAACCGCTTCCTGGTTCTGTTTGCGAGCGCTGCTCTGGTTGGCATCGGTGTCTGGACGATGGTCGAGACGCCGATCGATGCCATTCCGGACCTCTCGGATGTGCAGGTCATCATCCAGACCGACTTCAGGGAGCAGGCACCACAGATCGTCGAAGACCAGGTCACGTATCCGATCACCACGGAGATGCTGAAGGTTCCCGGGGCCCAGGTCGTTCGCGGCTACTCGTTCTTCGGCCTGAGCCTCATCTACGTGATTTTCGAGGACGGAACGGACATCTACTGGGCCCGTTCGCGCGTGCTGGAATACCTGAACGGTATCCGCCCCCAGTTGCCGCCGGGGGTGGAGCCGACCCTGGGTCCGGACGCCACCGGAGTCGGGTGGGTGTTCGAGTATGTCCTCGAATCCGACAGTCTGGATCTCTCCCAGCTTCGCACACTTCAGGACTGGAATATCAGGTACCAGCTGACGGCGGTGCCGGGAGTCTCCGAAGTGGCGAGCCTGGGTGGCTTCGAGAAGCAGTACCAGGTCGAGGTCCACCCCGAGCGGCTGCGCGCTTTTGGAATACCCGTGACACGGGTAGCCGAGGCAATCGGCGCTCACAACATCGACATCGGGGCTCGCGTGCTGGAGATGGGCGGCCGCGAGTACATGATTCGCGGCCTGGGATACCTGGGTGGTGTCCAAGACATTCGCGAGGTCACGGTTGGAGCGACGGAAGACGGAACTCCGATCAGGGTCGCCGACGTGGCCACGGTCCAGGTGGGACCGGCCCCGCGTCGGGGTGCGGCCGATCTGAATGGGCAGGGAGAGGTAGTGGCGGGGATCGTCGTCATGCGCTTCGGCGCCGATGCCTACGCGACCATCCAGCGCGTCAAACAACGCCTGGCGGAGATCGAGGAAGGCCTACCCGCGGGCGTCAGCCTTCGCACGGCGTACGATCGCAGCGATCTGATTCGGCGGTCCATCCGCACGCTGGCCGAAAAGCTGATCGAGGAGTCGCTGATCGTCGCCCTGGTGGCTGTGGTCTTCCTGCTCCACTTCCGCTCTGCTCTAGTGGCCATCGTCACCCTGCCCCTGGGGATCCTCATCTCCTTCATGGTGATGTGGGCGCTCCGCGTGAACGCCAACATCATGAGTCTCGGTGGAATCGCGATCGCGATCGGGGCGATGGTCGACGCGGCTATCGTCATGATCGAGAACATGCACAAGCACCTGGAGCGGTCGGGCGACGACATCGAAGCCGGCCGCATCTCGCGCTGGGAGATCGTAGCGACAAGCGCCAAGCAGGTAGGTCCCGCGCTCTTCTTCTCGCTGCTCATCATCACGGTGAGCTTTCTGCCGGTCTTCACCCTGGAGCAGCAGGAGGGCCGCCTCTTCCGGCCCCTCGCGTTCACGAAGACCTTCGCGATGGCCGGGTCGGCGGCGCTGTCGATCACCCTCGTGCCCGTGCTGATGGGCTACCTGATCCGCGGTCGCATCCGGCCGGAGCGTGAGAATCCACTGAACCGAATCCTGGATCGGATGTACCGGCCCGTGATCCGGTTCGTGACCCGCAGGCCGCTGGTTGTCATAGGAGCCGCCGTCTTGGTGCTCGCCGTCACGGTGGTTCCGTGGCGCCGTCTTGGCAGCGAGTTCATGCCTCCTCTCCAGGAAGGCTCGATTCTCTACATGCCCACGACCGTTCCAGGTGTCTCGATTGCCCAGGCGCGGGAGATCATGCGGTACCAGGACAGCGTTCTGGCCTCCTTTCCGGAGGTGGAGACCGTGCTCGGCAAGACGGGTCGGGCCGAGACCGCTACGGATCCCGCACCGCTCAACATGTTCGAGACGACGGTCACACTGAAGCCCGAGGATGAGTGGCGTCCCGGAATGAGCTACCAGCAACTCATCCGAGAGATGGACCAAGCAGTAAGCCTTCCCGGTGTCACCAACGCCTGGACGATGCCCATCAAGGGACGAATCGACATGCTGGCGACGGGGATCCGGACTCCGGTCGGGATCAAGATCTTCGGTCCCGATCTCGATACCCTACAGGCCCTGGGCGAGCGCGTGGAGAAGATCGTCCAGCGGGTGCCAGGCACGCGGAGCGCGTTCGCGGAGCGTGGGGTCTCCGGCTACTACATCGACATCAGGATCGATCGACCTCGAGCAGCCCGCTACGGCCTCAACGTCGGCGACGTGCACGGCGCGATCATGGCAACCGTCGGCGGGATGAACGCGGCCATTACGGTCGAGGGAAGGGAGCGGTACTCGGTCAACGTCAGGTATCCGAGGGAACTCCGCGACGACGCGGAGAAGATCCGGGAAGTGCTCGTCCCAGTCCCGGGCGGTGTGCAGATTCCGCTCGGACAGATCGCCGATGTAGAGGTCCTCCAAGGCCCCATGGCCGTCAAGACGGAGAACGCGTTCCCGGTAACCACCGTGTTCGTGGACATCGGAGAGCGAGATGTGGGTGGGTACGTTCGCGAGGCTCAGGACGTAGTCACAGCCGGGCTGGAACTGCCGCCGGGCTATACCCTGATCTGGAGCGGTCAGTACGAGTTCATGCAGCGTGTGCTGGAGAAGCTCCGGATCCTGGTTCCGATCACGATCGGGGTGATCTTCTTTCTGCTCTACCTGAACTTCAGGGGTGTCACGGAGTCGTTGATGGTGATGCTGTCTCTCCCGTTCGCTCTCGTCGGAGGCGTTTGGTACCTGTGGCTGGCCGGATACAATACCAGCGTTGCCGTTTGGGTTGGCTTCATCGCCTTGGCCGGAGTAGCCGCTGAGACGGGCGTGGTGATGCTCCTGTATCTCGACGAGGCCTTCCGTGAGCGTCAATCATCCGGTCGAATGCAAAGCCGCGACGACGTGGTCGGAGCCGTCATCGAAGGAGCCCTGGGCCGTCTTCGTCCCAAGGTGATGACGGTGGTCGCGATTATCGCCGGCCTTGCCCCGATTCTCTGGAGTCACGGTACGGGCGCAGACGTGATGAAGAGAATCGCGGCTCCCATGGTAGGCGGTATGGTCACATCCACGCTTCTCACCCTGGCGGTGATCCCGGCGGTCTATCTGATCTGGCGCAGCCGGCAGGTGCGGAGGTTGGCAACACTGGGAGGATCCGCCCGGTCAGAGACCGTCGGTCAGGGTGCACAAAGCTGAGCGTGAGCTGGTCGGCACGTCTTACACCCAATCAGGCGCGCCCAACAGTGGCAGCGTCAGTGACAGCTCCCACCGTTTCTGGCTGCTGCCCACCAGCGTTACCTACCCCGATACCCGCATAATCCAGCGCCCATCAGCGCGTATGAGCGCATGGATTCGGCATGGGGTGCTTTGAACGCGGGGCGTTCAAAGTGTCTCGGCGTCTTGCGCCTCGACGGCAGGAGGTCGCGAGTTGTTCGCACGCTCCGCGTGCTCAATGACTCGGCGCTTCGCGCCTCGACAGCGAATCCCGCCGCCCCGATTTGGTAAGCGACGGTCCTGTAGTGAGTTACGGCAGGGCCGTTTTCTTGTGTCTAATCGCAGTGTCACAGACAGTGTCACGACACTGAACCTGGCACTGGTCTCCGCGGAACCCGTACTGCCTCTGGCCGCACACTTGCCAGAGACGTGGGGGGCGTCAGAAGCTAGCCAAACGCAGGACATCCTGGTCTTCTTCAAGGGGTTCGGTCGTCGATAGAGGTATAGACGGATGGAGGATGAGGGAATGGCACTCAGTGCATTTGACGACAAATCGAAGAAGCCCCAGGCAAGCGATCTCAAGAGAGCACTCAGTCGAACCAGTGCTCATTGGGATAACCTGATTACGCATATCGCAGCCGAGTATCCACCTCTGGACAAGACGTGGAACTTCTCTGGCGCGAACTGGGGATGGTCGCTCCGGCTGAAACAAAAGAAACGCACCGTGCTCTACATGACCCCCCGCAGGGGGTACTTCTTGGTGGGTCTTGTGCTGGGCGAAGAAGCGGTCAAGGCTGCCCACGGTAGCACGCTGCCCGACTCTGTCCTTACGGTCATTGATGGAGCCAAGAAGTACGCCGAGGGTAGAGCGGTTCGCATCGAGATCAGGAACAAGAAGGACCTTGAGAACGCGAAGAAGCTCTCCTCAATCAAGATGGCGAACTAGCGTTTTCACTGCGAGTGGCCAGGAACCGTCTGAGAATCACGCCTTGAAAGCCGCATTAGGTCTCCAGGAACACCATCAGCCACGGGATCATATTGACCATGTAGTGAGCGCCCACGGCATGTTCCCAGTCCCGCTTGGCGAATATGGCTGCCATGGGCAGGCCAAAGAGAAGTCCCGTCGTCAGAAACGTCTCCAATGTTCGACCATGTCCCAAGCCGAACGTAATCCCGCTAAAGAGTACAGCGGCAATGACGGCCACGGCCGGCCGTGTTCGAAAGGCTGGACGCAGAAAGAAGAAGCACAGCCCGACAAGGAACAGTCTGAACCAGGTCTCTTCAGCGATGCCTGAGAACCAGGGAAGAGAGAAGGGCATCCACCACTCGGTAACCCAGGTGATGTCAGTGCCCGGCGAACCACCGGCGGCGTTGATCAGGCCCAGCGGAACGAATAACAGAGATCCCCACAACAAGCTCTTTAGAACCTCGCCGTACCGTCCCGCACGGAGTTGAATCCCACCCAGCCGTGTGCGGTCGAACAGCAACCCGCCGGCCACGTACATGGGAGCCGACAGAGCCGGTAGAAGCAAGACCGTGGTTTCCCCGAGGAGTCCGTTGTTCGCAGCCGGGAGGCCTGCCACGTAGGCGATGAGGGCGACTGCTAGGCCCTGGACAACCGAACGCAGACGAATCTCTCTGCGCCAGGCCAGAAGGACCCACAACGTGGCAACGATGAGCAGGAGCATCAGTATGTCCACACCGTCATCGGAGACCGCGGTCAACGCCAGCATCAGGGCAATGCCTAGGACAGGTACCCAAGCTCCATACCTCCAGCGGGGCAATACCTGCGAACTGAGCTCAGGTAGCTGATTGACAGAGGATCCCGTACGGCCGAGGTGCCACAGCAAAGCCGCGACGTAGCTACCTTGCAGAACATAGCGGACAGCGTCGTACTGATCCGTGTGTCGGACGTCATGGAGGAGCATCACGACGATGGCTGCACTCGCGACGACCCACATGATCATCAGAGCAATACCGTGTGGTGCGAGCGAGGATTCTGCTCGTGACTCTGGTAACGGTGGTGAATCGGCAGGTCTGTTTGACATGAGGTCGTCCTTTCCGCGTAAGACCGTCACGCAGTCGTATGCGACCTAACGGTCAGCGCCTCAGCTGCGCGCCTTCCTTGATTGGCTGCTCGCAGTGCCCACCCGTCAGCTCCAGGCGTGTGTTGTGAGGGTTCTCGTCCGACGGAGCAGGAGCAGACCCAGAAGAAGAGCCGGCAGTTCGAACACCAGGATCACGAGCCACCCGGACACCGGCTCCTCGAACCCTTCAACGCCGACAGCTCTCGCCCCCACGATGGCATTCAGTGCCACATGGATGGCTATTGGGGGCCATATGCTGCCGCTGTAGAGCACGAATGCGGCGTAATAGACACCTGAAATGAAGGCGTCGATCGCCAGGAGGTTAACCTGCGGAATTGGCTGTCCTAGTAATAGGCGAATGAGGTGTGATGCGCCGAACAGAAACGATGAGAGAAGGACGATTCGCGGTAGTCCCGACGCCGAATTCCCCCAGGTCCGCACCAGCGCATATAGAATCAACCCACGGAACACAATCTCCTCGAGGACCGCTGCCGCTGAACCGTTCAGGGCCACGACGCTGGCCCATGCTGGATCCGGTAACCCAAACCCGAGATCGCCAAAGAAGGCGAACATGGTGACGACGACGAGATACGCCGTCACAAGGAACACCATCAGCCACACCGACCTTTTGCCAAGCCGCGTCAGGCCGACATCGCCGATCCAGCCAAGACGCCACAGCATACAGACAATCAGTGCGGACGCCGCAAACCGGCCTGAGGCCTCGGCAGCCTGGTGCCCAATCAGGTTCGTAGTGGTGATCGCGGCAATGATCCCGGCGACGATGTAGAGGGCCAGTACAAGGAAGGTCGCCATGACCGAGAATGCTACCGGATGTTCCGACGCAAACCTCTTCATTGCGGTCCGTCCCAGTCCCGTTTTGCCTTTGGCCTCAGGAATATCGACTGACAGACTGAGTTCGCCGGCATCTAATGGTCGGCGCCTGAGCTGCGGCGTGGCGGGCCGGCCCGAGTGCTGGCTTCTGCTGCCCGCGCCAGTCGACGGATGAAATCTATTAGATCCGGTCGGACACCGGGGTCGAACTCGGCAAGCAACTCCTTCTCTCTTTCTTCCACATCCTCCACGATCTGAGTGTGAATCCGCTGGCCCACATTCGTGGGGGAGATCAAACAAGCACGGCGGTCCCGAGGATGCGATTGTCGGTCGATCAACCCCTTTCGTTCCATCCCGTCAACGAGGCGACTGACCGTACTCTTGCTGAGGTACAGATGCGCAGCCAGCTGGTTAATCGTCATCGCACCGTGTCGTGCGACTGCCTCGAGGGCATAGCACTGGCTTACCGACACGCCGTGGCAGTAAGTCCGATCCCGGTCTCTGAACTGATAGACTCGGATAAGGTCGGACATTGCCTCGCATAGCTCCTTTGCCTGCCGATCAGATGGAGAATCGGTCTTCTGGGAGGTCGCTGCTTGACTCACTGTTTTCTCGATTCACTGGCCCGTTGGCGATCGTGACCCAATAGGATCCGAGAGAAGTATAGTTGTATATACGAACTGTTGTCAACTGCACACATATCAGGGGGACGCAGAACGAGAGACTTCACAACGGCGACACGACTTGGCGAATTCGAACTGCACCGTTATGGACCGGCGAATCCGGGTTACTACGTCGATATTCGCTTTACGGGTAGAGAGCATTCTGTGGCCGGGCGTGTCTTCTACGAGATAGACATCCTCGCGGAGCAGTGGCACGGAAGGACCTCGCTTTATTACGAATTCACCGACTTAGTCCACACGGCACTTAGAGAAGGCGAGAATCTGTTACGTGAGAGGCACGGTATACCGCGTATTGGTGAGGGTTGGGTCTCCGAGATGGAGCTATATGAGCTAGTGTGGGAACTCTACCCAGAAGCCAAGCACCATGCGAGGCCAGTATGGCTCCGACCGCAGCATCTGGATGTGCTTGTCGCCAGTCAGTCGCTTGCCTTCGAGTATCAGGGACGGCAGCACTATGAGCCCGTCGAGTTCTTTGGGGGAGTGGAGTCTTTCCGAGAACGTCGGCAGATGGACGACCGCAAGGCCCAGCTGTGCCTTGACCACGAAGTCACTTTGATATGCTGGCGATACGACGAGCCAATCACTCGTTCGGCACTTAGGCGCAAGCTGCGAGAACGGGGATTGTGACGAAGCGACTGGGGGATCTTGCCGTCTCAAGCACCTCGGCTTTCGTGGTCCCACCAAGGTAGGCCCTCTGGCGACAAGAGCGGCTTTTGTGCATCTGGGGGGTGGTCGTCTCAACGGATTGAGACGCGCGGTGACAGAGGCGGTACCCCCACCTCGCCCGGTTCACGCCGGGCGCTTTCGCTTGGGTCGCAGCGATGCCTGGCGCATGATGCAAGGTAGGAGCGAAAAGGGCCAGGTTTCGAAGTTATCGGCTTCGTTTTTTTTCTCAGACAAGAGCGCCAACCGGCACGCCACCGCCGGGCGCAGAGGGGGTCATGGATGGGTTGGCGTCCTGCCTCCCGTTCCAGCGCCTCCGCCCGCTCCCGGTGCATCTCGGCCCGCTGCTCGACTTCGCCGGTGGCGTCAGGAGACGCCTCGAATCGCCTCTCTGTAATGCCAGCCGAGGAAGAACAGGACGGCGATGATGCACGACGGTAACACCATCGACAGCCATACGCCCAGGTGGCCCCCGTCGGACAGCCAGATGAAGCCGACCGCGATCAGGAGGAACAGGACACCCCCCACCCACTCGACCCTCCACGCGATGAGCAAGGCGAGCAGGATCAGGAAGGTGGGGATGAGATGCATGAACAGGGCGGCCAGGGTCTCGAAGAAGCCGTACCCTTCGCTGAACACGTCGAGCGCGAACAGGCTGACGAAAGCCGCCAGCAGGATCGTCAGAATCCGGGGGGCCCAGAACAGCAGGCGAAGCGTCGTCTCGCTCATGAGCTGACTCTCCGGCGGCGGGGCGCCGCCATGTGGGCACATTCGGGGGGAACCGCTTACCGACAAGCTACTCGCACGAGGACGGATTCACTACGAAAGCCAGACTGTTTGCCGCGCACCTGCCGGAGCCTCTCTGAGACGTTAGAACGCGTCGTTGACGCTTTTGAAGTCCAGTTCCCAAACCGGTCAGAGACGAGCCTCTGACCGCTCCTGCGGGCTGCTCGCACGGCGGCGGGCGGGCGCTCTAAGCCGGCCTCCGCCATATTGATCCCACCCCCTCGTTCCATCGGAAGAAGTCGATGACCGACCTCCTGGAACGCCTTCAAGTAGCCCTCGCTGACCGCTACGCCGTCCAGCGTGAGATCGGGCGCGGCGGCATGGCCACCGTCTTCCTTGCCGAGGACCTCAAGCATCACCGCCAGGTAGCGATCAAGGTGCTGCGCCCCGAGCTGGCCTCTGCGGTGGGCACCGAACGGTTCCTGCGCGAAATCCAGATCGCAGCCGCGCTCGAACACCCACACATCCTTTCTCTCCACGACTCCGGCCGTGCCGACGGCCTCCCGTACTACGTCATGCCCTCCGTCAGGGGAGAATCGGTCCGGGAACGGTTGGAGCGCGAGGGAGCCCTGCCCATAGATGAGGCGCTGAAGATCGCCGGTGAGGTGGCCGACGGGCTCGACTACGCGCACCGCCAGGGCGTGGTCCACCGCGACATCAAGCCTGGCAACGTGCTCCTCTCAGAGGGACACGCCCTGATTACCGACTCGGAGTCGCCCGCGCCCTCGGTGAGGCCAGCGTAGGGGACGCGACCGCCACCGGGCTCGCGGTCGGCACGCGCAAGTACATGAGCCCCGAGCAGGCGGCAGGCGCAGCGGAGATCGATGGGCGGACGGACGTTTATGCGCTGGGGTGCGTGCTGTGGGAGATGCTGGCCGGTGAGCCTCCGTTCGACGGACCGACGCCGCCGGCGATCCTGGCCAAGAAAGCTGCCGAGGAGACACCCGAGGTCCGAGTCGTCCGCAAGACGGTCCCGGCGAAGCTGGAGGGCGTGCTGGCCAAGGCGCTCGCTACGACACCTGCCGACCGTTTCCAGACTGCGGGCGAGCTGGCGGAGGCACTTGAATCCCCAGACTCGGTTAAGTGGCGGAGGCCGCGACGGAGACTGGTTCGGCGGCTCGCGGACGTGGGCATCGCAGTCGCGCTTCTCACGGGAGGTTTGTGGCTGAGTGGCATCTTTCGACGCGCCGGAGAAGTGGAATCGGGTTCGCTGACGCGCGCCACGTTCCGGGAAGTGCAGATCATGCGGGAGGGTGAGGTAGACGCGGCCGCCATCTCTCCGGACGGAGAGCACCTGGCATACTGTACCCGCTCAGATGGATCTGCTTACGAACTGAGGCTCGCCGAGATCGGGGAGCTGGATGCCGGGCGTACGCTGGCCGTCGTGGATCACTGCGGGTCTGACCCGCTGCTGCGATGGCTACCCGATGGCCCGCCGTTGTGTTCTTTGGTGGTGTCCAGGGGCGCTGGGGACACTATCTAGTCTCGCGGCGTGGCGGGTCGCCGAGACAGGTCTCCTGCGGCGGTTTCTTCAACTACTTCTCCCTGTCTCCCGATGGCACGCGCTGCGCCAGCGGCGCGTGGGAAGCCAAGCAAATCATTGTGAGCTCCTTGGACGGCTCGTCCCCCGTCGACACCATCCTGATCAGCGATACTGGATTGGCTCGGGAGGACGATAATGGCTAGGCCGAGGGATGCCTTCAAGGTTGTCTCAGGGATCCTGATACTGCTGTGGGTCGGCACCGTAGGTGTTCTCTGGGGCATTGCCAGTGCGAAGAGCGTTTTCGCGAAAACGCCCGGTGGTCTTGCTGACATTCCGACGGGTCTGGTCGTCCTCGTAGCGGCTGTCGTAGTAGCCACTGGTTGGGATCGCCGGCACGGGTAGTCTGGCCACAGCGCCCGGTTCACGCCGGGCGCTTTCGCTTGCTGGGTTAGTGTCGGGAATCGCCATTCTCGTGAGTAATCCCGCCGTAGACCCCCCGCCTCACGTCCCCTGTTGATGCTCCGTTGACGCCCGCCAGTACGCTGCGGGCATGGACACCGACACAGCACAGCGCATTTGCGAACTCCTGTTGCGTGCGCGGGAGCTGGAGCAGGAGGCCGAGGGGCTGAGGGCAGAGCTGCGAGGCTGCTCGCACGGGCAGCGCCGAGATCCTCGCGGGACCGCCTCAGCTAGCCGAAATGGAGAGGGTCTCTGAGGTTCTGTAGCTCCCGGTAATAGTAGAGGGGAGTAGGCCGCC
>JBDGYE010000035.1:0-43321 GCA_039584255.1 Gemmatimonadota bacterium
TCGCTCGATGGGAAACCGTGAGCCCAGCGAGTCGAGCACGCCCACCAGGGGCCGTTCGATCTTCATGCACAGCGACGCCTCGTTGAGCGTGCCCCAGCTTCCGGCGATCGCGATGACCGCCTCCGACGCTTTCACAACCAAGGCGTTGCGAGCTTCTCCGAGACCGGTCGGAACGGGAATCGACACGCCAGATGCGGCCATGCGGGGATCGTCCCCCGGGAGGAGGCCGAGCACCATGCCGCCCTCCGCGGCTGCCCCTTCCGCTGCCGCCTCCATGACACCGCTACCCCCACCACAGACCAGCAGAGCCTCGGCGCGGGCGACGCTCCGACCGACGGCATGAGCCGCGGCCCACGCAGCCGAATCGGCGGCCGCGGATCCGATGACGCCGATGCGCAGTGGCCGTTTTGCCGCCACTGGCTCGGTCGCGCCGGGTTCCCGGTTGCCGGCCACATCGTTCATGGCGATCTCGACCTCTCGGAAGCCCAGAACAGGGCCGTCCGGACGGCGCGCTTCCATCCGGCCCGCCATCCGGCCATGTCCGCCATGCGCGAAGCGTCAGGCTCGAATACCCGCTCCGCTCCGTGAGCGGGCAGGAAGCCCTCCGGCTCGGACCAGAACCCCGTGGCGACTCCTGCGAGCCCCGCGGCCCCGATCGCGGTGAGCTCCGCCGCCGCGGGCCTGTGGACCGGAGTCTGCAGAAGGTCGGCCTGAAACTGCATGAGCCAATCGTTCCGCGCTGCCCCCCCGTCGGCACGGAAGGTTCCGAGAGATATGTCGGAAGGACCGAGCATCGCCTCAAGCGCGTCGTCGACCGAGTACGCGATGGCCTCGAGGGCCGCTCGGACGATATGGGCCCTGCGCGTGCCGCGGCTGAGCCCCACCATGGTGCCCCTGGCCCCGGCGGCCCAGTGCGGTGTGCCCAGACCGACCAGCGCTGGGACGAAGTAGGCTCCCTCCGTGGACGAAACCGATCGCGCCTGCTCCTCGGAGAGGGGCGCCGCGTCCAGGATCTGGATGCCGTCGCGGAGCCACTGTATCGCCGCCCCGGCGATCAGGACGGCACCTTCGTAGGCGAAAGCCCGCTCGCCCCGGGGTCCGCAGGCGACGGTGGTCAGGACCCCGGGCACCGGCGGACCGCGCGCCCCGCCGGTGTGGAGAAGAAGGAATGCCCCCGTTCCGTATGTGTTCTTCGCATCGCCCCTCGACCAACCCCCATGGCCGTACAGGGCCGCCTGCTGGTCGCCGGCCACGCCGGCCACCGGGATTTCCGCCCCAAGCACGTCAGGATCCGTCGTGCCGAAGTGGCCCGCGGAATCCCTGACCTCGGGCAGCATGCCCTCAGGGACTCCGAAGATCGCGCACAACTCCGGGTCCCAGTCTCCGTCGTCGAGGGAGTAAAGCAGCGTGCGTGACGCATTCGTGTGGTCGGTGGCGTGCGTTCCGCCACCGGTCAGTCTGAACAGCACCCAGCTGTCGACCGTGCCGAAGAGGAGCTCGCCCGACGCCGCTCGGTCTCGCCAGGCGGGGTTTCGCTCGAGTAGCCACTCGAGCTTGGTGGCCGAGAAGTAGGGATCCACCACGAGGCCGGTCCGGTCACGGATCAGAGTTCCGGCGGGCGTTCCGCTCAGGGCCGCACAACGGTCCGTGGTCCTCCTGTCCTGCCAAACGATCGCCGGCCCCATGGGACGACCGGTCTCTCTTTCCCACACGACCGTGGTCTCACGCTGGTTGGTGATGCCGAGTCCCACCAGCTGGCCGGGCGTCAGATCCGCCGCGGCGAGGGCCCTCTCCACCGTCGACAGTACCGATCCCCAGATCTCCTCTGGGTCGTGCTCGACCAATCCCGGGCCGGGGAAGTACTGCGGGAACTCCTCGTAGGCCGAGCCCAGGATTCCCCCGTCTCGCCCCACCAGCAGCGCCCGACTTCCGGTGGTTCCCTGGTCGATGGCCAGAACGGCCACGGTACTGCTCATGGACGCGGCGACCTCGGGTTCATGTCCGGACCTTCACACCGCGACCAAGCAGCCATAGGCGTATCGGATGCCAAGACGCGACAGCAGAGTGAGGAGAAGCTGCACGGGAAGGCCCATAACGTTGAAGTACTC
The DNA here is from genome assembly GCA_039584255.1 of Gemmatimonadota bacterium. GTDB lineage: Bacteria > Gemmatimonadota > Gemmatimonadetes > Palauibacterales > Palauibacteraceae > JBDGYE01. The sequence goes on from JBDGYE010000035.1 coordinate 2,109, forward strand.
GCCCTCGATGCGCTCGACGAGCGCCGCACCGAGACCCTGGATTCCATACGCTCCGGCCTTGTCCAGCGGCTCGCCGGTGCCAACGTATTCCTCGCATTCCGGGCGAGCAAGCGAACGGAACCACACGGAAGTGCCAGCGACCCCACTCTCCGTTCGGTCGTCCAAGGCCAGGGCGAGACCGGTGTAGACCGCGTGCTCACGACCGCCCAGGCGCAGCAGCATCTCGACCGCAGCGTCGGTATCGGCGGGCTTACCCAGTATCTGGTCTCCCACTGCCACGACCGTGTCCGCCGCCACCACCAACTCCCCGGGTGCCAGGCTCACCGAAGAGAGCTTCTCCTCGGCCAACCGCTTGGCTGCCTCTGCCGGCGGCTCGCCTTCACGCACAGTCTCCTTTAGGGGCGGGATCCTCACCTCGAAGTCGAGCCCGAGCAGTCCCAGGATCTGTCTCCTCCGCGGAGAGCCCGAAGCGAGCACGAGGCGCGGCTCCTGACGGCTCATCTTTCGAGCATCAGGGTGACCGGTCCATCGTTCGTGAGCTGGACCGCCATCCGCGCTCCAAACTCTCCGCTGCCGACGGGGACCGGCCCGGTTCTGCAGATGTCGAGGAACTCCTGGTACAGCCGGCCCGCTTCCTCCGGCGTGGCCGCGGCGACGAACGAGGGACGCCTGCCCCGGGCAACGTCCCCGTACAGCGTGAACTGCGAGACGATCAAGAGCTCGCCGCCCACCTCCCGGACGTCCAGGTTCATCCGTCCCTCTCCGTCGGGAAAGATCCGCAGGCTCCACAGCTTGCCGGCCATCCACTCCAACTCGGCCCTCCCATCACCCTCCGCGAATCCCACCAGGACCAGGAGCCCCTTCCCGATTGCCGCTAGCACTCTCCCCTCTGCCCGCACCGCTGCCTCCGACACTCGCTGGACCAATGCTCTCATGGGCCAGACCTCCTCAAGCCGTCAAGCGCCCTCGCGCCACCTCCACCAGCTGCAATCCACAGTAGGTGGATAACCGGCTGCCCTGCCACTCGTCCACCGCTCGTCTTCATTGATCTCTCATTTCACACGTTTTCCACATATAATCCACAGTGTATCCACATTGGATTTTTTGAAAAAATCGTTATGCCTCTCTTCGGTCAGCTGGGAGCCGACGCCAGGTTCGGGCGGCGGCACGAGTTGCTGGAGATCGTGGCAGTCTTGGCGACAAGAACAGACGTATGCGTGGAGTCAGGGGTCGGCTGCGATCTCATCGGCGGCTGGACGCGCGTACACCGTACACAGGAGGTAGATGTACTCAGCCCCTGCTACTCCGAAGAGCGTCAGGGGCTGAGGAAGGATACTTTTTCCGCACCGAAGCGTTTCTCTTGGTCGGTTGCGCTCACCTTCCAAGACTCAACGGGCCTGGTACCATCCACCCGGTCAGCTGTGTGACTTCCGGTCCTCGCGGGGAGTTCCTTCCCTCACACCGGGCCACCCGTTGTCGCATACTCGGTGAGGCGGCCTTCCGGACTCTGCCGGCGCCTCCCTCTCGGGCGCACTACCAAGTATACATTTTTTTGTTTTCGCGTCAACCCGCTGCAACGATTACTTCATGTTTTTTAAAAAAATCGGTGACGATCTCCAGAGGCGGCGGGCTTTAGCGGCACCCAAACTTTTCAGGTGAAACGGTGAGGAACCGGATCGGCCACGACGCGGGCTCTCCCGAGAGCCGTCGATCGGCCTATGTACGAAGGAGAGTCTGGAACTGAGCCGCCAGGCGCACGCCGTCCACGACGACCCCCGACGCGCGAATGCGCTCCAACACCTGATTCAGCAGAGAGTCCGGAGCCAGAGCTGCCCGCAGGCTCTGCACTGCGCCCACCACCACCAGAAGATTCCGGCTGCGTGAGAGTGCCACGTTGAGGAGCCGTGGGAAGTCCTCGTTCTTTCGCTCGTCCAGAAACCAGCTTCCGTGCGGTGGCGCGTCCACCGTATCCAGGATCATCACCGCCTTCTCCCGCCCCTGGAAGCGGTGGATCGTGCTGATCTCCAGGCCGCGGGGCGCCGCCTGGCCCAGGCGGCCTCTCACCGTGGTGGCCAACCGACGAGCCTGCAGCCTGTACGGCGTTACCAGGCCGACGTCCGCCGCGCCTTCTCTCGCCAGGAGCTCCAGAAGCTGCAGGATGACCTCTGCGTGCACTGGATTGCCCCTCGATCCCTCCGCCCGCTCAACCCGAGGCGAGAGCGAGGTCGTGTCCACGAGGCCCAGAGCAGGGCCCCCGTCCGCTCTCTCGGACACTTCCGGCGCGTCCGTGAGACGGCCGCCGTAGAACAGGTCGCTCACCATGGACCGAATGGCGGGTCGCATCCGGTACTGCTCCACCAGCATGGAGCACAGGGCATCGTGAGGCGACGGCAGATCGCGACTTCCAGAATCGAGGCCGACGATTCCCGCTTCCCGGAACACGTCGCGCCTCAACCAGCGCCGTGCCCGGTCCGACCGTGACGCGACGACGGCCGGAAGCTGCTGAAAGTCGCCGACGGCGATGGCTCGCTCCCGAGCCAACGCGGCCGAGAACAGCACATAGGGCAGCGGAGCCGTGCTCGCTTCGTCAATGATCAGCGATCGAAAGCGCTGTGAGGCAAGGTCGTCGCGGACGGTCAGGCGAGCGAAGGTAGTCAGGACGACGTCCGCGCGCCCGATTGCCCTGGCCGCGGCGCGTTGGAACTCGCCGGCCAGCCGGCCCAACCGTCCTAGTGCAGACGCGTCTGATGCATCGCGCGCCGCCGAGAGCAGCCTGCCGTACCGAGCGCGGAGGGAGGTCCGGTCGCCGTTCCGTCTCGGTAGCACGAGGAGCTCGTTCTCCAGGTCGGCCAGGGTCCGACCCAAACGGCTCGGTTGTCGCCGCTCGGCCCGCTCCACGGCGGCCTCGAGCGAAAGCTCCGCATCGCCCGTTGAGCTAAACTCCGCCCCGACCCGGACGACGCGGCCGGCCTCCACCGCTGACGGGCCCAGCACCCGGGCGGCGCGATCGGCGGCCTCATCGACCGCCACATTGGTCATGGCCAGCACGAGCACCCTTCCGTCCGCGGCCAGCTCAGCCGCGGCGTACCCCAGAAGGCGGGTCTTCCCGGTGCCGGGTGGGCCCCAGACGAACTGCACGGCCGAGCCGATAAGTCTCAGAAGCGCCGCCTGCTGCGAGGGGTTCAGGTCCGCCGCTGCTGCCGGAAGCGGCTCCGCAACTCCGGTCGGGGGGAACTTTCGGCCGAGGAGCCGAAGGGCCGTCTCCGGGTGAAAGGCCTCGGGTTCGTCCGCCAGACCTTCGAGTCGACCGGCCAGTGTCTCCAGAAGCCAGCTGGGATCGAAGGCCAGTCGAGCGGGACCGGGATGGCGGCCCAACCAGTCACCGGCCGAGATCCGGACCCGAGGCCCGTCGGCACGGAAGGCGGTCACGAAGCCCAGGCTCTCACCCGCCTCGCACTCGATCCGGACCGCGTCATCGGGTCGGATCAGGTAGCGACCGGGCGGAAGGTCCCAATCATAGAGTAGGGACGCACCGTCGGCATCCGCCTCCCGCCCTGAGCGGGCTGCGAGCGGCTCGGCGATTCCGCGTCGGGCAAGATCCTCACGGACCGCATCTACTTCGTCGTCCAAGGCTGCCAAGCAGCCGCTCACCAGGTCCTCTAGCGCGAGAAGCGACTCCGGATCAGTCATGGGTCAACAAGGTACATCGCCAACCTCGGGACGACACGGCTTCGGCGCGGTCGGGAGTCGGTGCTCCTTGAGCGACCGCGCGGGGGCGGCTACTCTGCCGGCGTCGCCGGCAGGCGAAGAGCAGCGACGAAAGGAGACAGAAGTGCCCCGTCCGGAGGACACGCGAGCCTACCGCCGCCACGCCGAGTGGGCGCTGGCAGTCGCCACGGCGGTGGATCTTGGGCTCCTGGACGAGCTCGCCGAGCGGCCCGGCTCGGCGGAAGACCTGTCGGCCAGGCTGGGCTTCGAGCTGCGGGGGACGGCGGCCTTGTTGGGCGCCCTGGAAGTGATGGGGGTCGTCCGTCGGGAGGCCGAAGGGTACCGGCTCACCGGAAGCGGTCGCGGCCACTTCGTCGACGCCCAGACGCCGGACTACCAGGCGGACTCGCTCCGCAACTGGCTCAAGAACGTCCGGCGTTGGGCGATCGAGATGCCTGACGCGGTTCGCGGATCTCGTGCCGACGGGCCGCGGGATCCTGCCCGTGGACCGCGCGACCCGGCGTCGTTGCCGGGATTCATGGCGGCCATGGCCAACAAGCCCCCAGACCTGGTGGAGTCGGTCGTCGAAGCGGTTCGGGAAGCGGCCCCGAAGGCGAGGACCCTTCTCGATCTGGGCGGGGGGCCTGGCACGTTCGCCCGCGCGTTCGCCCGAGGCGGGTTCTCGGTCACGCTGGTCGACCGGCCGGAGGTTCTCGAGTACGTCGGAGGTGCGTACGGGCTGGCCGAAGAACCGCGGATCGAGCTCTTGGGGGGCGACTTCCTGGAGGCGTTGCCTCAGGGCTCGTGGGACGTGGTCATGCTGGCGAACATCACCCACATCTACCCGAAGGAGACCAACGCGGCTCTCCTGAGACGGGCCGCCGGATGTGTATCGAGGAAAGGCGTTCTGGCGGTCCTCGACTTCGTGAAGGGAAAGTCGGATTTCGCGGCTTTGTTCGCCATCACGATGCTCCTCAACACCGAGGGCGGAGGAACGTACGACCTGGAACGCTACGAGCTGTGGCTGGAGGAGGCCGGGCTCGGTGACGTAAGGTGCGTCTCCGTCTCCGAGGACACCCAGCTGCTGATCGGCAGGCGGCCGGGAGCGGGAAGGTGGCGGTGACCGACGACTTCCGAGCGGCCTCGGCCCGGGTGGCCGAATGGATCGCCGCGTATCGCGAGCGGCTGCCCGAGCTTCCGGTTACGCCGCCGGTAGTGCCTGGGGAGGTCGCCGGACTGCTGCCGGAGTCTCCGCCCGATGCTCCCGATGGCCTTGATGCGATGCTCGCCGACCTGGACCGCATCGTCGTCCCGGGCCTCACCCATTGGAACCACCCCGGGTTCCTGGCCTATTTCTCCAGCTCCACCACGGATCCGGGGATTCTGGCGGAGTTCATCGCTGCCGCGCTCAACGTGAACGCCATGAGCTGGCGCACCTCGCCGGCGGGCACCGAGCTCGAAGAGCGGATGGTGGATTGGCTACGGCAGTTCGTAGGTCTTCCCGAGAGCTTCCAGGGGGTCCTGCACGACACAGCCTCATCGAGCAGCTTCACGGCACTCGTGGCCGCGCGCGAGCGGGCCATCCCGGGTGTCCGCAGCCGCGGTCTCGCCGGGCGAGGAGACCTCGGTGCGTGTACTCTATACTTGTCGGACCAGGCCCACTTCTCGCTGGACAAGGCGGCCGTGGCGGCCGGCCTCGGGCTCGACAACGTCCGCAGGATCTCCAGTGACACCCGGTACCGCCTCGACTCCGTCGAGCTGGAACGCACGATCGCGGCAGATCGAGCCGCGGGTAAGACACCGGTCATGGTCTGCGCGACGATCGGGACGACGTCGACCACGAGCGCCGACCCGGTCGCCGAGGTCGCGGACGTGTCCGCCCGTCACGACGTATGGCTCCACGTGGACGCGGCGTACGCCGGGCCGGCGGCTTCCCTCCCGGAGAAGGAGGAGCACTTCCGTGGCTGGGAGCGAGCCGACTCGATCGTGATCAACCCTCACAAGTGGATGATGACGCCGATCGACTGCAGCGTCCTTGTATACCGTGACCCAGTCGCGATGCGGGACTCGCTGGCGACGTCCGCTGCTTATCTCAGGAGCGAAGAAGCCGCGAACCTGATGGACGTGGGCGTGGCTCTGGGCAGGAGGTTCCGGGCCCTCAAGCTGTGGTTCATCTTCCGCGCCTACGGCACCGAAGGCCTGCGAGCGATCCTGCGCGCCCACATTGAGCTGGCAGGCGCGTTCGCCGAGTGGCTACGGCAGAATCCCCGATTCGAGGTGGTGGCGCCGGTGCCGTTCAGCACGGTGTGCTTCCGGGGCGTTCCGCCGGACGGGGTGCCGGCCGACAACTTCAACCGCCGCCTGCTGGGCGCGGTCAATGGCCGCGGCCCGGTCTTCCTTTCGGACACGGAGCTGGCCAGCCGGTGCACACTTCGCCTGGCCGTTGGAAGCGCGCACGTCACCGAAGGAGTTGTACGCGAGGCCTATCGACTGCTCGACGAGGAACACGAGAGGCTCTCGAACGCCGACCTGGAATGGGAATGATCAGCGAAGGCGACAGCGCACCCGACTTCACTCTCGAGACGGACCGTGGCGAGGCGGTCCGCCTGAGCGACTACCTTGGAAGACGGGTGGTCCTGTACTTCTACCCGAGGGACGGCACCAGCGGCTGCACCCGGCAGGCATGCGAATTCCGCGATTCCGCAGGCGGGTTCGAGGCCATGGACGCCATCGTGTTGGGCATCAGCCCGGATTCCACGGCTTCCCATGCTCGGTTCCGGGACAAGCACGGCCTCAACTTCACGCTGCTTGCGGATCCGGAACGAGAGGCGGCACTGGCCTACGGCGTGTGGGGGAAGAAGAAGTTGTACGGTCGTGAATACGAGGGTATTCACCGAACGACGTTCGTCGTCGGACCGGACGGCGTCGTGGAGCGGGTGTACAGGAAGGTCAGGCCCGCCGGCCACGCCGAGGCGATCCTGGCCGACATGAGCTCTTGAGGCGGGGCGCGGCGGCCGCTGCGGCGGCCCTGGCGGCCGCTCTGGTCGCAGGGGAGGCATCCGCACAGGAGGCCGTCATCGTGCCGGCGGAGCAGTCGGTGATTCTCGAGAGAGCAGATCGTGCGAGGGTGCGCGGAGACACCGCGGCCCCGATCCGCATCGTGGAGGTCTCCGACTTCGAGTGCCCGTTTTGCGCCCAGTTCTACCATGAGAGCTACCGGGCCGTGGACAGCGTGTACGTACGGACCGGCGTCGCGCGATATGTCTGGATCTCGCTGCCCAACTCGGGGCACCCGCGGGCGTGGTCGGCCATAGAGGCCGCGTTCTGCGCGGGAGCGGCGGGCCGGTTCTGGGCCATGCACGACATCCTGTTCGAGAGGCGTGACGAGTGGGCGTCTTCAGCGGATCCGAACGGGTTGTTCCAGAGCTATGCCTCCGAGATAGGAATCGAGGAGAAGTCTTTCGCCGACTGTTTGCGCAACGACCAGACGGCACCTCTCCAGGTGGCCGATTACGAGTCGACCTTGCGCTCCGGGATTACGAGCACGCCGTTCTTCGTCGTCGGTGACAGCGTGGCGATTCGGGGGTTGATTCCGTTGGAGAGCTTCCGGGCCGCCGTGGACAGTGTCCTTTCCGCCCGTGGACTCGCTGTCCCTTAGGAGCCTGTCCGAGTAGTGGTGGGAGCCGCGTTACGAGCGCCGGAGGCGTCGGCTCTAGGGCACGCCGCCACCGCCGAGGCGCTCGAACACCCTCCGCATCGTCTCGATGGCCCTCCTGGCCGTTCGAGCCCCGGAGCTGAAGATGTGGGCCAGCTCGGGCTCGCCCGTGCCGGCGAGCCGGATGTCGAACGTGAAATGCACGGAGACGCCGGCTGGCCGCACTTGGGCGGTTCGATCGGCCCACCCCTCCTGTGAGGCGTCCAGCGCCCCCTCGATGTGCACTTCGACCGCGTCTGCCTCCGAACCGACCTCCTGAGCGAGCAGGGCCAGGCGTCGGGCGAGCAGCTCGTTCGTATCCGGGTCCGAGTCACGCTCCTCCAGCCAAAGGGCCGGAGGCGCGACGTCGGCCGTCAGGTAGCCCAACATGCAGGAGGGATGGAATCCCACGGGTGGGGCGCCCGCCTCGTCCCGCTCCTCCGTGCCTCCGAAGACCTCTTCCTCGTCGGGCGTCTCGTCCCACGAGAGATAGGAGGCCAGGGCCGCTGCCCCGATCGCAGTGCCGGCCAGTGCCACTTCATCCAGCGAAAGCTCAACTAGCGCCGACGGAGCGTACAACGTATCGATGGCACCGGATTCCATGATGTCCAACTCGGATTGATCATACGCGAGGCAGCGGAAGAACCACGAGACGGGCTCCTGGCGTCCGTCGAAAAGGTCGCGGACGCCGAGTCCTTCCTGGCGCAAGGCTGCCAGCAGGCTGGCACCGATCTGGTGTCGCGTAAGCTGAGCCAAGGACGCTCTTCCTACCTGGAGATCATGATGTGGGACCAGGGAGTCCCCGCCAGCATCAGCCACGGCGCGTTTCCCTCGGGCCTCGTCGGGAGTCCCAACTCCTCGCCTGTGGCATAGGGTACGTACACCACAGCGAGCCGCCGGGAGCCGGCGACTTCTCCGGTCGCGGGATCATAGGCACCCTCGGGCGCCGTTATCGAGTACAGCGCAGCACGATCGGGCATGCGCAGCTCGCCTGACCGGAGGGCCAAGTGTCTGGCGTCCATCACCTCGCTCCGGCCCCGTCCGTCCGCCCTCAACCGGCGGCCGATAGCCATGTATGGGTCCAGGCTCTCGTGATAGCAGGCCACGTGGAAGCCCTCGGACGCGGCGTCGTCTGCCACGCAGATGAGCGGTCCTGTTCCCTGCCGCAGAAGCGTGAGCGGGTCCTGCGACCTGTGCTCACCTCCATAGCCAAGGACCGTGGCGCCGGCACGCAGCGGATCCGGAGCGGCGAGCACGGCCCCGGCTATCTGCTCGGCCGCCGCTGGCTCCTGTGCCGGAGCAGCCGCACTGGACAGAGCCAGCACCGGCGCTACCATCAGGACGGAATGTCGCATCCCCGTTCTCCCAGTAATCACGTGGGCTTGTGCGATCGACAGGCTGCGCGAGCCGCCGCCGCGATACCCGTACTTGTCGATGTGTCCCGTTCAGGGATAGTATGGCCCCCCAGAATGGGAGGGCCCGTCCCGCATGCACCATCTGCCGGACCTCCAGGCGGAGCGGGGCGTTCCAAAAGCCTCGTTTCCGTCGCCGCCGGCCGCTGAGTCGACCGTTCCGGCGCAGCGTCTTCCGGGCGGCTGCAACGGCACGCTTTTCGCTGCCAGCAGGGGACATCTATCGACGCCAGCGGCGACGGGCAAACTTCAGCGCCAGCGGCGACGGGTAAAGTTCCGCGCCAGCACTCGGCGCTCCGGAGGCGTGCAGGCGTCAACGCCAGGGGATAGCCGGAGCCGGTAAACCCTTCAAGCAGAGCGAACCACCCATGCGAATAGTTGTTCCCAAGGAACACGCGCCGCTCGAGAAGCGCGTGGCCATTACCCCAGCGGCGATAAAGCGCCTCGCCTCCGAGAAGCTCTCCTTCGTGGTGGAGGCCGGCGCCGGTGTCGGCGCCTCCTTCACGGACGAGGAGTACCGGGAGGCGGGTGCGGAGATCATCCAGGACCCGCAGGCCCTGTTCGACGGTGCGGACCTAGTGCTCAAGGTGAACGGCCCGGCGAAGCGGGAGGGAGACACCGACGAGGCAGACCTCATCCCGTCCGGAGCCGTGTTCGTAGGTCTCATGCGGCCGCACGAGAGCGCCGAAGTTCTGTCGAAGCTCGCCGAGCGAGGCGTCACGGCACTCTCCATGGAGCTCATGCCCCGCACGACGCTGGCGCAGCGAATGGATGCGCTGTCGGCGTTCAGCACGGTCGCCGGCTACACGGCAGTCGTGAGAGGAGCGGAGGGGCTCGGGAAGTTCTTCCCGATGCTGACGACGGCCGCCGGAACGATCCCTCCGGCCAACGTCTTCATCATCGGAGCGGGCGTGGCCGGGCTGCAGGCGATCGCCACAGCGAGACGTCTGGGCGCGGTGGTCGAGGCATTCGACATCCGGCCGGAGACCAAGGAACAAGTTCAGAGCCTCGGTGCCAACTTCGTGGAGTGGGAAGAGGCGGACGAGGAAATGGAGACCGAGGGCGGCTACGCCAAGGAGGTCTCGGAGGCGGAGCAGGAGGGCGAGCGTCAGCTGATCTCCGATCACGTCGCCAAGGCCGACCTCGTGATCACGACCGCCCTGGTCCCCGGACGGCCGGCGCCAGTCCTGATCACCGAGGACATGGTCAAACGGATGCGACCGGGCTCCGTGATCGTCGATCTGGCCTCCGAGGCCGGCGGCAACTGCGAACTAACGGTCATGGGTGAGACGGTGGAGCGACACGGGGTTCTGATTCAGGGTCCGCTGGACCTGGCCAGCTCCCTTCCGGTCCACGGAAGCTTGATGTACGGGCGGATTCTGTCCGTCCTTCTGCAGCACATCATGGACGACGAGGGCAAGATCGTCATCGACCTCGACGAAGAGATCACCGGCGCGATCGCGGTGACGCACGACGGAAATGTGAGGTATCAGCAATGACTGGCACGGTTCTCGTTAGTGTGTATGTCTTCGTGCTGGCGATGTTCGTCGGCTTCGAAGTCATAACGAAGGTTCCTCCGACCCTGCATACGCCGCTCATGTCGGGCTCAAACGCGATCTCGGGCATCTCCATCGTCGGAGCGCTCGTGATCGCCGGGCTCGGGCAGGGGACCCTGTTCAACGTGATCGGCGTGATCGCCGTGATCGCCGCGACCGTGAACGTGATGGGAGGATTCATGGTCACCGACCGGATGCTGCAGATGTTCCGGCGGGACACGGAGACGAACTAGCGAACCTCGAGGCAGATAGATGGAAACCAGAGTTCTGTTCACTCAGCTCGCCTACTTGCTCTCGGCGGTGCTGTTCATCCTGGGGCTCAAGCGCCTCAGCCATCCGGACACCGCGCGTCGCGGCAACATGCTGGCGGCGATCGGGATGCTGCTCGCCGTGGTGGCGACTCTCATCGGGGAGCGCATACTGACCTGGGAATGGATCATCGCCGGCCTCCTCATCGGCACCGTGGTCGGCGGCCTCATGGCGCGCCTGGTCAAGATGACCGCGATGCCTCAGATGGTGGGCATCTTCAACGGCTTAGGCGGGCTGGCTTCCGGTCTGGTGGCCGCTGCCGAGTACTTTCGCTACACACAGGGCGTCTCCGGGGTGACCGAGATCCCGCTCGATGCTTCGATCTCCATCATGGCCGGCACGCTGATCGGTGCCGTCACCTTCTCAGGCAGCATGATCGCCTTCGGCAAGCTGCAGGGGATCGTCACGGAAAAGGCCGTGAAGTACCCGCTTCAGCAGTTCTTCAACGGGCTGATCTTTGCGGGAATCCTGACGATCATCGTCTACCTGGTCGTGCAGGCGCCCTCCGCTCTCGAGGCCGAATCGACCGGAACCGTGCAGACACTGTACTTCGTGCTGTGGGGCATCGCGATCGTTCTGGGCGTGCTGCTGACGATCCCGATCGGCGGGGCGGACATGCCGGTGGTGATCTCGCTCCTGAACTCGTACTCAGGCCTGGCCGCTTCGGCCGCCGGCTTCGTACTGCAGAACAACGCCCTGATCATCAGTGGTGCGCTCGTGGGGGCTTCGGGGCTGATCCTCACGCGGATCATGTGCAAGGCGATGAACCGCTCACTGGCCAACGTGATCTTCGGCACCTTCGGCGAGACCACGGCCGGCGGGCCCGTCAAGGGCGAGAAGCGGACGATGGCCGACGTGAACGCGGTCCAGGCGGACGACGTCGCGATGCTGCTCGCCTACGCGAAGCAGGTGGCGATCGTGCCCGGCTACGGGCTGGCGGTGGCGCAGGCCCAGCACAAGCTCCGCGAGCTATGCGACCAGCTGGAGCATCGAGGCGTGAACGTGAAGTACGTCATCCACCCGGTGGCCGGCCGCATGCCGGGGCACATGAACGTGCTCCTCGCGGAGGCCAACGTGCCGTACACGCAGCTGTACGAGCCCGAGGACGTGAATCCGGACATCACCAACGTGGACGCCTGCCTGGTGGTCGGGGCCAACGACGTGGTCAACCCGGCGGCCCGTGACGAGCCGGGCAGTGACCTCTATGGTATGCCCATCATCGAGGTCGATCGGGCCAAGCACTGCGTGGTGATGAAGCGCAGCCTCAATCCGGGCTTCGCCGGGATCGACAACGAGCTGTTCTACCTCAGGAACACGATGATGCTGTTCGGAGACGCAGCAGACTCCATCGGCCGTATCCTGGAGGAGGTAAAGCAGCTCTGAGAGCTGTCAGACGTTCGAGTGCGGAAGCCCCCGCGGCCCATCAGTTTGCGGTCGGCGGGGCTTTTGCTTCCGGCGGCCCCGCCGGGCCGCCCCAGCTCTCGGCCGAGCCCGGGTCCAGCTCCCAGCGTAGAGAGGCCAACTCGTTGGCGAGCTCACGCCGCTCCATGAGTAGCCGGCCGCGCAGGTCGCCGCGGCGCCGGAAGCGGATGTACCGCATTACCCGAGCGCGGTCATCCCGCCAGCGCTCGCGGACCCACAGCGTTACCAGACCCAGAGCGGGCATGCCCGTGAGGACCAGAGGTATCAGGCGCAGATCCACCAGTATTCCCGCGGCCGCCGTCAACAGGGCGATCCAGGCGGAGTACAGCACGGCGCCCCAAAGCAGCTTGTAGGTCGCCCGGACATCCCGCTCGAGGACCCGGCGGCTCCCGACCAGGTCCGTGACCTGGTACGGGACGAGGAAGACCACGTGACCAAGTAGCGCCAGCGGTCCGGCCCCGAGGAACAACAGTGAGTGCCTCAGACTCCACAGCCCGGCGGCTCGTGGAGCTCTCCTCCGCTCGAGGTCCCCTGGACGCGCCCCGACCGCGGCCAGCAGTTCTGCGAAACGCACCGATCGATCGGTGATCCCGGCGAGGCGGTCCGGGTCGCTTCTCCGCAGCTTGGCCAGAATCGCCGCGATCCGCCGCTCGCGCCGGACGCGATCGTCGCGCCTCCGGGGTAGTCTGAACTCGGCCGCGTACACGGCCTCCGCGAACCGGATGGCGGGGGCGTCCTCCCAATCCTCGAGGTTCAGGGTCACCTTGTGCAGCGACTCCTCGACACGTGAGGTGAGCTCACGGACGGCATCGGCGTCATCCGGACCACGGCCGGCCAGGTCGTCCCAACCCACGGCCGGGCCCACCACGGCCACCGCTGGCGACCGGAAGCGCTCCTTCTGGCGCAGGAGGATACCGACGGGCACGATCGGGAATGCCCCGTCGTACCTTTCGGCCGCGCCCAGGCAAATGCGCGCCGCTCCTGTGCGGAGCGGGGCCATGGACGGCCGGTTGTGGCTGATTCCTTCCGGGAAGATGCCCACGGCGGATCCCGATGCGAGCGCCTCCTGGACGGCCGCAAACATCTCGACGTTGCGGTCCATGAGCCCGGGGTCGTCCTTCCGCCGATAGACAGGGATCGCCCCGCAGGCCTTCAGCAGGCTTCCGATGATGGGCTGGTCGAACAGGGGTGCCTTCGCGAGGAAGCGGATCGGCCGCCGGGCGCTGGCCGCCACGAAGGCCGGATCAAAGCCGGAGTTCGGGTGGTTCGCCACGAACAGGGCCGGGCCCGACGGCGGGGGATCCTCGCCGGCGAGCGTGGCATGGTAGTAGAGGTTCACGGCCCCTCGCGAGACTCGTGGGAGCGCGTGTAGAAGCCAGGGGCGGCTCATTCCCGGTTCGTCATTCCCGGGTTGTCCGTTCTCCGCTGCCCTCGTCATCCACCTGCATCCGACGGGGCTCCACGTAGCCGGAGAGGAAGCTTCGCATGGTGTCGCCCATCTCCTCGCTGAAGTACCGCTCCGGAAACCGAGGGATCGCCTCCAGTGCGATCCGGAATGCGGTCTCCGCGAGATCACCGAGCTCGGGATCGCGGACCCCGTTCACGGCGGCCCGTCGGGACAGGTCCCCGAGGCTCGCGGCCCTCGGCTCCAGCAACTCGAGAACCGAAGAGAGCGCCTGGTCGTCGTACAACAACGCCGGCAGCAAGGTGGGAGGAACGGTCCACCACTCCTGCCGGGGCACGTCCAGCGAGCGAACCTCGAGCCAGCCTCGGGGTCGAACGTCCGGGAACAGTGTGGAAAGGTGGATTCGCCACTCCTCGGGTGTAGGCTGCGGCGAGTCCGCGCCAGCCCACCATTCGTTGAACCGAAGATCCTCCTGCTGCGGCACGAGGTTCTCCTCCGCGTCCAGCCGCAGAACGACTTTGGCCGTGAGAGCGAACACCAGGTACTGTCCCCACGCCTCCCCGGCTGCGGCCTGCCCGACTGCCAGCACGGTCCCGGTTCGGCTCGGATCCACCTTCTGCCACAGCGCTGCGCGGCGGCTCACAGCCTCGCCTCCCTCGGGCAGCGGGCCGGGCGAGTTGGCGAATACCGCGGTGCAGACGGGCGCCAGAAGATTGCAGGCACGCCAGCGGCGCCCTGCCTGATCGGGGTCGCCCAAGTCGAGGTTTATCTGCATGGCGGCCGAGAGGCGCATCATCTCCCTTCCGAACGGACCCAACCCCGAGAAGTACCGGTCCATGGCGAGATAGCGCGGACTCTGGACCTGGAGGCCCACCTCGGCGGCGCTGTGCCACGGGTTCATCCCCCGGGCGACCAGACGGATGCCAGATCGCGCGGCAGCCGCGCTCAGAGGCGCCAGGGTTTCCGTCAGGTCGTCCGCCGCCTCCCGTGCCGTGTTCTGCGGGGAGCCGCTGTACTCGAGCTGACCGCCCGGTTCGAAAGTGAGCCGGCCGCCGCGCGAGGTGCGGAACCACACGGAGCCGTGCTCATCGCTCTCCTCGGTGAGCAGATCATCGCCCCGCCCGTACGCTCTGAGGAATCGCAACAACGAGGGCTCCGAACCCGTTTCGCTCTCCAGCCGCACCGGCTGCGGATCGGTGTCCCAGCCGTCGGCCACCGGGATGAGCTCGACCTCCACACCGACCGTTCCCGGACGCGGCGAGCTCCCGGCGGGAGTGAACAACGCCAGCACCTCATCCCGCAGCTCCTCGGAAGTTAGCCGAGTCATCGGCTCATTCCCGCGTGCGTGCGAGGCCGAGGGCGAAGCGCCCCGCCCCGTCTGCATCCCAGCGTTTCACGACCAGACCGCCAGAGGCCAGCAGAGCGGTCGCCGAGCTCCGGGTATACTTGTGGCTGAGCTCGGTGCGGATGCTCTCACCTTCCTCGAAATCCACCATCATTCCCAAGTCGCGAATCCGCACCGACTGGCCTCGTGTGGATACGAGGTGCATCTCGATCCGGGCCTTCTCGGTATCGTAGAGGGCGAGGTGGCGGAACGCCGTGAGGTCGAACTCCGCGCCGAGCTCCCGGTTCAGCACTCGCAGGATGTTGAGGTTGAACTCGGCGGTCACTCCCGAGCTGTCGTTGTACGCCAGCTCCAGCGTTCCGGCCTCCTTCACCAGGTCGAAGCCAATGAGAAGACCGTCGGCGGGGGACATCTCGGCAGCGACGGCCTGCAGGAATTCCACGGCCTGATGGTCTTCCAGGTTGCCGATCGTCGAGCCTAGGAAGGCCATGAGCCGGCGCCGGCCCGGAAACGGAAGGTCGTGTGGGTGCTCGAAGTCTCCGATGACGCCTTCCACTCGAAGCTCCGGATAGTCTGCCAGAAGAGAGTACGCCGCCCGCCTCGAGGCGTCCTCGCTGACGTCCACCGGCCCGTAGCTCTCCAACAGGCCCACGGACCGCATGGCGTCCAGCAGCACCCGAGTCTTCGCGGCGCTGCCGGAACCGAACTCCACGAGTACGGTGGGACGGAGCAGCTGGACGATCCCGGGCGCCACGCGCTCGAGGATCTCTCGTTCCGCTCGGGTCTGGTAGTACTCGGGGAGGCCAGTGATCTTCTCGAACAACCGCGAGCCCCGCGCGTCGTAGAAGTATTTCGACGGCAGCACCTTGCGAGAGGCCGATAGGCCCGCGCGGGCGTCAAGCGCCAGCTGATATGGACTCTCACGGTGGTCGAGCAGGTTGTGCAGAACGAGACGGTCGCCGCCACCCATGAGTGTCCTCACGTACGCGCGCTAGACGTCCCTGGCCAGCCGCAGCCCGGCGAAGATCTGGCGTCGAATCGGGTAATCCCAATTCCGGAACGTGTTTCGGGCGACGCAGGGCTGCGTCGCCCACGAGCCTCCTCGCAGAACCCGGTAGTTGTCCCCGAAGAAGACCTCCGAGTAGTCGGGATAGGGATATGGGCTGAAACCCGGATAGCCGGCGAAAGAACTGGACGTCCACTCCCACACATCGCCCAGGAGCTGCTCGCAGCCCATGGCACTGCGGCCTGCCGTGTAGGCTCCCGCGACCGCCACCCCAAAGCCGATCTGACCGAGGTTGGCCAGGTGCGGCGCCGGCGGCTCGTTACCCCACGGGTACGGGCGCGATTCGCCGCGGTCCGGGTCCCAGGCGGCTGCCTTTTCCCACTCCGCCTCAGTGGGCAGGCGGGCTCCTCGGAAGCGCGCGTAGGCCTCCGCCTCGTGGTAGCATACGTGGATCACCGGATCCCCGGACCGCACCGGCTCCTTTCCCAGGGAAGTCCGCCGCATCCACCCCTCTAGACCATCCGCGCGCGCCACTTCGGCGGCCTCGGCTGCCGCCGGACTCTCACCCGCCCCGGAGGGCTGCCAGTACAACGGCGCGTACAGGTGCTGCGCCGTGCACCACTCCCAGCCCGTTTCCGTCCACAGGCGGGGATTCGAGTACCCGCTTGACGCGATGAACTCGAGGTACTCGCCGTTGGTGACCGGGTACCGGCCGATTTCGAACGGGGCGACCGGTGCACGGAAACGCGGTCGCTCGTTATCGTAGGCGAAGCCACCTTCAGGCGCCCCCATCTCGAACTCGCCGCCCGGGATGGGCAACATCTCCCCCAGAGTGGCCACAGCGGCCGTAGACAGCTCGCGTCTCGAGCCGGGGCGATAGGGTTCGCTGGTCATGAGGAGGACCGTCTGCAGGATCGTCTCCTGGTGCTGCGCCTCGTGCCCTCGAACCAACTCGAAGACGTAACCATCCCTGATCAGTGGATTCGGGCCTGAGAGGTCGATCGTCTCGAGCGCCCGCTCCGCCGCCTCGCGCACTCGCCTCAGACGCTCCCTGACGGAGCTGCGATCCGGTAGATTCAGTTCCGCGCGCCGGGAGCGCGGCGTGCGCATCGCGTCATACATCTCAGCCAGGGCCGACTCGCCGGAGGCCTTCCCGAGCTCGCGCACCAGCCACAGCTCCTCGAACTCGGCAATGTGCCCCAAGTCCCAGATGATCGGACTCATGAGGGGCGAGTGCTGACGCTGCAGGGCGTCGTCCGAGAGGGGCGACACCAGCTCCAGGGTGCGATCGCGGATCTCGCCCAGCCCTTCACGCACGTCGTGCTTGTCGGAGACCCCTCGTCGTCCGTCTGCCACTTTGCCCGGTTGACTCATCGTCACCCTGTCGTTCGCTTTTGTCGAGTCCTGTGGCGAGCCGCAACAGCAGCGTGCGTTCTGGAACGCGTCGAATGACGGAAGCTAGCCACCTCTCCAACGGCGATACAACCATGCCCCAGCTATGATCCGGTTCGAGAGAGTCACCGCCTGCCTCGACGAAAGAGTCGTCCTCGACCGCCTGGACCTGGGCGTAGCCGAGGGCGAGATCCTCGTCCTGCTCGGCCGAAGCGGCGCCGGCAAGTCTACCGCCCTCCGTCTGGTGAATCGGATGCTTCTGCCCGACCGGGGAACGGTTCGGGTGTGCGGGGCGCCGACCTCGGAGTGGGATCCCATCCGACTGCGAAGGAGCGTCGGATACGTGATCCAGGAGATCGGGCTGTTTCCGCACCGCACGGTGTTGGAAAACGTCGAGACGGTGCCCAGGTTGCTGAAATGGGACCCGGAGACTCGCAGGGTGCGGGCCCTTGAGCTGTTGAAATTGGTCGGCCTGGCGGGGGAGGAGGTTCCGGATCGCTATCCACGGGCGCTGTCCGGGGGACAGAAGCAACGGGTGGGCGTCGCGAGGGCTCTGTGCGCAGACCCTGCGATCCTCTTGTGCGACGAGCCGTTCGGGGCGCTGGACCCCATCACCCGGCGGGATCTCCAGACCCAGTTCCGAAAGCTGAGCCGTGAGCTCGGAAAGACCGTGCTGTTCGTAACCCACGACGTCGGCGAAGCTCTGACCGTGGGAGACCGGGTCGGGCTGCTGCAGTCGGGTTCGCTTCGGTTTCTGGGAACGCCGGAGGACTTCCGGAGTAGCCGCGACGAAGCCGTGCGGGAGTTCCGCGCATGATCGGCTTCCTCGACTACGTGGCGGCGAACGCGGGGGACCTGCTGCTCCGAACCGGGGAGCACCTGCTGTTGGTCGGGGTCGCCCTCTCCACCGCCGTAATTGTCGGGCTGCCCCTCGGAGTGGCCCTGTCCCGCCGCAGAGCCGCGGCTCCTCCCGTAATCGGAGGTGCTAACGTGCTGCAGACGATACCGAGCCTGGCCCTGCTGGGACTCCTGGTCCCGCTGCCGTGGCTAGGCGGTGTCGGACCCAGGCCGGCTATCGTGGCGCTGGTGGCCTACGCGCTCCTCCCGATCATCCGGACCACGTATGACGGTATCCGCGGCGTTGACCCCGCGGTCAGGGAGGCCGGAGTTGCCATGGGGATGACCGACATGCAGCTGCTGCGCGAGGTCGAGTTGCCGATGGCGGCCGGCGTCATCATGGGAGGCATCCGAGTCGCGACCGTGATCGGCATAGGTGTCGCGACGGTCGCCGCGGCAATCGGAGCCGGCGGCCTGGGCGTATTCATCTTTCAGGGACTGGCGATGGTGGACAACGAAGTGATCCTGGCCGGCGCGATCCCGGCCGCCCTGTTGGCCCTGGCGGCGGACTTCGGACTCGGCCGCATCGAGCGCGTGCTTTCGAGGTGGCGGGATTGATCTTCGAAGCGTCGGCCCACCGCTCCTCGCGGTTCGTCTGCGCTGCTGTGGCGCTGATCGGCGTCAGCTGTTCCGCAGGATCCGACACGCTGGTGGTCGGCTCGAAGAACTTCACGGAACAGGACATTCTGGGCGAGATCGTGGCCACCTGGATCGAGCACACGACCGACATACAGGTGCGCCGCCGCCTTCACCTCGGTGGCACCTTTCTGTGCCACCGGGCGATCTTGAGCGGTGACATAGACCTGTACGTCGAGTACACAGGTACAGCCCTGGCTGCCATACTGGAGGAAAGCGGCCTCCAGGACCCCGACAGCGTCCGGCGACGTGTGTCGGACGTGTATAGCGAGCGCTACGGCCTCCTCTGGACCGGACCGCTCGGCTTCGAGAACACGTTCGCGCTTCTCGTGCGGGCCTCCACCGCGGACTCGCTGAACCTGCGGACCGTCTCGGAGGCCGCTCCGCATACGGTGGCGTGGACTCCCGGATTCGGCTACGAGTTCGCAGAGCGTGCCGACGGCTTTGCCGGCCTATCGAAGGCATATGGCCTCGAATTCGGCTCCGCAGCCCGAGTCATGGACCTCGGGCTGACGTATCGTGCCCTGGCATCGGGCCAGGTGGACTTCATAGCGGGCAACTCCACCGATGGACAGATCGATGCGCTGGGCCTGCGCCAGCTCCGAGACGACCGCGGCTACTTCCCTCCCTATGAGGCGGTTCCCGTAGTACGCAAGGTCGCCCTCGAGCGGTTTCCACAGTTGGAGGCCTCGCTGGCAAGTCTCTCGGGCCGCCTCAGCACCGCCGAAATGAGGCGACTCAACCGGGCCGTAGACGTGGAGGGTGAGCGATGGCGTGACGTGGCGCGCGACTGGGTGGAAGAGGAGCTACGGAGCGGTGAGCGGAACATGGACAGGCCATGATATCTTAGTAATGAGGGCCCGCCGCGCATCGGGGCGCCGGAGCGCGCGGCCCCGACGAGGACCAGACGACGTGATGACGTCGATGCGCGGTCCCGCCGGCGGCGGGAACGCCCGAAATGGAAGAAGAACCATGCCTGAAGAGCGGACGCCCAAGGGCTCGAGCAAGGTGCATGTCAGCGAGGAGGAAGCCCGCAGAGTAGCGGAGGCCGCCCGCCAGAAGCGGTGGGAAGACGCCACCTTCGTCCGCGACATGTTTCTCGGAGACTTTCACCTCGCCCTGATTCATCCCTACCCCGACCCCGACCAGTTCATAAGCGACCGATGTCGCAGTTTTCTCGCCGAGCTTCGGGAGTTCCTGAAGAGCGTCGACTCCGAGAGGATAGACCGCGAGCGCAAGATACCGGAGGACGTCCTGAACCGGTTGAGGGAGATGGGGGCTTTTGGCCTCAAGATCCCACAGGAGTACGGCGGTCTCGGATTCGGCCAGACGGAGTACAACCAGGTCATGGCTACGCTCGGCAGCGTCGACGGCAGTCTCGTGGCGCTCCTCTCCGCCCACCAGTCGATCGGCGTGCCGCAACCGTTGAAGCTGTTCGGGACCGAGGAGCAGAAGAGGAAGTACTTGCCCCGCCTGGCCGCAGGCGCCGTGTCGGCCTTCGCGCTCACCGAGATGGACGTAGGCTCCGACCCGGCGCGGCTGGCCACAACAGCCGTCCTCAACGATGACGGAAGCCACTACGTACTGAATGGCGAGAAACTGTGGACCACGAACGGCTCGATCGCCGATCTGCTCGTGGTCATGGCCCGAGACCCCGAAACGAGGAAGATCTCCGCATTCATCGTCGAGACCGGCTGGGACGGGGTCGAGCTGGCCGAGCGCAACCACTTCATGGGGATCAACGGGATCGAGAACGCGAACTTCCGGTTCACCGACGTCAAGGTCCCGGCGGAGAACCTGCTGTGGAAGGAAGGCAAGGGTCTCAAGCTGGCCCTGATCACCCTCAACACGGGTAGGCTGTCGATCCCGGCGGTGGCCGTGGGTACGGGCAAGTGCGCCCTCCAGATCACTCGCGAGTGGGGATCGGAGCGCGTCCAGTGGGGGCAGCCGGTCGGCAGACACGAGGCCGTGGCCCAGAAGATCTCCTATATCGCGGCTCAGACCTTCGCGATGGAGGCCGTGGCCGAGCTGTCGGCGCTCATGGTGGACAAGGGAGGTTTCGACATCCGCCTGGAGGCGGCCCTCGCCAAGCTGTTCAACACGGAGCGCGGGTGGGTGGTGGTGGACGAGATGGTCCAGGCCCGGGGCGGCCGGGGGTACGAGCGCGCCGACTCGCTTCTGGCCCGAGGCGAGACCCCGGTGCCGGCCGAGCGTATGCTTCGCGACATGAGGATCAATCGAATCTTCGAGGGCTCCAGCGAGATCATGCGCCTGTTCATCGCTCGCGAGGCCGTCGACAAGCACCTCCAGGTGGCCGGACCGCTCGTGGAGGGGAAGCTCGGCCCCGGGCAGAAGCTGGCCTTGCTGCCGAAGGTTGTCGGTTTCTACGCGCTGTGGTACCCGAAGCAGTGGATACCGCGAATCAGCGGCTACGGTGGCTTTGGACGCCTCGGGGGTCATATCCGGTTCGTCGAGCGAAGCTCCCGGAAGCTGGCCCGCAGGCTGTTTCACAAGATGCTCCGGCACGGAGCCGGGCTTGAGCGCAAGCAGATGCTGCTCTTCCGGGCCGTCGACATCGGGGCGGAGCTGTTCGCCAGACGCCGTGGAGATGGCGGACCTGTTCTGCAGGCTCTCGCGGCGCCGGGTCGGCGAGCTCTTCCGCGGGATGCGCTCCAACGATGACGTCCACATGTACCGGACCGCGCGGAAGGTGCTGGACGGGGGCCACGTGTGGCTCGAGGAGGGCGCCGTAGGCCTCCAGGAGCTGACCCTGGAGGGTTACTGGGAATCGCGGCAGGTCGAGGCGCCGCAGCCCGAGGCCGAGCCGGCTGGCGCGCCGGCAGGTGGCCCGGGAGAAGGCTTCTGACAGGGACAGATCGGACCGTCAAGAATCCAGGATCGGAAGAGATTCGGCTGGCATTGCGGGGTGCCGGATGCGAGACTGTTCGTGCGACCTGTGGCGCACTCCCGCGCCCGTTCGGGGGCGCCGCACCGGCCGGCGAGCACTAGATCGATGGCGAAAGGAGACCTTGATGAGAAGACGACTATCCGCGCTGCTATTGCCCCTAGGCGCTGTCGCGCTGGTCGGCTTCACGACAGCGTGCGGAGACGACGGCAACGGCAACGGGACCAACCCACCGCCCGAGACCGACCTGTCGGGGACCTACCAGCTCGTCTCGATCACGCAGAGCGGTCTGACTCTGAGTCCGCCTTTGGCCACCGGATCGATGACCCTGAGCCAGACCTCGTACGAGGTGGACCTGATAGTGGCGAATCAGTCGGGCGGCCAGGACATGATTCACGACGAGGGGACCTACAGCACCAGCGGCAACAGCTGGACCCAGGAATCGACCATTCTCCCGGTGCAGTCGGTAGGCACGTTCTCGTTGCAGGGGAGCACTCTGACCGTGGACGTTACATCGCCGGAGCCGGTCACCACCGTATGGAACAAGACGCTCTGACGCGACATGATACGGCGGTCTGAGCCTCTCGCGGGGCGGCGCCCCCGATGGCTTCCGATAGCCGTTCTGCTCGGAGGTTGGATCGCGGGCGTTCCCGGAGCGCGAGCGCAGGCGCCGCCGGGCGCCATCGAGGGCACTGTCATCTCCCTTCCGGAGGGCGTGCCGGTACCGCAGGCGGCGGTGCTCCTCGCCGGCACTCCTCTCAGGGCGCTCACCGACGATGCGGGGACCTTCCGGCTGACGCAGATCGAGCCCGGCGCTTATACGGTCCGGGTCGTCGCCTTCGGACACGCGGAGTCGCAGCTGGCCGATGTCAGGGTCACGCCAGGTGAGGTGAATCACCTCACGATCGAGCTGACGCAGACGGCGGTGGAGGTGCCCGGAATCGTGGTCACGGCCAGCCGCAGTGGCGCTCGCATCGGCGAATCCCCGGCCAGCGTCGCGGTCCTGGGGAGCGATGAGATCCTGCGCCGCAACGTGAGCACGCTGGACGAGGCGCTGCCGTTCGCCCAAGGCGTGATCACGAACGCGGGACAGCTGGACATCAGGGGAGCCTCGGGCCTGTCGCGAGGGGTCGGGAGCCGCGTCCTGGTCCTGCTCGACGGCCACCGCCTGATGAAGGGGGTCGGCTCCGAGGCCGACCTCGAGATCTTCCCGCTCCTGGACGTGGACAGGGTCGAGGTGCTGAAGGGGCCGAACTCCTCGCTGTGGGGCACGAGCGCCGTCGGCGGGGTCGTGAACGTACTCACATCGCGCCCTCCGGAGCGTCCCGAGACCCTGTTCAGGGCCTATTACGGCGCCTGGGACACTCCTTCCCAGTTTCGCTTCACCGACGAAGCCCTCAGCTCTCAGGGTCTTGGATTCCAGCACTCCCGACGCATCGGCCGAGTCGGCGGGACGCTTTATCTAGGCGCCGAGGGGTCCGATGGCTTCCACCAGAACGGAGGCCACTCGCGTTGGCAGGCTCGGCTGAAGACTGTCTTCCCGGGCGACTCCGACCGCCCCACAGAGGCGTTCGTGAACTTCACCCGCCGCGACAAGGACGAGTTCTTCACCTGGCTGTCGGAGGAGCGTCCTTTGGAGGTAGACTCGGCATCGGTCGGCGATTGGCTGCGGGAAGATGACGTCGTGATCGGAGTTACGGCGCGGCCCGTGAACAACCAGTCGATGTTGCTCCAGGTCCGACCCCAGTTTGCATACAACAAGGTCCAGAATCACTTCCATGACAACCAGGACTTCCATCGCTCCTCCCGGCTGGCCGCGGACGTCCAGCTCTCCATGAACCCTTCCCGTCGGCAAGCGATCAGCACGGGGGTCGAGGCATCGGGAACCGAGGTGCGGTCCAACTTTCTGGGGGAACCGTGGATCGTGGACCTGGCGGCGTACGCTCAGGACGAGATCGAGATCTCCAGCCGCTGGCACGGCACTGTGGGACTTCGGCTGGATTACCACCACGCCCGGTCCGGCGAACCGGAACTCTCGCCGAACCCGAAGATCGGGCTGGTCTACCGGCCATCAGCCGGCGTGGGCCTGCGTACGTCCGTGAGCCGCGGCTACAGGGCGCCCAGCGCGTCGGAGCAATACACCTCCACCACGCAGTTCGGATTCAGGGTGATCCCGAACCTGGAGCTGATGGGAGAGCACGCCTGGGCGGCCGAAGTGGGTGGAACGGCGGAGATCGGAGGTTGGCTCCTGCTGGACGCCGCCCTCTTCCATAGCGACTACACGGACCTCATCGAGCCGGCGCCCGTGCCGGGGGAGTTCTTCACTTTCCAGTTCCGGAATGTCGCCGATGCGAGGGTGAGCGGACTCGACGCGGGAGCGCAGGTAGGGCTGTTCGACAATATGCTGGCTCTGAAGGCCAACTACGTCTTCCTGGACACCGAGGACAAGCGGACGGGCAGCACTCTTCAGTACAGGTCGAGGCACAACGTCACGGCAACCCTGGAGGTGCTCAGGCAGTTACTGGCTGTGGACGTTCGGTATCGCAGCACGGTCGAAGAGGTTCTCGCCTTTCCCCTCGATCCGCGTGAGCCGATAACCGTCGTGGACCTGCGGGCGGCTTATCGCATCCAAAGCTGGATCATCATGGCGAAGGTCGGAAACCTCTTCCAGAACACCTACGTCGACGTTCAGGAGCGGCGGCCTGGACCCACTCGTCACTTCCGGCTCACCATCATACCACGGTTCTGAGGACCTTCTCACGGGCGGACGGGCCTGCC
This sequence comes from Gemmatimonadota bacterium, assembly GCA_039584255.1. GTDB lineage: Bacteria > Gemmatimonadota > Gemmatimonadetes > Palauibacterales > Palauibacteraceae > JBDGYE01. Next base: position 26,574 of record JBDGYE010000035.1, read on the forward strand.
GGAACCTCAGTCCCGTACCCGCAGAACGACCTTCCCGGCATTGCGGTTCTCTTCCATGTAGACATGAGCGTCAGCGGCCTCGCGGAGAGGGAAGACCCTGTCGACCACGGGCTCCAGTTCGCCGGACTCGAACAGCGGTACCAGCTCCGTCCGGACCTTCTCGGTTAGGGCGAGCTTCTCTTCCCTGTCGCGTGAGCGGAGAACAGTCCCGATCACATGCAGGCGCCGCCGCAGGAGCACGCCGAGGTTTAGCTGCGCGATGCTGCCGCCCACTAATCCCACGAGGATGATACGGCCTCGGAGTCTGAGGCTGGCGATGTTGTCGGTCCAGTAGGTCGCCCCCACGAGGTCCAGGATCAGGTCGACACCTTTACCCCCAGTCTCCCGGCGAATGACGTCTCGGAACGAGCTCCGTCTGTAGTCGATGGGTACGTCGAGAGGAAGTCCCCGCTCCGCAATCGCCTTCAGCTTGGCCTCCGACGCGGTGCCGAACACACGCGCCGCCCCGAACGTCCGAGCAATCTGTATCGCGGCCGTACCAACGCCGCTGCCCGCCGCGTGTACGAGGACGCTCGCTCCGGGCCTCAGCCCTCCCTGGAGGACGAGCGCGTCGTAGGCCGTGCAGAAAGCCTCGGGAACAGCGGCGCTCTCAAGAAACTGAAGTCCTTCGGGAATGGGCGCAGCGAGCAGCGCCTCGGTGACGATCTTCTCCGCGTATGCGCCGCCGGCCAGCAGGCCCATGACCCACGAGCCCACCGCTGACTCGTCGACCCCCTCGCCCACCGCATCGACGACGCCCGCGTATTCCAGGCCGGGAATGTCGGGAGGGGCGTCCGGCGGAGCCGGGTAGGCTCCCCGCCGTTGCAGCAGATCGGCCCGATTCAGCGCCGTGCCGTGCACCTCGACCCGCACCTGACCCGGACCGGGCGACGGCTCCTCCACCTCGGTCAGCTGGAGCACATCGGGCTCGCCCGGCCGGATGATGCGAATCGCTTTCATTCGTGTGATCCTCCCACGACCTGCGCTAGCAGCCAGCCAAAGGTACCGGCCGGGGCACGATTGGATCCACCTGCCGAGCGTCGGTCTCTCCGCAGGCCGCGTACGGCACTTGGAGGCGGAGTGTTTCCAGCGGCGCTCGGCGGCGGTGATTCCGTTCAAGCAGCGCCGTAGATTCCCCGTGTCGGAGAGACGGCTCGTGCAGCGGCGGGTACGCCGTGTGGCTGGCGCCGGCAGGAGAGGCGGTACTGTCCGGAGAGGGACCTTGCTGTATCAGATCGTTGCTGACCTCGTCATGCTCGCCCACTTCGGGTTCACAGCTTTTGTCACGGTGGGGGCTCTCCTGCTGTTGTGGAGACCATGGATCGCGTGGATTCACCTTCCGGCGATGCTGTACGGCGCGACCATCGAGTTCGTGGGTTGGACCTGCCCTCTAACTCCGCTCGAACAGCAACTGCGGCGCCTGGGTGGCGAAGCGGGGTACTCGGGCGGCTTTCTGGACCACTACCTGGAGCCGATCCTCTATCCCCCGGGCTGGGAATCCGTCCATACGTGGCTCGGCGTCGGCGTGCTGGTCCTGAACGTGCTCCTGTACGGCCTGGTCGTGGCCCGCCTTCGGAGAAAGTGAGAGGCCTTCCTGACTGGAACTCGAGCCGGGCCAGGTGGGTTTGCAGATGGGGCTGCCGGGGTCCGGGCCGAGCCTTCTTCGATTCCGAATCTGACGCGTGTCCCGACACACTCTCGATATGGAGGATTCATGACGCACGGACGCTTCTGCTGGTACGAACTCCTGACTACCGACCCGGACTCCGCCATGCCGTTCTACGAAGGCGTCGTCGGCTGGGGGACCAGTCCGTGGGAGGGCGGCGAGCTGCCCTACACCATGTGGACCAGGGGCGAGACGCCGATCGGCGGCGTGATGCAGCTTCCGGAGGAGGCTGCCGCCGCCGGCGCTCCCTCTCACTGGCTGGCCTACATCCTGACCGCCGACGTCGACGCGACGGTCGACAAAGCCTTGGATCTGGGAGGATGTGTTCTCAAGGAGGCGACCAAGGTCCCCGGGGAGGGAACGTTCGCCGTGCTGGCGGACCCCCAGGGGGCCGCATTCGCGGTCTTGAGCCCGACCGGGGAGATGCCGGCTCCGGAAGGTGGCTCGCAGGTCGGTGCGTTCTCGTGGCACGAGCTGGCCACGACCGACTACGAGGCGGCGTTCGAATTCTACTCCGCCCTGTTCGGGTGGGAGAAGACAGACGCCATGGACATGGGCGAGATGGGCATCTACCAGATGTACGGCCAGGCGGGGAATACATATGGAGGGATGTACAACAAGCCGGCCGAGATGCCGGGGCCGCCGGCGTGGCTCTGCTATGCCACGGTCGACGACGTGAACGAGGCGGTCGGACGCGTCGCCGACGGCGGCGGGCGGGTGGTCAACGGTCCGATGACGGTACCGGGCGGCGATCTGATCGCCCAGTGCCTCGACCCGCAGGGAGCGATGTTCGCCATTCATTCCGCGGGCAACGGGGAGAGCTGACGTTTCCATCAAGTGACCGGGCCCGCCGATCGGCCGGCGGGCCGGGTCGCATTCTTTGCACCGGTCCGGAGGCGTATGCCTCAGGCACCCCACCTCGGTTGACTCCGTGGTGGCTGTTCCCATCGTTGGAGCCGTCACAGCCGAGCTTCACCGCGCTGACTCCCCTCCGTCTCGTCACACGACCTTGCCGACCATCCAGTTGAACACGCTCAGCAGCAGTGCGCCGAGAAAGGCTGGCCCGAAACCCTTGATTCTGAGGCCCGGGACTATGGCGGCGGTGAACCAAAACATGAGCGCGTTGATCACCAGGACGAAGAGCCCAAACGTGATGATGGTCAGCGGAAGGGAAATGAAGACGGCTAGCGGCTTCAAAAAAGCGTTCACCAGCCCGAGGACCAACGCCGCGAAGACGGCCGATCCGAAGCCCTCCATCTCTATTCCGTTCACTATCTTGGCCACCACGAGCAGCAGGACGGCGGTGACGAGGATGTGCAGAATGAATCCCAGCATCGCTCAGCCTCCTTTGGAGCGACAGTTACATTTTACTTCCGGGGCAACCGCCTCTGCGGCGGATACCGACCGGGGTAACGGCAAACCGTTTCTCTATCTCTGACGAGACTCGCGGCGCGTCGGTTTCAGTGGGGGGGGCGATCCCGGATTGCGGTTGAAAGGCCGGGATGCGGCTCGTCCAGGGGCCGGCGGCCGCCGATTCTCATACCTTATCGAGCAGTCGGTCGACACTCGGAGCAGAGGTAGCCTCACCGCTGCAGCTCTAGGGAACGTCCAGAGCTAGGAAGCGGGGCAACAACTTCGGGGAAGACAGAAGTGGGATCGAACAGCGTTCTCATCGTGCGGCATGGTAAGGACCGAGCCCCTATGACGCCTTACCTGAGGGAGGCATTCGATCACGTGGCCGCGATCGATCCGGTGCTGGCCTCGCGTCTGGCCATCCATGAAACCGGCTCCCCGGTCTTCCGGCCCAACGGATTCCGGACAATCCTGTTCCTGCTTCAGGATCCGTTGACGGAAGACCGCGAGAGCTGCTACGCGGAAGCCTATCGGATCGCGGGAGAGGCTCGGTCTAATGGCATGCGACTTCTCAATCCTCCCGACACGCTGGCCGAGCACTGCAAGAGCCGCACGGCGCGGTTGTGGCGGAAGGCGGGACTCCCGACTCCGGAAAGTTACCCTTGCGGGACCGTTGCCGAGCTCAGAGACGTGGCTCGCAGAATCGGCGGGCCGGTCATCCTGCGGCCGGAACACGGTCACAGCCAGATCGGTGTTCGCTACTTCGCCGGCTTCGCAGAGGTCGACTCGTTCTCGGACGAAGGGGTCTCCATGCCGGGCATCGTGAGCCGTATGGTGGACACACGCGGCAGTTACCGGAAGACGAAGCCCGGGTCTGTCTTTGCAGAGTACTATCATCGCCGGCGCATGCTCGTGTTCGGCGATCTCGCAGTCCCTGGAAGTATGCTGTTCTCGGGTTATCCAGTGGTGGGCGCCCGCAACTCGACCTTCAGAGAAGAAAGGCGGCGTAGAAGGAAGATGAGGCGCTGGGTCCGGTCCGATCGTGTGAGCACCTGGACGGCTTTGCCGTTCGGCGCCAAACGTCATCTCCGCGAGGCCGTGATCGCCGAGGAGGAGTGGCGGAACGACCCTGCAGAAGAGGGTCATCTGGCGGTGCAGGCGGCTCGAGCGTTAGGTCTCGACTTCCTCGCCATCGACTACGCCACGATGGCGGACGGAAGCATACAGCTGTTCGAAGCGAACCCTTACCCGCTGATTTGGCGACGCGCACAGGGTGACCTGAACCGGGAGAGGAAACTCGGCCGCGTCACCGACGAGACTTACGAGGCTCTGGGGCGATTCCTTCGCGCGCTGACCGTCTGAGCGGTGGCGCGCGCGAGGAACTGGCGCGTAGACGCCTACCGGCTCCGGAAGCTAGGTTGCAGCGCTGTTAGCCAACATCTGGATCTCAGCCTCAGGACTGCCTATGCCAGGGACTGAAGTCTTCGGCGCGGAGGAAAGAAAGGAAGTGATGGACGTGCTGGAGACAGGCGTCCTCTTCCGCTACGGCCACGAGCGCCTCCGCCGCGGCATGTGGAAGGCCCGGGAACTAGAGGACGAGGTCCGGCGCTTCACGGGCGCGCGGTACGCGCACGCGGTGTCGAGTGGCTCTACCGCGGTAGCCTGTGCCCTGGCGGGAGCAGGCATCGGACACGGCGACCGGGTCATCGTACCTCCGTTCACCTTCCTGGCCACTATCGAGGCCGTTCTGCTGGCGGGGGCGCTGCCTGTCTTCGCCGAGATAGACGAGACGCTGTGCCTGAGCGCGGACGGGATACGCGCCGCGGCCAGTCCCGAAACGAGAGCGGTGCTCCTGGTCCACATGTGCGGGGCGGCCGCCGATATGGAACCGATCCTGAACGTCTGCAGGAAGAACGATCTGGTGCTGGTGGAGGACGCAGGGCAGGCCCTGGGAGCCTTCCACGGTAGTACCTCTGTCGGCCTGTTCGGAAAGACCGGCTGCTTCTCCTTCGACTTCTTCAAGATCACCACATGCGGCGAAGGCGGCGTGCTCATCACCGACGACGAGGAGGCGTATCGGCTCGCCGACACTTACTCGGACCACGGGCATGCACATGTGGGCGACAACCGAGGAATGGAGCCGCACCCGATCCTGGGCTTCAACTACCGCATCGGAGAGCTCAGCGCCGCCGTGGGCCTGGCTCAGATGAGGAAGCTCGAGTGGATGCGCGATCGGAAGAGGGAGAACAAGGCCATCCTCAAGAACCGCCTGGCAGAGGTGCCGGGGGTCACGTTCCGGAGAGTGCCAGATCCGGACGGTGACTCGGCGACCTTCCTGAACTTCTTCCTGCCCGATGCAGCCACGGCCGCCGCCGTGGTGGGCGAGCTTGGTCGAGAGGCGGTTCCGGGCGTCAACTACTGGTTCGAGAACATGTACCATTTCATCAACCAGTGGGATCACCTGAAGGAGCTTCGTTCGGCCGCGCCGCTGGCGATTCACGCGCTCGGAGCCCCGCAGGACTATTCGGCGCTCCAGCTGCCGCGGTCGCAGGAGGTGATCGGACGTCTCATATCACTCGGCATCCGTTGCACCTGGGAGAGTAGCGAGGTGGAGGACGTTGGCGATCGGCTGGTGCGGGCGGTGGGCCGCGCGCTGCGGGGATGAGAGGTCCGTCGGGAGCTGCGAGCGGCATGCACAGGAACATCCCGAACGTCCGAAACCTGGTCTACGGCCGGGGCAGCTTCGACGCCCTTGGCGAAGTTTTGGCGCCACACCGCCGAGAGAACGACGGCGTCATGGTCTTCCTGATCGACGACTTCTTCGAGGAGCGGGACCTGACGGACCGACTACCGGCTGCCGCGAAGGACTGGGTCGCTTTCATAGACGCGAGTCACGACGAGCCCAAGACCGGGCAGGTGGACCGCCTCCGCGATGACATCGTGTCCGAGGCGGGGCTGCCGGCCGGCGTCGTCGGTATCGGCGGCGGGAGCGTAATGGACCTCGCCAAGGCGCTGGCCGTGATGCTTACGCACGAGGGATCTTCGGCCAGCTACCAGGGACTGAACCTCGCAGAGCGACCCGGAGTGTACCATTGCGGTGTCCCAACGATATCTGGCACAGGTGCCGAAGTCTCGATGACCGCCGTGCTCACGGGTCCCGAGAAGAAGCTCGGCATCAAGTGCGAGTGGACGCCGTTCGACCAGCTCGTGCTTGATCCGGAGCTCCCCGCGACCGTTCCGAAGGACCACTGGTTCTACACGGGGATGGACTGCTACATCCATTGCGTCGAGTCGGAGTCGGGCCGGTTCTTCAATACCTTCAGCAAGGCGTACTGCGAAGGGGCCCTTGGACTGTGCCGCGAAGTGTTCCTGGGCGAGGAGAGCGGACGCTCGGCGGAAAACGACGAGAGGCTCATGGTGGCGTCGCTGTTCGGCGGTCTCAGCCTGACCTACTCGGAGGTGGGGATCTGTCACGCCATCTCCTACGGGCTGTCCTACGTCCTGGGTACGCGACACGGCATCGCGAACTGTATGGCCTTCCGGCAGCTGCCCGAGTTCTATCCGCGGGAAGTGGACGAGTTCGAGGCTATGATCGAGCGGCATCGCATCGAGCTGCCCGAGAACGTGTCGGCCGGATGGTCCGACGCCGAGATGGCGCGGATGGCGGAAGTCGCGCTGGCCCTGGAGCACATGTGGAGCCACGCGCTCGGCGAAGACTGGCGCGACCGGGTCGACCTGGATCGGGTAAGAGAACTCTACCTCCGCTTGTGACGATCACAGATGGCTGAGCGGCGAGTACAGATCGGCGATATCGAGTGCGGGAGCGAGGGGCTCTTCCTGATCTCGGGGCCCTGTGTCATCGAGGGTGAAGCGGTGGCTCTTCGCACGGCCCAAGAGCTGGCCAGCGTATCCGAGAGGCTCGGGATTCCGGTCATCTACAAGTCCTCGTTCGCAAAGGACAACCGCAGCTCCCTGGATTACTACGAGGGCCCGGGGCTCGAGGAGGGGCTTCCGATCCTTGCGAAGGTCAGGGAGGAGTTCGGGTTCCCGATCCTCTCCGACGTTCACCAGCCGACGCAGGCGGCCCCCGCCGCCGAAGTGCTGGACGTCCTCCAGATACCGGCATACCTCTGCATGCAGACCGAGCTGGTCGTGGCAGCGGCGGACACGGGGCGAGCGGTCAATCTGAAGCACGGCCAGTTCCTCGCTCCCGAGAACATGACCCGGCCGGTGCAGAAGGTGCTCGACCGGGGCAACGAACGCATCATGCTCACGGAGCGGGGCTACACGTTCGGGTACAACGATCTCGTGGTCGACCCGCGGTCCTTCCAGCACCTGCGTTCCACGGGCTTCCCGGTGGTGTTCGACATCACGCACTCTATACGCCGCTATGGGACACCCAGCGCAGACCCTGCAGGGGCCGCCAGGGAGTTCCTGCACACCATTGCCAGAGCGGGCGTCGCCGCGGGGGTGGACGGGCTGTTCGTCGAGACGCACCCGGACCCGGACCAGGCGCTCTGTGACGCGGCGAGCCAGCTGTGTGTGTTCGATCTCGAGGCCTTTCTCAAACCGCTTATCGAGATCCACGAGGTGGAAGTGTCCTATCGGAAACAGGGTTGAGCGAAGATGGAGCTATACCTGGACAGCGCGAACCTGTCGGAGATCGAGGAGGCGTTCCAGCTCGGTTTCATCACCGGACTCACCACCACTCCCAGCTTTATGCACCGTCACGGCGTGGCGGACGTGGATGGGCTTTTGGTCAAGCTGGCGGGGATCGTGCCCGTCTTGCAGGTCGAGGCCCTGGGAGAGACGGCGGACGAGATATGTGGCGAGGCCAGGCGGCATCTGGAGATCGGCCTCGACCGGGAACGGACCGTGTTCAAGATCCCGGTCTCTCTGGAAGGGGTGAGGGCCTGCCGCCGTCTCGCCGACGACGGAATCCGGGTCAACGTTCACCTGGTCTACACACTCCCGCAGGCCTACATGGCCATGCAGGCCGGCGCCGAGTACGTATGCCCGCTCGTGGGGCGCCTCCAGGACCAGGGCCACGATGCGCTCGCGCTTATCGAGCAGAGCGTGGCAGCGGTGCACCGATACGGCTATCCCACGAAGGTGATGTTTTCTTCCGTCCGCCACGTCGAGCACGTGCGGAACGCCATCAACCTGGGAGCGCACGCCGTCACTGTGCCATATCAGATACTCACCCGTCTCACCGAGAACACGTTCACGGCCGTGGGCACGGACCAGTTCCGCGTCCACACGCGCCTCGTCACCAAGACCGTCGGAGAAGTAATCAGCAGCGTGAACCCGCTAGTGGAGGAGGCCGCGGATCTGCAGCAGGCCATCGTCAAGATGACCGAGTGCGGCTTCGGTTGTGTCACTGTTATCGACGGAGCGGGAGGCGTAAGAGGAGTGTTCACGGACGGGGATCTCCGGCGGTTGCTGGAGCGAGAGGGACGTGACGTCCTGTCGCACCGGATGTCGGACTTCGACTACAAGGACCCCATTTCGATCGAGGCCGGCGCCAGGCTGACCGAAGCCAGTGAGCTCTTCCACCGGCACAAGGTGGACACGCTGTTGGTGACCGAGAAGGGGAAGCCGGTGGGCATGCTCGACATTCAGGACCTCTAACCTGCCTGTGAGCGTGGCCGGTATCGTGGAGCTGTTCGAGAGCGGCGGCGGCGTCTTTCTGACGCCGGCCGAGCGCATCCGCGAGACACTGGTCGGGATCAATGCGCTCGTCTTCGATTGGGACGGCGTCTTCAACGACGGTAGCAAGGGCGAGGGAGCCCCCAGCTCGTTCTCAGAGCTGGATTCGATGGGAACCAACCTGCTCCGTTTCGGCTGGTGGCTGAGGAACGAGGGCCGACTTCCGCTAGTCGCGATCGTGACCGGCCAGGACAACCCGACGGCCAGGATTCTGGCAGCCAGGGAACGGTTTCAGGCCGTGTACAGCGGATTCCTGGACAAGGGACTGGCGCTCGACCACCTGGAGAGCCATTTCGGGATCGAGCCGGAACGGGTGGCGTACTGCTTCGATGACGTTCTCGACCTGTCGGTGGCCGATCGGTGCGGATTACGATTCCTGGTACGAAGCGCCGGGTCACCCCTGCTTCTGGACTACGTCCGTGACGAGGGTCTCGCCGACTACGTCACCGCCTCTCGCGGCGGGCAGGGAGCGGTTCGAGAGGTCTCTGAGCTACTGCTCGGGCTGGAAGGTCTCTACGGGCAAGTCGTGGGGGAGCGCTCCGCGCACACCGACCTATACGCTACCTACCTCGCGCAGCGCAACGCGAACGAGAGCCGGGTGTTCCGATCTTGCCCTGGTGGGGAGGGCGTTGAGCAGGACTAGCTCTCAGTGTCGACGCAAACCGAGAACGCGCGATGGGCCCGCTCGGTGACTCTCCCCCGCCTTCGCGACCGCCGTCGACAGGCTGTCAGTCCGCGAGCTCGGCGCGAATCCGCTCCAGAGCCTCGTCCGGGTGCGGCGCCCGAGTAATGGCCCGGCCCACTACCAGATAGTCGGCACCCGCCGCCCTGGCCACCGCCGGGGTCGCCACGCGCTTCTGGTCGTGCGTTTCGTCTCCGACGAGCCGGATTCCCGGGGTGACGACCAGAAAACTCTCTCCACACGCCAGCTTGATGGCCCGACACTCGGCTACCGACGAGACGGCCCCGTCGATTCCGGTTTCACGTGCCAGCCCGGCGAGCCGGCCCACGGCGTCCTCCACGCGGCTGCCCGGTCCCATGATCGGGACGAGGGAGTCGTCGTCGAGAGAAGTGAGGACCGTTATGGCCAGGAGACGCAGCCCGCTTCCATCGCTGCGGCTATCCTCAGCGGCGCCGGACGCAGCCCGCAGCATAGACTCTCCGCCGGCCGCGTGCACCGTCAGCAGGCGTACACCCAGGTCGGCGGCAGCCCTGATGGCACCGGACACCGTGTTGGGGATGTCGTGCAATTTCAGATCCAGAAAGACATGGCGACCGTCCTCGACCAGCCGCTCCACGATCGGCGGACCGGCACGGGTGAACAGCTCGAGACCCACCTTGTACCACGTGCCCTCCGGCAGACCCCGTACGAGCTCCAGGGCCTCCGCTGGCGCCGGGAAGTCGAGCGCCACTATCACCTCGGGCACGCGCTGGCCGCTGTCGTTCACGGGATCACCCTCCCTGAGGTCGATTCTCAGACGGTGCTGAGCCCCGGACGCTCCGGGATCTCGAGACCACCGACAACAGCGGAGAGGTCGGGCGTCCCGTGCCGCCCCAGCCAATCGTCGATTCCCTCGTGCACCTCCATCGCGACCGCCGGATCGACGAACAGCGCGGTGCCGATCTGCACGAGGCACGCCCCCGCCATCATGTATTGCAGGGCATCCGCCGCGGAGCGGATACCTCCGATCCCGATCACGGGGATCGAGACGCAACCGGCCGCCCGCCAGGCGGCGTAGACACCCATGGGAAGAATCGCAGGACCACTCACTCCGCCGGTGACGTTCCCGATGACCGGGCGTCTGCGCTCGACGTCGATCAGCATTCCCGGGAAGGTGTTTATGGCACTCAGCCCGTCGGCTCCGCTCTCTTCGCAGATGCGCGCGTAGAAGCCCACGTCCGGCACGTTCGGCGTCAGCTTGACAACCAGCGGCCGCTCCGTGAGGCCGCGGAGCCGGGCCACGAGCTCCGAGAGCGCGACGGGGTCGGTGCCGAACAGGGTTCCGCCCTCCACGTTGGGGCAGGATACGTTGATCTCGTAGCCGAGAAAGCCGTCGTCCGCGTCGAGGCCGGAGACCACGGCGGCAAAATCGTCCTGGGTGCGCCCGACCACGTTCACGAAGACCTTCGCCCGGTGCAGATTGTCGCGGAGCCACGGGAGTTTCTCGACCCGGAAGGCGTCCAGGCCGACGTTCTGCAGGCCGATGGCGTTGATCATGCCGCCCGGTGTCTCCGCGATGCGATGCGGGGCGTTGCCCGGCCGTGGCTCGAGGCTGACCGCCTTCGTGACCAGCCCGCCCAGCTCATCCAGCGGGATGAGGTCGGAGTACTCGTCGCCGTACCCGCAGGTGCCAGATGCAAGGAGCACGGGGCTCTGGAACTCGGCGCCGAAGACGGTCTGGCTCAGACTCGCCATCTGAGCCTCCCCGAGTCGAAGACCGGCCCTTCCGTGCATGCCTTGATCCAGCTGCCGTCGGCGGACGGCACCGCGCAACCCTGGCACGTGCCGACCCCACAGCCCATGTGCGCCTCCACCGACACCTGCAGGTCGGTTCCCTCTTCTCTGGCCAGGTCGGCCAGGGCGCTCAGCATCGGTATCGGGCCGCAGCCGAGGACCAGCGGAGTGTCTTCGAGATCGATTCCTTCCAGCACGAGTCCCGTGCGCCCCAGGCTGCCGTCTTCGGTCCAGATTTCCGGGTGCACGCCGGTCAGCTCAAGCACGAGCTCCGGATCGAAGACGCGATCGCCAGTACGCTCTCCGTACAGGATCCGAAGAGACCGTGAGCTCTGCGAGACCTCCGCGCCGACGAACAGGAACGGAGCGAGCCCCACGCCTCCCGCCACGCACAGAACCGGCTGCCTGTCAGGGAGCTCGAACCGGGTGCCCAGCGGTCCCAGGAGCAGCAGGCGCTCCCCGGGGCGGGTACGGCACAGGCGTCGCGTTCCGGCACCGAACTCACGGACCAACAGGCCGATACGCCCGTCGGGAGAGCGCCAGCCGACGCTGAACGGACGGGGGAGGAAGGGCGCTGCGACGTCCTCCAGGCCGTATCCGATCATCAGGAACTGTCCGGGTCGGCTCGCCTCTGCGATCTCCGGACTCTCGAGCAGCAGCCAGCGGGTGTCCCGGGCGGCCTCGAGGTTCTCCAGCACCTCGGCCCAGCGGCGGAGGGGCGTCCCCATCCGGGCTACTCCAAGTTCTTGAAAGGAGGGGCAAGGGAGTCGGCGGCAGCGGAGTCGGCGGCCACCGGGGCAACGGCAGGCGAGGTTCTGCTGAAGGCCTGCGGATCGAAGGTCATCTGGATCGCGTCGATACGCTCCTGGAGATCGCGCTCGGCCCTCACATAGAGAGAGTCGGACATGGGCGTGCGGGCCTCCGTTCTCTCCACGGCCACCCGGTACGGATCCTCGGTAGGGAGGGTCGCCAGCAGACGGCGCAGGTCGTCATCCGTTGCCGGTCCGCGGTCCTCCACCCAGTCGGCCGGCGTGTGGCCCGTGTAGGCGAGCGCGCCGTAGGCGGCTTTCGCGGCCCAGCGGGAATCAGGCGTAAGCTCCAGGTATCGCAGGTACAGGCCGCGAGCGACAGGCGACGCGCCCAGCTCGGCTCCGGCGATCTCCGCCGCCCGCAGCACGGCTTCGGCAGCCGATGCGCCTTGGCTCTGGTACGCCTCCGCGAGACGGTTGAATCTCTGCACCCACCACAGCAGACGCTCCGCCTCGAGGCGGGTCTGTGACTCCGACGACCTCGTGGCAGTCCGTAGGTAGCTCTCCGTCCCCTCGACATCCTGCAGTTCGTCGGCATCCCCCAGGCGGAGTCGCGCCGCCAGGAAGGCCGCGTCCGGTGCTCCAAACCTGCTGCCGGGGTTGACCGCAACAGAGCTGTCCAGGAAGACCAGGGCCACCCCATCGTCTCCCGCATAGTGGTGCGCCCGTCCGCGCAGAAAGTAGAGGGTGGAGGTCTTGGTCGTCTGGGTCTGCGGTTCGTTCATCTGCTCGGCAACCATGCTGTCGACCTGGATCGGAGCCTTTCGACTGAGGCTGTCCAGGTGAATCCGCAGCGGTTGGGTCAGATCGCCGAAGCGGCTGCTCCGCAGCAGGTTCGCCACCAGAGCGATCGCTTCGTCGTAGTTTCCGATCCCCATCAAGGCCCGCGCCAGATCGACTCGCGCCTCGTCGGACATGTCGATCGAGCGCGAAGCCGATTCAAGGTCCTCCGCGGCCGGACCCGGGTTCCCCAAGGCGAGGCGTGCCTGGCCACGATAGAACAGGAAGAGCGCCCGGTCGTCCGCCGCCACGTCGTCGTCGATGGCCACCGACAGCAGCGAGTCCGCCGCCTCGTTGAAACCGAGCTCAAACTCTGCCACCCCCCGAAGCCCGGAGGCCAGATGTGCGGTGGAGTTGTCGCTGGCTATCTGCCGCGCCAGCTCCGCCGTCTCTATCGCGGATTCCCACAACTCGTTGTGCAGCTCCGAGCGCGCTTTGAGGATGGCGGCGTCGTCCGCATACTTGCTCTCGGGATGATTCTGGAGCACTCGCTCCGTCTTGTGGATGACACTGTCGAACGCGACACGTGCCTCCGAGACCCTGCCCGACCGCAGCCGCTCCACACCGCGATCGTACTCCGCACCGGCGTTGTACATGGCGTTGAAGTACACGCAGGCGCCGGAGAGAATCAGCGCCGGCCAGATGGCGAGCCGTCTCAACCCTTCCCCTCCATGATCGCTATGCGCCGCCCGGTCTCCTCGAAATAGGTATCGATCGTGTTGGCAAGAGCCCTGGCGATCTCCCTCTGCGCAGATGTACTCGTGAGGCGCCGCTCATCGGAGGAGTTGGTGATGAACCCCAGCTCGACCAGAACGGTAGGCGTATCGCCGGTGGTGAGCAGCACATAGAACGGCCCTGGCTTGACTCCCCGGTCCTTGCTTCGGAGCACGCTCCTCAGCCCGTTCTGGACGTACCCGGCGAAGGTGCGCGACTCGCCCAGGTTCACGTCCCGGTCCAGCCCGGCGAGGATGAACTCGAGTTGCTCCATGTTCGGCCGCTCCTCGCCCTCTTCCACCTCGATCACGGCGTTCTCTCGCATCGCCACCCTGCGCGACTCCTCGGTTCGGGCACGGCCGAGGTAGTAGGTCTCGAATCCGGATGCAGAGGTACCTCGACCCGGCTCCGCGTTGACATGGATGGATATGAACAGGTCGGCGCTCATGGACATCGCCCTTCCCGGCCGCTCGGTCACGTTGACCCACCTGTCGCTATCCCTGATGAGGAGCGGCTGGATGCCGTCCCGCCCCGAGAGCTCGTCGCGAAGATAGTTGGAGACTGCGAGCGTGATATCCTTCTCCCTGACTCCGGTCCGCGGGCTCCTCGTCCCAGGGTCGTGCCCTCCGTGGCCGGCATCGATGACGACGCGCCACGGGCCGGGCCGGCGGGCGCTCGGCGTCGGGCGGGCGTCCCGCTCCTTCGCGGAGGCGACCGATCCCGGCTGCACAGCCGTAAGTCCGCCCGCCGCTATCGCTGCCGGAAGCCACTCGGTAAAGAGTTCCACGGGTACCCACAGATCCCCGGCCTCCAGATAGGGAAGGTTGGCCAACTGGAAGAATCCATCGCCCAACCGGCCGAACGGCGAGCCGGCGGTAAGGACGAGCGGGGCCGCTCCGACAGCGGCGGTGGCCACGGAGCCGCGCAGGAAGGGCTCGGCGAGAAGTCCCGGCGGGAGAGAACTCCAGCTCGCAGAGGGATACCCGCGGTGCCGGGCTACAGTAAGCTCGTAGGCGGATCGCCCGACGGTGATCACCTGGCGCTCGGCGGGCTGAGCCGAGAGGCCCGGTGCCGCCGGCAGCGCTCCCAACGCCACCAGCAGGCGCCACGAGCGGCTGATGGCTTGCACGACCTTCGGGCGGCCTCTAGTCCTGTTTCGCTCGCAGTGCACGCTCGATCTCCCGCCGCATGTCGTCACGCTTTAGGGATTCGCGCTTGTCGTGCAGCTTCTTTCCCTTGGCCAGCCCGACGGTGACCTTCGCCAGGCCGCGAGTGAAGTGCGCATCCAAAGGCACGATGGTCAGGCCGCGCTCGGCGGTGCGGGCCGCCAGGCGCTGGAGCTCTCGTCGATGGACGAGAAGCTTGCGCCGTCGCAGCGGGTCGGGAACGTCGATGGAGGCGGACTCGTAAGGGCTTATGTGCAGGTTGTACAACCAGAGCTCGCCCCCCTCGATCGCCGCGTACGCGTCGGTGAAGCTGGCCTTGCCCTCCCGGAGCGACTTTACCTCGGCTCCCTTCAGAACGAGTCCGGCTTCGAGTTCCTCGAGGATATGGAACTCGTGACGCGCCTTCCTGTTCCGCAGGACGTTCTTTCGGCCATCGGCCGATCGGGCCACCTGACCTCCCAATACGACACGGAGGATGGACGAGACGGGCGGAATCTAGATCGGAGCCGGGTCGGACGCTACCGAAGCCCCGACGGATAGAGGTCCAGGCCCGATCCTTGAGCTCGCTCGGAAGAACCGCTCCGGCGCGCCTATGCCTGATCGAAGAGCTCCCGTTGCCGCCGCATGACGGCCCGCAGTCCATACACCTTGGCGACCTCGCCGCCGAGAACGAAGACCACCGCGGCGTAGTAGACCGCGACGACGAGGACGACCAGGGTCGCGAAGGCGAAGAACACCCGCGTGAAGTCTGCCACATCGGCCAGGTACCAGCCCAAAGCCGTCTTAACGAGCTCGAAGCCCCCGGCGGAGAAGAGGGCCGCGATGGCGGCGACCTGCCACCGGAGCCGAGTGGAAGGAACAAACTTGTAGATGAGAAAGAACATCAGGAATATGGCGCCGAAGGCCGTCACATGGCCGAGTGTGACAAGTGTGGGCCCCACGGGCATGTGCAGTTGCTCCAGCATTTCCCCGCCAAGGGCCATGAGAGTCGTGGTGATTCCGATGTTGGCGGTCAGGAGCACCGTCGCGATCACGACCAGCTTCATGTCGATGATCTTGCCCATGATGATGCCGGGACCCTCGCGGAAGTCGAACACCGCGTCCAGCACCGTTCTCAAGGCCCCGAACAGGCGAGTAGAGAACCAGACGAACAGCACCGCGCTGATCAGCCCCACCGAGCCGGACGACTCTACCACGTCGCGAAGACGGTCCTGTACTTCCGCCACCATGTTCGCGGTCACCGGCAGGACGTTGCCGATCCAGCCCATGACAGCGCTTTCCGGATTCTCGATTTGGGGCGCGAGGGCGAGGCCGGCGAGGGACAGCACCAGGAGAAGGAACGGGATCGCGGCCAGGAGAAGGCTGAACGTCAACCCGGAGGCCAGAAAGAAGATGTTGTCAGAGGCGGCCTGGTCGTACACCTCGCGGACGTACTCCCAGGCGCCATGGAAGCCGCTCCGGAATCCCGGAATGCGCCGCGGGCCGCTTGTCCGTCCACCGGCAGCGGCACCCGCTGGCGTCGACGGCTCCGGGCTCACCGGTCGGTCACGTCGCCGCGGCTCCGGCCGTGACCCGAACGGAGGTCATCCGTCGCGTCAGTCGCCCGCTGTCTCCTCGACAGGCTCCGCCGGCTCGGCGTCCTCCGCCGGCTCGGCGTCCTCCGCCTCAGCCTCCGTTACTCGCTCGCGATACGCCTCTTTCGATTCGGCGACCCTCTGCTCCAGGTCCTTTCGGGCCTTTCGCGCGGTCTCCTTACCCACTTTGACCGCCTCCTCGGCCTGGAGCCGGCGCTGACGTACCTCCTCGCGGGCGGTCTCGAGCCGTTCCGAAACATCGCCGCGAACGCGATCGTAACGTTGCTCGACGTCGTCCCGGAGCTCGTGGTACCGCCCCTCCGCATCGTCGCGGAGCTTCCGAACGCGATCCCGGATCTCAGCCTTCGTTTCCTCGCCAGACTTGGGAGCGTACAGCAGCGCGATGACCGCGCCGAAGATCGCGCCGCCGAGGAAAGAGCCGAGACCCGAGCTACGCCGTTCGACGATCACGACCGGGGTGTC
>JBDGYE010000110.1:0-7136 GCA_039584255.1 Gemmatimonadota bacterium
CTCCGGCTCGACCTCCACCGCAGGCTCTGCCTCCACCTCCACTACGTCCAGCTCCGCCTCGACCTCGACAGGCTCCGGGGCGAGGTCCACAGGCTCCGGCTCGACCTCCACCGCGACCGGCTCCAGGCCTGACCCAACGTCCTCCCAGACGTCCTCCCCGGACTCGAGCGTCTGGTCCTGTGACTCGGTGTCACCCGACTCTGGCGCTTCCCACCCGGCCTCGGTTTCCACGGCGCCCGGCGTCACGACTGCCCAATCCGTGATCCCGGCCTGCGGCCCGGCCCGAAGAGTTGCCTCCTCTTCTTCCTCCGCCGGGGTGAGCGGGATGGGCACCTCCGGGAGGTCGCTCGATTCGGCCTCGGCCACCTGGGCCTCCAAGTCGGCCTGCTCGACCTCCGCAACAAGAGAATCGAAGTCCAGGTCCTCCGCAGCCCGCTCGAGAACATCTTCCAGATCCGCTGCCTCCGCGATGCCCGCCGTCTCCGGAAGCTCTTCGACGGACGCGTCGAGTGAGCTGGCGAAACCAGCCTCCAAACCTGCCAGAAGAGACTCCTCTCCAGGCTCCGGCGTCTCCTCCTCGGGCAGCTCCTCCACCGCAGGCTCGCTCGGAGTCGGGGCATCCGGCATCCATTTGTCGGCGGGTGCCTCCTCGTCAACCGCCTCGGCGGGAGGCACCTCTGGCCCGAGATCGACTGTGGCGATCTCCGGCTCGAACGATACTTCCACAGGAGCCACTTCCTCGACGATGACTGCCCGTTCTTCTTCGTCGAAGACGACCGTCTCAGCCTCCAGTTCTCCGGCCTCCTCCTCGGCTTCCAGCTTCTCGACAGGCGGCGGTGCGGGACGCGGAGGAGCTTCCACAACGACTGGGTCTACGGTCTCCTGGTTGCCCCAATCGATCCGAGATCGGCGTAGCCCCCTGGCCATCAACGACTCGTTGCTGACCATCTCGTAGAACGGAAGAGAGAGATCTCCCGACAATCCCTGCAATGTCCGGCGGAAGGTAGCGCCGGCCGGCTGGGATGGATCGGTGACGAAGAGGAACGCCACCTGCCACGGCTCCGGAAAGAAGGTCTCGTGGGTGGCCACGTCCGCTTCCGAAAGCCGGGGCGGACCCGTCCGGTGGCTGTGGTACCACCCCGAGAGCATTCCCCGTAGGCGGTCGACTTCCAGTTGCAGGGCGATATCGGCCTCGCCGCTAATCTGCTCGTCGCCCCCCTCGCGGAAAGAGAACTTGGACGGTACCGCCGTACTGACAATGATATACCGGCGTTCGGATTCCGGATCTTCGCAGAGGTCGCCGACGAGGTACCCGAACGGCTCCTCGCCGGGTGCCGCATTCCAGACGTGTTGGTGCATCGTTACGAAAGCCCGCTGATCCAGAAACACCTCGTAGGAGCCGGCGGCTGCGTCCCGCGGCACCTCGGGGATGCTCTTCCAGTGGACGCTCCTCAGCAGAGGCCGCGGCTTCCAGATGTGATAGGCATCCGTTTCCAGCTGCTTCACCTGCGGAACTCGCCACTGTGGCCTGTCGGGAAAGGTGCCCCTAGGGTCGTCTTCCATGTCCGTTCGCTTCTGGAACCAGCGTACGCCACCGCGGTCTTGTCTTGGACCGTCGGATGTTCCTCGATTCTGATAATGGACTGCCCCAAAATGGGCGGCAAGTAGGTGCCGCGGGCACTGGCGGACCGCGATCGGTGTTGACAGTCGGGTATGGAGGAGCGAGTGTCGCATGGACCGTGCGGGGAGCAGTCACCCGGGACCAGCGGCGGCCTGGGTCTCGGGGACGGCCGCCGGTTCAAAAGGAGCCTTGATGCTGCGTCGTCTCCCAGTCATGTGGGTTGCTGTCTGTCTGGGCATCGTGTTCTTGCCCGAGGTCTCGGCCGGCCAGTCCCGAGTCGGCGATCCGAGACTCGGGTCTCGTTTCGCCATCGATGCGACCCTCGGCTACTCCTGGCTCACGGGTGAGGTGGGAGACAGCATCACGGGCGGCGTCGGAGCCGAGCTGGCGGTTGTGTACCAGACGGCCGAGATACCGCTGCGGTTCGGCCTGGCCGGCGGATACGCCAGCCTCAGCTTCGAAGCTGGCGGGGGATCGGCGGACAAGTGGAGCGTGTTCGGCCTCGCTACCTACCTGATCGTATCGGAGGAGACCGAGATGCTGCCCTACGTCCAGGGCAGAGTCGGTTGGACCCAGTTCAGCGACGATCGCCTCGGAGTCAAATCTACCGCCAGCGGGTTCGAGATCGGCGCTGCGGCAGGGGTCGACATACCGGTCGCCGAGAAGATCTCCATAGACGTGGTGGGCCTGTTCAACTGGATCAACCTCGGGCCCACCACCGTGCAGGGAATCGACATCCCGGACTCCAGCAAGACCGGCTCCGCTTTCGGTTTGCGCGCCGGGGCCATCTTCTTCCTCGAGTAGCGCTCCGTCGATCACGTCGGCCCCACGCCCACCAGGCGGCGTCCGTGATCCGAATCCCCTCAGGTCAACTCCTTGCCAGCCACGCTCGCCCCGCCAAGAACGCGGGCGGTTCGCGACTCCAGCAACCCTTCGGCGAACTCGAGGCGCCGCTTGAGATGATCGATCTTCAAGTTCTGTGCATCCACCAGTGCCTTGAGGCTCTCGTATTGTAGCCTCTCCTGAGCCGCGTCGCGCTTGCCGAGCGCGTTCGCCTCCATGACGTTGCCGAGGCGCTTCGTCAACGGCCGGAAGATCAGCACCCCGGCGAGCGACAGAATGAACGTGATCGGAACCAATGCTATGAAGAACTCCTCCATGCTCAGACCTCCTCTTCCAGCCTTACTCGTATCTGAGTGATTCGACGGGATCGACGCCGGCAGCCTTCCGCGCTGGAAGGAAGCCGGCGATCAGTCCTATCGTCGCTAGTATCGCCGTGCAGAGGAGCGCGATCGGCCACGACAGCTTGGGGTTCGTGATGTACTGCATGGCCTGGTCCGTTACAGGCAGTGCATCCACCCCCACTACCACCAGGCTGGAGATCGTAAGCCCGATGATGCCTCCGCCCAGCGAGATGAGGATCGCCTCGAACACGAACTGGCCCATGATGTGCTTCTTGCGGGCGCCGACGGCCAGCTTAACTCCGATCTCGCGGGTCCGCTCTTTCACGACCACGTACATGATGTTGGCCACGCCGACGCCGGCCACGATCAGGGTGAAGATCCCCACGAGTCCCATGAAGATCTGTATCCCGAGACCTATGTTCCGGCTCTCCCGTTCGCTCTCAAAGAAGTCCCACATGGGAAGCGCACGCTCGTCGGTGGCATCGAAGCGGTGCCTAGCCCCCAGGACCGCCGAGATCTGCTGCTTCGTCAGCTCCGCGCGCTCGAGGCGACGCGGCCTGAGAAGAAGGTGGTTCACGTAGCGATTTCCGTACAGCGAACGGAATGTGGACGCGGGGATGATCGCCCGATCCTCGTCCGGTCCGTTGTTCATGCTGTCTTGGAACTTGGACTTCATCACGCCGATCACGGTGAACGGGACTCCGTCCAGTTGCAGCGTCTTACCGATCGGATCCGCACCGGCGAACAGCCGGTGCGCGATCGAGTCTCCGAGGAAGAGCACGCGCCGCTTCTCACGAACGTCCTTCTCGTTGATGAAGCGCCCGCCTGGCTGGGGATACATGTTTCGCATCCGTGAGAAGTCCGGGTGCACCCCCTCCATATACGTCGACGTGCGGACATCACCGTAATGAAGGCTGGTGCCCCACCGGCCGTAAGACGGGCTCACCATGTCGATGTCCTGGATCGACCTCTCAACGAGCACCATGTCGTCCTCGGTAAGGCGGATCCGGCGGCCGCGCGGGAGTCCCTCGTAGGGAATGCTCGTCTCCCCTCCGTAGACCATGAAGATTCTCTCGCCGGCTCCGAGCAGACCCTGCACGATCGTCCGCTTGAGCCCTTCCCCGAAGGAAAGGAGCAGGACGACAGCGATCGTCCCCCATATGACGGCGAACATGGTCAGGAGGGCGCGCGTCTTGTGCGCCCTCAAATCCCCGACGAACTCCTGCAGCAGAATCTTCCACATGATTCCTCTCGCTTCATCCGGCCTGCCGGTCGACCTCTCGCCGCCTCATCCTCAGTAGCGCAGGCATTCGACGGGCTCTAGCCCGGCGGCCTTTCGCGCCGGGAAGAAACCGGCCGCCATGCCGACAAGCGCAAGAAGCATCACGGTCACTACGGCCACCACCCGCGAGATGACCGGAGTCCCGATGAACTCCCGCATCGGGATGAAGCTCAGCAGGTACACGATCCCAACCGAAAGGATGAGTCCCAGCACGGCTCCGATCGTCACGATGGCCATGCTCTCGAGGAAGATTTCACGCATGATGTCGAGCCGCCGAGCACCTACGGATCGCCGGATGCCGATCTCCTTCGTGCGCTCCTTGACCACCACGAACATAATGTTGGCGACTCCGATGCCTCCTACCGTCAGAGTGAAGCTTCCTACTATGGCGAAGAACATGTTGAACCCGAGAAAGAGGTATTCGAACATCCTCTCGAACTCCGTGGTATCCCATATCGGCAGCGCGTCCTCGTCGGTGGGATCGAACTTGTACTTGTGGCCGAGCACCTCGCGGATCTTCCGCTGGGCCACCTGCGACGCCTCAGCGTTATCCGCGCGGAAGACGATGTTGTTGAGGTACCGTCGCCCGACGATCGCGTGGTGCGTGCTGGCCGGAATGAAGACCCTGTCGCGGTCACGAGAGCTGTAGGACGAGCTCTGCTGCTTCGGTCGCATGACTCCCACGACGGTGAATGGCGTCATCCCGACCATCACCTGCTTTCCCACGACCCCCGCCGGGTCCGCTTCGTCGCCGAACAGCAGCTCCATGACACGGTTTCCGATGAAAGCCACGCGGCGCCTGTGCTCGATATCCTCATCGTTGATGAAGCGTCCGCCCATCTCGGGAATGACGTTGCGGAGGTACGTGTACGAGGGGTAAACGCCGGTCACGTTGGGATTCGTTATGGAGCGGCCATAGCGAACCTGGGTTCCCCACCCACTGTACTCGGGGCTGATGAGTACGACCTCCGGAACCTCCTGCTCCACCAGGTGGACGTCTTCTTCGACGAGCCGGATCCAACGTCCGTTCGGGAATCCCTGGTAGGGCTTCTGGGTGCGGCCCCCGAAGACCATGGCCACGCGGTCTCCGAGGCCGTGGAAGCGCTTCCGCGTCTGGCGCTCCAACCCGATCCCGAAGGCGAGCAGGCACACCACCGCCACCGTTCCCCACGTAATGCCCAGAATCGTAAGGGCCGTGCGCAGTTTTTGTTCCCGAATGTCGGCCACGAACTGGCCGACTGCGCTGCGAAGGCGGCTCATGGCGCGGGCGGTTTCAACTGATCTCCCTCGGCGGCGGCTCCACCACCTTCTCGCCCTCTTGTAGACCCGCTGTGACTTCGACCTTGATGGCGTCACTCAGGCCGGTCTGTATGACGCGCTCCTCGGTCTCTCCATCGGGAAGCAGGATCGTGGCGCGGGCGGTGTCGTTCTCGAAGCGGACGAGACGCTCAGGTATGACGAGGACGTCGCTGCGGCGATCGATGATGATGTCAGCATTGGCGGAGTACCCCGCTCGAAGGACGGCGCCGGAGCGCTCGGTGAGTCGGATCTCGATGGGAAAGACGGTCGCGTTGTCCTCGCTCCGTGCCTTCAGAGAGATCGATTCGACCTCGCCGCTCACCTTGGCCTCGGGAAGCGCTCCGACTTTGATGTCCGCTGGCATCCCCTCCTCCAACCTGCCAACATCGATCTCATCCACCGTCCCCCGGAAGAGCAGATCGCTCATCTCCGCCATCGTGATGAGGACAGTTCCCTCCTGGAAGTTGCTGAGCGGTACCACCGGATCGCCGACCTCGACTCTCGACTCCAGAACGAAGCCGTCGATCGGGGACCGGATCACGCCCTCGATGTTCCGATTGGCGATCCGAACCCTGCCCGTCTTCAGGAGGGCGACCCTCTCTCTCGCCATCTGGACCTGTACGCGAGCCTGCTCGTACTCCCGCTCCGCAGCCTCGAGCTCTTCCTGAGTGACAAAGTCGCGCTCACGCAGCTCGCGCTTTCGAACCAGGTCGCGCTCCCGGTTCGTCAGTTGGATGTCGTGCAGCTCCACCTGACGCTCAGCCTCCGCAAGCTCGATGGGTGTCGGATTCGGCTTAACCTCGAGGAGCGCGTCGCCCGCGCGGACGAAGTCGCCTTCTTCGATGAACAGCTCGCCCACCACGCCCGAGATCTGCGATTTGACGCTGATCTCCACTTCCGGCTCGATGTTTCCTACCGCGAGAGCCTTCCGGATGATCGAGTCACGAACCACGTCTATCGTGGCCGGGCCACCATTTCCGTCCCGTCCTCGCAGGGCGACGGCCGCGATCGTTCCGCCCCCCACGACCAGCACCCCCAGGAGGCCCAGGCCGACCTTCGTTCGTCTCTTCATGGATGCGCTCCAGCCACCTCAGGAAGTCATGCAACCGGCTGGCGGCGTGGGTCCGCGCAGCCGATGCCGGCGACCGCTGCGGCCACCCACCACCATCACGGCCGGATCACCGGCCTGCGCCCCCCTACGACGCTCGAGGGAGGGAAAGTTTCGGAGTCGCGCGCCGACGACTGCAGCCGGTGAGGACACCGGTTTCGGAGCGCAGGCCAACCTTGGATCCGCGCCCGGATTCCCTACCGAGCACCGGTCCGTCCGAGGCTGGATTGAAACACCACCGAGACCCCGTACAGGCCGGCGGCCAGCAGGATGATGAACGGCCCCGTCGGAATGTTGATGTCGAGGGCCGACGACAGGCCGAAGGACAAGAACAACCCTGCAGTGATGCACGTCGCACCGATCAGGACGGCCAGCGCCATCATGGAGCGGAGGCTGCGGGTCCAGTGGCCCGCTATCGCCGCCGGAATGGTGAGCAGCGCGATGACCAGAATCACTCCCACCACGCGGATCAGCACCACGACCGTCAACGCCGTCATCGCCAGCAGGAGCAGGAAGAGGCCCGCGACCGGTACTCCGACCACCCAGGCGAACTCCTCGTCGAACACCGTTGCCTGTAGCCTCCGGAACAATGCCCAGACACAGAGCAGCACACCCGCGTCCAGGGCTGCCGTGAAGCCGAGA
>JBDGYE010000036.1:0-23069 GCA_039584255.1 Gemmatimonadota bacterium
GTCCGAATCCGCCTCGGGCAGAGAAGCGAGGCCGACAGCCTGCTGAGACATCTGGGGGCAGTATACGGGCGGGCGGAGGAAGGCGTGGACATCCCCTATCCGGTCGTCTGGGGCCACGCCTTCGTCGAGCGTTTCGACTCGGCGAGCGCGGAGGAGAGCCTGAGCGGCCTGCTGAGCGAGTTTCCCGAATTCGAGCAGCGGATGGGGTTCCTCGCGGTGGCCGCCCGGCACGTCCGCTATGTCG
Organism: Gemmatimonadota bacterium; assembly: GCA_039584255.1. Taxonomy (GTDB): domain Bacteria; phylum Gemmatimonadota; class Gemmatimonadetes; order Palauibacterales; family Palauibacteraceae; genus JBDGYE01. Next base: position 245 of record JBDGYE010000036.1, read on the forward strand.
ATGCGCCACACGCCCAGATCCGCATCGGTCGGAGGCTCCTGGAGGTCGCGGGATCCGACGCGAGACTCGCCTCACAAGGACACCTGGCCCAGGGCCTCGGCCGCATATCCCAAGGCCAGGTGCTCGAGGGACTGGCACGGATGGACTCCGTCGCCAGCCGGACCCACGATCCCGCCGCGGCGGTCCAGGCCGCGGAATGGAAGGTCGTACCGTTCGCCCTGGGCCTGGAGGGCTTTCCGGAGTCGGTGGCCCGCGAGGGGAGCGCGCGGCTGGAGCTGCTTCACGCCGACTCCGAGCTGCCGCCGACCCTCAGGGCGCGGGCGGCGTGGGCGCTGGGACTGCTGGCGCTTGCTGACGGCAACACGATGCAGGCGGCCACCTGGTCCGCGAGGCTGGACTCCCTGGATCAACAGGCGGACTCCCGGCGACTGAGCCTGCTCCTGAGGGCCGGGTTCGAGGCGGCTCGCGGAGACTACGACTCGGCGCTGCGGAGCACGGAGCCGCTGCTTGCTCATGATTCGGCCGGGCTCACGGTCCGACCGTTCGCGCGCTCTGTCGTCTACCTCGACCGGGCGGACTGGTACGAGCGACGCTTCGACGCTCGAGGAGATACGGCCGACCTGAACTCGGCGGTGGCCACCCTGTACTGGCACGAGAACACGGACCTGGAGTTCGTGGCCCCACACCTGATTCAGGCAGCCGAGATAGACGGAGCACTGGGCGCCTGGGCCCGGGTGAGGATCGTGCGTGCGGCTCGCGCCGGCCGCGTCGAGTACCCACCCGGCCTCGTCTGCACGCGGGCAGCAGACGTGTTGCGTCTGTGGGCGGATGCCGAGCCCGACCTTCAGCCGCTGGTGGAGGAGATGCGCCGCGCGATGGACGAAGAGGCCTGCGGCACGTGATAGACCTCCGCACTTTAGGGCCCGCCGAGATCCTGGTGGATGGGAAGCCGGCACCCCGCGAGCTCCTGTGGCGCAAGAACCTGGCACTCCTGCTCTACCTCTCCCGCTCTCCCGATGGCCGCCGGTCCCGAGAGCATCTGATCGGAATGCTGTGGGGGGACAAGCCGGATTCTTCCGCCCGCCACTCGCTGAACGAGGCACTGCGGGTCATTCGGCGCAGCACCGGCGACGGCCTCCTCGAGTCCGCAGGGGATCAGGTGCTCCTGAGTCGAGAGAGCGTCACGGTCGACTCGGACATGCTGGAGGCGAACATCGCCGACGAGGACTGGGAGGCCGCCGCGGCGCTCGTCAGGGGACCGTTCCTGGAGGGCTTCGCGGTTCCCGACAGCTCCCTGTTCGAAGACTGGCTGGCGGCCGAGCGGGTGAGATGGACGGACCGCTGCGGTGAGGCCCTGCGCCGGCACGCCGAGACGCGGCTCGCCCGCGGCGACACGCAGGGGGCTCACGAGGCGGCCGCACGTGCGCTGGCGCTGGACCCGTTCTCGGACGCAGCCGTGCGTCTCACCATGCTGGCGGCGGCGTTGAGAGGTGAGCGCGCGGCCGCCCTTGCGGCCTTCGACGGCTACGCGGGACGCCTCTCGGAGGAGCTGGGAATCGCGCCGGAACCGGAGACCGACGAGCTGGCCGGGCGCATCCGCAGCGAGCGCACTTTCAAGCTCCCGGAGACCGTTCCGGAGTCGGAGCTGTGGGCCAGGCGTCTTCCCCTGGTTGGCCGGGAGGACGAGCTGGAGGCGGCCATCGGAGCGTTCCGCGAAGGCGTCGTGCGGGGCGGAGCCTCTCTTGTGATGGTCCAGGCGGAATCGGGGGCGGGAAAGACGCGGCTGGCCGAGGAAGTCGCCTCCCGCGCCCGTCTCGAGGGGGCCGCCACGACGCAGGTCCGGGCCGTGCCCACCGATCGAGAGTCTGCGTGGAGCGCCATCGCGGGACTCTCCGCCGGCCTTCTGGGGTCGCCGGAATCGATCCGCGTCCGGCCTGCCGCCCTGGCCGCAATCCTTCCGCACGCCACGTTCGCCCCCGAGCGGCTGGCGACCCTGGCTGAAGGGTCGGAGCCGGCCCCACTCGGCCAGGCGCTAACCGACCTCGTGCGCGCCGTGGCCAGGCGACAGCCGGTGCTGGCATGGATCGACGGCGCAGGGTACCTGGACGATGAGTCGGGGGGCGCGCTCCACGCGATCCTCCGTGATCTGGAGGACGTGCCCTTCACACTGCTGCTAACCTCCGGCACCTATCCCCCCAACGAGCAGCTGGATCAGCTCCGGGCAAGAGTCGGACGCGACGTTCCCGGGGTGGCCATGACCCTCGACCCTCTGGCGCAGGAGACGATCGAGGAGCTGGCCGCCGTCCTCCTTCCGGAGCTGGGGGACGAGGAACGACGGCGGCTGGGCCGGAGGATTCACCTGGACTCGGCCGGCCTTCCCCTGTTCGCCGTCGAGCTGCTGAACGCCGTGCGCCTGGGTCTGGAGCTGGAAGACCTGGCGGGCTGGCCGCGGCCTTTCCAGACCATGGACCAGACGTATCCCGGCGATCTTCCAGACTCCGTAGTCGCCGCAATCCGGATCGGATACCGGCGCCTCAGCAAGCCGGCACAGCAAGTCCTCGCGGCGGCGTCCGTGTTGGGCGACAGGCTGGAGACGGCCCTGCTCGCACGTGCCCCCGGGCTCGACGAGGAAACGCTTCACGGAGCCCTGGATGAACTGGAGTGGAACCGCTGGCTGGCCGCCGAGCAGCGGGGCTATGTGTTCGTGGCCCGCATCGTCCGCGACGTCGTGGCGCAGGACATGCTCACCGCCGGGCAGCGCCAGCGGATTCTCGACGCCGTGGCTAGGTAGTCGCCGCCAGCCGCGCCGCGTAGCCGTCCCCAAGAAACGAGCATTGTCTCCGAACCCCGTTTCTTCGATCTTCGGGTTTCGATCTGAGGGGAAAGGAGACTCGCCATGTACGCCGTCGTAGGAGCCACCGGAAACACGGGTAGTGTCGTCGCCTCATCTCTGCTACAGCAGGGCGAGAGCGTCCGGGTCATAGGAAGGAACGCCGACCGGCTGGCCCGCTTCGCTGGCATGGGAGCGGATGTGTTCGTGGGATCCGTGGCCGATCCGGATGCCGCGGCCGAGGCTTTCGCGGGGGCCAGAGGCGCCTACGTCATGGTACCGCCCGATTACGCGGCCACCGATTTCAGGGCCTATCAGCGCGCGGTGGGCGAAGCCATCGCCTCGGGGATAGCGGCGGCCGGCGTCGAGTACGTGCTTAGTCTCAGCAGCGTCGGCGCGCAGCACGCAGCGGGAACGGGGCCGATAGCCGGTCTGCACGAGTTCGAGAACAGGCTGAACGAGCTGCCCGGCAAGACGCTGCACCTCCGTGCCGCCTATTTCATGGAGAACTTCTTGATTGCGCTGGACGCCGTCCGCTCGATGGGAGTGATGGGCACGCCCCTGCGGCCGGACATCCCGATTCCCATGATCGCGACCCGGGACATCGGCGACGTGGCGGCCCGGCGGCTCGCGGCTCTGGACTTCAAGGGCAAGTCGGCCCGGGAGCTCCTCGGGCCCCGCGAGTACACACTGGAGGAGGCGACCCGCATCCTGGGCGAGTCGATCGGGATGCCGGACCTGCCCTACGTTCAGTTTCCCTACGAGGCAGCCGCGGAAGCCTTCGTGGCCATGGGTGTACATCCGGAGACGGCCGGAGTGTTCACGGAGATGTATCAGGCGTTCAACGAGGGCCGGGTGACGCCCGAGGAAGAGCGCTCGGACCGGAACACCACCCCGACGACGCTCGAGGAGTTCTCCGTCGGCCTGGCGGCTGCCTTCGGGACGGCAGGCTGAGCAGGGCGCGTGCACTCCAGAGTTTGCGTATAGATGCCGAGGAGAAGACGGATGAATCGAAGGCTGTTGAATCTGCTCATCCTGGCTGGAGCCGCGGCTCTGGCGTGGACCTGCGGAGGTGGAGAGCCGGCGCCGGCGGACGCCCCGGCGGACACGGCGGCAGCTGTGGACACCGTGCAGGAAACTGCCCCGCCGCCCCCGGCGCCGATCGTCGTGGAGGGCTTCGACCAGCCCGAGTCGGTACTGCACGATGCGGCCGCTGACCTGTATCTGGTATCCAACATCAACGGCCACCCGACCGAGAAGGACAACAACGGCTACATATCGCGGTTGGCTCCTGACGGCACCGTCGCGCAGCGCAACTGGATCGCCGGAGGCAAGGGTGGCGTGACGCTGCACGCTCCGAAGGGGTCGGCGATCATCGGCGAGACCCTGTTCGTGGCCGACATCGACACCGTGCGTCTCTTCGACCGGAGGACCGGCGAGCCGGCCGGCGCGTGGCCGGTCGAGGGAGCCACCTTCCTCAACGACCTGGCGACCGCCAGCGATGGGACGCTGTACGTGTCCGACACGGGCATCCGGATTACCGAGGAAGGGATCGAGCCCACGGAAACCGCGGCGATCCACCGGTTCGACGAAGCCGGCACGGCTACTCGCGTCGAGATCGCGGGCGACGTGAGCGGGGTGAACGGAATCGCCCTGGACGACAGGGGCATCCATGCGGTCGCCTTCGGACCGGGGACGATCTTCACGGTGGCGCCTTCCGGCGAGCGCACGGACCATTCATACCTGCCGGGCCGGTCGCTCGACGGATTGGTGCTGCTGGAAGACGGATCGACGTTGATCTCCGACTGGGCGACCGAGACCGTCTACCGGGTAGGGCCGGAGGGCTCGGTGGAGCAGGTCGGTAGCACGGTGACCTCTCCGGCAGACATCGGCTTCGACGCGACGCGGAGCCGTGTTCTGATCCCCGTCTTCATGGAGAATCGCGTCGTCCTGCAGCCACTGAACTGAGCCGGCTTCAGGCGCGGCGCCGGAACCGGGCCGGGCTCAGGAGCGAGACGTCCATCGACGGGGCGCCGTCGATGATGAACTCGGCCACGAGCCGGCCCGTGATCGGTCCCAGGGTCAGTCCCAGCATGGCGTGTCCGGTGGCCACGAATGCGCCGAGTGTGCCGGGCACCCTGCCCACCACCGGCAGGCCGTCCGGCGTGCAGGGCCGCAAACCGCACCATTCCGACAGGGCTTCCGCCTCACCGATCCCATCCATGTACTGGGCCGCCCCGCGGGTGAGCTGCTCCAGCCGCGGTCGCCGGATGCGGTGGTTCTCGCCCGAGAACTCCAGCGTTCCTGCGAAGCGCACGAATTCCCCTATCGGCGAGCAGAACACGGATCGCTCTCCGAGCAGACAGGGGTTCCGGATACTCGGCGTTCCGGCGACCGTCGGGTCGCGGTCGGAGTGGTATCCCTTGGCCGGCTCTACGGGCAAGGGGAGACCCAGCTCCCGCGGCAGGTGACGGCTGTAGGCCCCGGTTGCCAGGACCACGGCATGCGCCTCGACCATCTCGCCGTCCGTCATGCGCACGCCCAGAACGCGGCCGCGGTCCGCGACCACCTCGCGAACTTCGGTTTCCGTTCGCACTTCCGCGCCGCGCTCGACGGCCCGGTCGGCCAGCTCCCTCACGAACCGGTACGGGTCGAGGATCGTTCCCTCGGGATGGTACCAACCGCCCCGAACGTTCTGGGCGAGGGCCGGCTCGCGCTCACGAAGCTCACCGCCTCCGAGCTCCTCGGTCTCGATGCCGTGCCGGGCGACCAGATCGGCTTCCTCCTTGCCGACCGTCATGCCCTCTTCGGTGACGAAGATCTCGAGGTAGCCGCTCCGCCTGTAGCCGCACTCCAGCGACTCCTCCTCGACGAGCCGGTCGAACAGGAGGCTCGTCTCCCTCCCCAGCCGTGCCACGACCTCCATCGACAGTTCGACGTGCTCCTGGTTGCAGTATCTGCTGAACGACCAAAGCCATCCGGCGAACGAGGGGTCCCAGCGCGGCGCGACGTACAGAGGGCTGAGGGGGTCGGCGAGCGATCTCAGTGCCTGACGCACCCTGCCCGGCTTGTTGATGGGTGGATGGCCCGGCGAGATCAGCCCGGCGTTGCCGAACGAGGCGGCCTCTCCGATCTGGTCGCGCTCGAGGAGGGTGACACGCGCCCCTCGCCTGACCAGAAAGTAGGCGGTGCAGACGCCGATGACGCCGCCGCCCACGACGACCACGTGGGGTTCCGTTTCCGCCGCGTGCGTCCCCTTCAACGGACTCATGCCACCTCCAGACACAAGTTAATCCACGCCCGAAGGCGAGTCGACCAAGTAGCGTTCACCCCGACTGGGGCTATATTCTGACTCTCCCGGCGGCACCGTGACGCTCGAAGGGAGGTCCCATGACGCACACCTGGGAAGAGCTGCAAAAGATGACGGTCACCAAGCTCCGGACGATCGCCAAGGAGCTGGAACACGATCAACTCCACGGCTACCGGACGATGCACAAGGAGCAGCTCGTCCCCGCCCTGTGCCACGCTCTCGGGATCGAGGACCACGCCCACCACGAGATCGTGGGGATAGACAAGGCGACGGTGAAAGCGCGGATTCGCGAGCTGAAGGTTCAGCGGGACGCCGCCCTGGAGGCTCACGACTCCGCCGAGCTGAAGCGTGTCCGCCGCAAGATCCACCACTTGAAGCGGAAGCTGCACAGGGCGACGGTCTAGCCCCCGGACTCTCCGTTCCGCCGGTCGTCGACGATCCGCCCGGCTCCCCACCAGATGAGCCATGTTCCCGCGATCGCCGCGTAGCCGTCGATGGCGTAGTGCCATCCCAGGTGCACCGAGCCGATGAGGATCGCCGCGGCGAACGCCCACAGGGCGATTCCGATACGTCTATCAGCACGCCACCCGGCGAGGGCCAGCAGGTAGGCCGACGATACGTGCATGCTCGGCATCGCCGAGATACCCGATCCGGCCGCGACACGTGACGTTTGGTAGTCGCTCCACAAACCTTCCTGCACGTCCAGCGCCCAGACGGGGTAGTGCTCCGCCGCCTGTCGCAGGTAGTCCATCAGCGGCACGAACGGGTCCGGAATACCCGTGGCGCGGCCGTAGTAGCAGGGCCCTACGGAGGGCATGAGCATCGCGGCGACCGTTCCGAGGAGAGCCCAGCTGGCCAGGAACGCGATGAAGAACCGCATCCTGAGCCTGCGGTCCGAAAGGCTGAACGCCTGCCACAGCCAGACCGCCACCATGACGAAGAACCAGAGCTGATAAAGAAAGTTCACCGCCGATGTCGCGGCCGGGAATCCCAGCACCGGCTGAAGCAGTAACCAGGGGTCGAGGCCACCATGGAGGAATCGGTCCCACTCGGCCAACTGAACGTCCAGAATCGCCGGATTCACTACCAGGATGCTCGCCTTGAGGAAGGTATAGGCGCTGGCGAAGAGGGGCATCAGGACCAGGATCGGAAGGGCCAGCAGCGTTCGCTCGCCCAGACGCCGGTTGCTTCTGAGGTCCGCCGCGATCCAGGCGAGGGGCTGGCTCGGTCGGTCCACGACGACGACGCGGACCAGATACACGAGGAAGGCGGCCACCAGAAACAGGGGAAGGAAGAGCGTGACCAGCCCCTTGTAGGCCGCCGGCTCCAGCCCGAAGGGCGCGTCCAGAATCCGCGAAGCCACATGGGCTCCCAGGACGTAGAGCACGACGATGGCGATGAACCACTGGTGCTCCCGAAGGATGCCGAGCGCGCCCACGGCGTTCTCTTCTCTCACGCCCCTGAATCTCGTGGGGCTCCAACCTCCAGGGCCACCCCCCCGAACCTCGTCACGACTGCGAGCCCGTCTCGCGTTGCCGTTCTGGCCCCGGACCACGAGAATGCGCCGAACGAGCGAACCCCATCCCGCGGAAGGAGCAGGCCGCTATCGTTCCGCAGTTCACCCCTGGCCAGGCGCGGAGGATCGCCGCGCGCCTGTACGACCTCGATGCGGAGCCGCAGCCTTTGCCCAGCTACTCCGACCAGAACTTCCGGCTGCGGGCGGCGGACGGCCAGGAGTACGTGCTCAAGATCGCGAACGCCGAGATCGGGGAAGAGATCCTGCGAGGACAGGTCGCGATCCTCGACCACCTCGGCGAGCGCGGCCGGCGAAACGGTATCGAGCTAGACGTCCCGCGGGTGGTGCGCCGACAGGACGGCGGCTGCCTGGGGGAGGTCGGCGGCAAGGGTGGCGCCTCCCATTACGCGTGGCTCGTGACTTGGCTCTCCGGAACACCGCTGGCCGAGATCAAGGCCCGGACCCCGGAGCTGCTCCGGCATTTCGGCCGGGCTCTGGGCCACTTGGACCGTCGTCTAGAGGGCTTCACACATCCGGCCGCGCGCCGCTTTCTGGATTGGGACCTGCGGCACGCGCCGCGGCTGCTGCCCCACGTCGAGAGCATCGAGACTCCGGAGCGACAACGACTGGTCAGGGGCTATCTAGAGCGTTTCGAGCGGGAATCGCTCCCAGCACTGCGGAGCACCCGCACCCAGGTGATCCACAACGACGCGAACGACCACAACGTTCTGGTTAGCGGTCCCATCGGCGGCACCCTGCGGGTAAGCGGCCTGCTGGACTTCGGCGACATGGTAGAGACGCATTTGCCGTGTGAGCCTGCCGTCGCCCTTACCTATCTGATGCTCGATACGGCGACGCCGGTCTCCGTGGCCCGCGCCTTCCTTAGCGGATACCAGTCGGCCTTACCGTTGTCGGAGTCCGAGGCCCGGCTCCTGCCCGACTTGATCCAGGCACGCCTCTGCCTCAGTGTCACCATGTCAGCCCGTGTGCAGGCACGCGATCCGGACAACATCTACCTGACCGTGAGCGAAGCCCCGGCGTGGCGCCTGCTGGAGCGCCTGCTCTCGGGCGGTCTCTCCAATCTGGATGGCGAGTTGGTCGACGCCTGCCGTGCCGGCGCCGAGCCGCCCTCCGGGCCGACGCCTGCGGCCCGGCCGGACCTCGAGGACGAGGGATGAAGCGGGAAGAGATCCTCCGACTGCGGGCGCACCACATCAGTGCCTCGCTCAGCGTATCTTACCGGACTCCCCTGCACATCGTGCGCGGCGAGGGGCAGTATCTGTACGACGCCGACGGCCGTGCCTACCTGGACTGCGTGAACAACGTCTGCCACGTCGGACACTGCCACCCGCGGGTCGTGGAGGCCGCGACTCGCCAGATGGTGACCCTCAACACGAACACCCGATATCTCCACGAGAACCTGGTCGAATACGCTCGGCGCCTCGCAGCGACGCTCCCGGATCCTCTGGAAGTGTGCTTCTTCGTCTGCTCCGGAAGTGAGGCCAACGAGCTGGCGCTTCGACTCGCCCGCACCGCCACGGGTGAGCGCGATGTCGTGGTGCTGGAAGGGGCCTATCACGGTACCAGCAGCGGGCTCGTGGACATCAGCCCCTACAAGTTCGATGGACGCGGCGGCGGGGGGAGGCCCGCGCACGTGCAGGTCGCGCCGATACCCGACCGGTACCGCGGGCGCTACGGCTACGAGGACCCGGGCGCGGGTCCCAAATACGCTGCCGGGGTAGGCGAGGCCCTCGGCCGGGTTCGTGCCCGTGGAGCCGGGACCGCAGCCTTCTTCGCCGAGTCGGCCCCCGGCTGCGCCGGACAGATCATCCTTCCGGAGGGGTACCTCGAGGCCGCTTACGGTCACGCCCGAGAGAGCGGCGCCGTGTGCGTCGCCGACGAGGTACAGGTAGGATTCGGCAGAGCGGGCTCACGATTCTGGGCCTTCGAGACGCAGCGCGTGGTTCCGGACGTGGTCACGCTGGGAAAGCCGATCGGCAACGGCCATCCGCTGGGGGCAGCGGTCACGACGCGGGAGCTGGCTGCCGCGTTCGACAACGGGATGGAGTACTTCAATACGTTCGGCGGCAATCCCGTCTCGTGTGCGGTTGGTCTGGCGGTGCTGGAAGTAATCGAGGCGGAGGACCTCCAGGCTCGGGCAGCCGACGTGGGTGGCCGTCTTCTGGAGGGTCTGCGCTCCGTGGCCGGTCACCGCGACATCATCGGCGACGTGCGGGGGCTCGGCCTGTTCATCGGGGTCGAGCTCGTGCGGGACCGCGGATCCTTGGAACCGGCCACCGCCGAGGCGGCGTGGGTGATCGAGGAGATGAAGGAGCGCGGAATCCTGCTCAGCACCGACGGTCCGTACGAGAACGTGATCAAGATCAAGCCGCCTCTGGTGTTCGACGATTCCGATGCCGACCGGCTCGTGGAAACGCTGGACCTGGTGCTGTCCGAGTTGGACGCGCTGGGCCAGGGCGGAGAGGCAGGTAACAAGAAGGCGATGGACCCGAAGCTCGAGACCATCGAAGAAAGGGACGAGGAATAGGCCATGTTCGAGGCAAAGACCTTTGTCGAGCGACGCCGCTCGCTGAAGGAGAGGCTGGGGGGCGGGCTGCTGCTGCTTCTGGGCAACGATCAGGCACCGATGAACTTCCCCGACAACCATTACCCCTTCCGGCAGGACAGCTCGTTCCTGTACTACTTCGGGCTCGATGCTCCCGGACTCGCCGCCGTGATCGACGTCGACAGCGGCGAGGAGACCGTGTTCGGCTACGAGCCCACGGTGGCCGAGATCGTGTGGACGGGCCCCGTTCCCTCGCTGGCAAAGGAGTGTGCCCATGTAGGGATCTCCAGCCACGCCGAGCCGGAGCATCTCGCGGGCGTCCTTTCGGAGGCCAGGGAGCAGGGGCGGAAGATCCACTTTCTGCCTCAGTACCGGGCGTGGAACCGGCTGAAGCTGGAGAGGATGATCGGCGTGCCCTGTCTCGACCCGGATCCACACGTCTCCCGCGAGCTCATGGAAGCGGTGATCGATCAGCGCCTGCCGAAGAGCGAAGAGGAGCTGGCCGAGATCGAGCTGGCGATCGATATCAGCTACGACATGCACACTCTGGCCATGCACCTGGCGCACCCCGGCATGGTGGAGCGCGAGGTGGCCGGGGCCGTGGAGGGCGTCGCGCTGTCGAGGGGCAGCATCGTCTCGTTCCCCGTCATCTTCTCCGTCCGCGGAGAGGTTCTCCACAACCACACGTACGAGAACGTGATGAAGGAGGGCGACCTGGCCGTCCACGATTCGGGGGCCACATCGCCGCTGGGCTACGCCAGCGACATCACGAGAACCATGCCCGTGAGCGGAAAGTTCACGGAGCGTCAGGCTGACGTGTATCGGATCGTCCTGGATGCTCAGCTCGCTGCCATCGCGGCGATGCGACCCGGTATCTCCTTCCGCGACGTCCACCTGCTGTCGTGCCGCGAGATCGCCAAGGGGCTCAACGGTCTGGGGCTCATGAAGGGCGACGTGGACGAGGCAGTGGCCGCGGGCGCTCACGCCATCTGCATGCCCCACGGACTCGGCCACATGATGGGCCTGGACGTCCACGACATGGAGGGTATCGACGAGAACTTAGTGGGATACGGAACGGAGTTCGAGCGCAGCGAACAGTTCGGCCTGGGCTACCTCAGAGTGGCGCGGGCACTGGAGCCGGGCTTCGTTCTCACCGTGGAGCCGGGCATCTACTTCATCCCCGAGCTCATAGACCAGTGGCGGGCCGAAGGCCGTCACGCCGCGTTCATCGACTACGACCGGCTCGAGGAGTACAAAGGCTTCGGGGGCATCCGGATCGAGGATGACGTAGTCGTCACCGAGGACGGCCATCGGGTACTCGGGAGGCCGATCCCCAAGACCGCCGAGGAGGTCGAGGCCGAGATGGCTCACTGAGCGCCGGCCACAGCGCTGGCTCGCCGCCAGCTTGACCCAGGGGGCGTTCTTGGAGAACCTGGAGCCATGCGACTTCCCATGCAGCATCTGGAGGTAGAGCCGGCCGCGCTCGCCCACGCCCTCGAAGCTGGCGAGCCGATCCAGGTACTCGATATCCGGGCCCCGCAGCGGCTGGCCGCCGGCGTCGTGGAACCGGTGCCCGCCGAGCGGTTCCGAAACGTTCGCGGATCCGAGATCGCGGCCATGACCGAGCTGGACCCTCTCGGGCTGCAAACGGACCTCCCCGTCGCCGTCGTGTGCTCGCGCGGCAACGACAGCATCGTCATTGCGACTCTTCTGAGCCGGCACGGCTACGACGCGAGGTCTCTGCGCGGCGGCATCAACGCCTGGATGCGCCTGGTCGTGCCCCGCGAACTCGAACCTCCCCCCGGCTTCGACCGGCTCGTGCAGTTCGACAGGGTGGGAAAGGGGGCCCTCGGCTACCTGCTGGCAAGCGCTGAAGAGGCGCTGATCATAGACCCGCCACGGAGCTGGAAGGAGTACGCCGAACAAGCGGCCGAGGCAGGAGCGCTGATTGTAGGAGTCGCGGATACTCACGTGCACGCCGATTACATCAGCGGTGGGCCGGTCGTCGCGGCCGAGCTGGACGTTCCCTACTACCTTCACCCCGCGGACGCCGTCTATCCCTACGACGGCACGCCGGGCGTACTGGAGTTCGCCTCCCTGTCGGACGACCAGATCATCAAAGTAGGGCGCGGGAGTGTCAGGGTCCTCCACACGCCGGGACACACGATGGGCCACGTCACCTTTCTGGCGGGGCCCGGCGATGGCCCGACCGACCACGACGTAGCCTTCACCGGCGACTTCGTTTTCGTCGAATCCGTGGGACGGCCGGACCTCGCCGGCAGGACCGACGAGTGGTGCGGCGATCTGTGGCAAAGCCTGGAACGGGCACGGAACGAGTGGCCGGCAGGGATGCGCGTATACCCGGCTCACTACGCCACGGAGGCGGAGCGCAATCCGGACCGATCGGTCGGCCGTCCGTTCGGGCACCTGCGGGAGGTGAACGACTCGCTGCTCATCGGCGACGAACAGGCCTTCCGAACATGGGTCACATCGAGCGTCGCCACGCCCCCGGAGGCGTATCGTCACATCAAGGCGATCAACGTCGGGCTTCTCGCCGCGAGTCCGGACGAGGCGGATGTTCTCGAGGCCGGCAAGAACGAGTGCGCAGTGGGCTGATCCTCGAGCCGACGAAATCACGGCGAGATCGGCTTCGGGGTTTATACGGCCGGGGGATACTCGGAGGAGCGGTTCCGTTGTATATTATGAATCGCCGTGACAAGAGAAGTCGTACCCGGGACGGTCACTGCGCCTCTCGTCCGGGCCGACTCCAGCATTTGCCCCGGCTCACCCGCCTGTCCGCGAAGCGAAGCGAAGCCGTTTGAAGGACGGGAGAGCGGAGTCATCGGTCGGTGTGCCGGAGCGGGGGCGGACTCGCGGGACCGCCCCTATTTTTTTGCCCGTGCGTCTTTCTCAGCCGTTGCGTGCCGCCGCCGGTTTCCGGGAGGAGACGATACATGACACGCTCGTCGGACTCCGACACGTCTTCCCCAGCGGAGGTCGGAGGGGCTGAAGCCGGGGAGCCGCTGGGGGTCCTCGGACTCTTTCTCCAGGAGCGGCCGGAAGACCTGGAGCAGGATCTGGCTGGCGCCATGATCCGCGTGCTCGAGGGGCTGCCGGGGCGTGGCCCACTGCGCCGGGACACGGACAGGCAGGTGATCGACACGGTGCGGTCGCTGCTCCCCGAGCTTCCCCGAGGGAACCCCCGCAAGGATGATGTCCTTCGCCTGCTCACCGAACGCAGCCGGCGAGCATCTGCCAGCCACTGGCCGTCCGACATCTGGAGGCGTTAAGGCTGTCTGGCCTCCCTCAATCAGCCGACGGGTCCGTAATCCGGCCCACGAACAGTATCGACCCGGACAGCCTCTCCCGGATCGCGAACACGAACGGCCTGTCGACGATCATCGTCGTCGGCGCCGAGGTGACGCCGACCTCGACCGCCGTGGCCGCCGCTGCTTCGGTCCCCTCCTCGTCGACCTCGATGAAGGCTTTCTGCTTCACCCGACTGATGTGCAGCTCCATCTCGGTGGCGTCCCGGTGCATCAGGCTGAAGTCCGCCCGCTTCCCATCGAAGGCGATTCCCATGCCGAGAGTCGCGAGCGCATCGTTGAGGAGCTTCTCGTACTCGAGCCGGAACTTCGGAAGCAGGACTACGACATCGGTCTCGACCAGTGCGGCGAGGATGGACTCCCAGTACGCCGCGTCCAGAGCCGTCGCAAAACCGGCGATCTCGGTCCCCCCGGCCGGGAGCACCACAGTCATGGCAAAGGCCTCGCCGCCGTACGGGAGCTCGACGGCCTGGTAGGACCCCGTGCTGGCGTACGGGAAGCTCCCATCCGACTGGGCCATCATCGGCACGGAGACACTGCTCCCGTCGGGGCGCCGGAAGGGCGCATCCCGAGTATCCGCGGGATCGAACTGCAGCGTCCACGTACCCCTGAAGTAGACCGCGTTGATGAGAAACGCCTCGGTAAGAGGGTCTATGGGCGGCTCCACGATTTCCCTAATGCGTCCGCCAGTGGCACCCTCCACCCATGCGTTGATGAGGCCCGCGGAGGCCGGGTCGTCAAAGTCGAGGGCCTCGGCTCTTGCCTGAAAGAAGTCCTCGACGTCGGAGCGAAACTCCGGCTCCACCTCGAATCCGATCCGGTTCCAGAGCGAGTTGCCGATCTCCAGCTCGACCCGGCGATCGAGTGTCCTGAGCAGTCCGATCAGGTCCTGGTACGATTCGTTGATCTCCGACTGCGAGAGCTCACCGAATCCTAGCCCTTCGCTCATCGCGTCCCACGTAGCGCCCTGAGCGCCGTTCAGCGTCATGGCGAGCGCCATCGACGCGCTGAGCGGCGAGATGAAGACGTTGGCCGCGGGATCTTCCTCCCCGTTGACCGCCCGGAAGAGCTCGAAGGCGAACTTGTTTCCGCTGTCGATGAGCTGCCGTTCGGCGGTAGTGAGCTGACGTGGCAGCGTGTCGATGGTGTTGCCTTCCGGACCGGTCGTGGGCTGGCAGGCCGTGAACGCAAGACAGATGAGCACCGTGCAGCGGCCGAGTCTCCGTGTCATTTGGTCTCCTCCCCACGCGTGACTGGCTGGCTATGGTGAGGGAGTCTCTGTCAGCCTACCCCGCTCCGCGCCGGAGGTGCGACCTGCGAAAATGCGGGAACGGGCCCACCCCCGAGGGAAGCTTCCCACCGCGGCAGACCCGTTCGCTCCCTGGGCGGCCGCCGCAGTAACGCCGCCCAGGACTCAGGAGGAGGTCCTATCCGCCAGACTCGACGCCGCGAGCCAGCGCGTCCTTCCGCACGAGCGCGAAGCCGACCGAATTGAAGTTGTACTGGCCGACTTCCTTGAACAGGGCGGCAGCCTCGTCCGTTTCGCCTGAACCGTCCAGAGCGAGGGCGAGGTGGTACTTGTTGTACTCCACCTGGAGGTTGGACTGCCGAAACTCGCTGACCGCCTTCTCGTAGTCGCCCTGCTCGAGCGCGATCAGTCCCAGCAACGCGTGATGCGCCTCGAAACGGCGCGGATTCGCATCGGGCTCTACCAGGCTCCGGTACTCCTCCGCCTTCTCCGCGGCCAGCTCGTAGCTTCCCTGGCGGGCCGCCAGCTGGCCCTCCCACACCGCGATGTTGGCAGCCTGCCGGCGGCGGAAGTCCGGTTCCTCGACCCGGTCGCTGATGATGCCCATCTGCCGGGTGCGCTCGTCCAGGATCTCGCGCGCCTCGTCGAACATGTCGTGGTGAAGGGCGATCGTCGCCGCGTTGGAGAGGGTAAAGACCTTGGTGCCGGGGATCTGGTCCTCGGGCATGCCTACCTCGTCCGCCATGGCCACCACACCGGCGAGCTCTACGAGCGCGCCGCTCGGATCGTCGGCGTGCACGTGTACGAACGCCCGGTAGTTGGCATAGTTGGCCTTGTTCTCTACCGGCGTCGTTTCGATACCCAGGTCAAAGTCGGCCCTTGCCTCCTCGAAGTTGCCCAGGAACGAGTTGATGTGGCCCTTCTTCAGGCTCGCCACGCCGAGCGCCGGGTCCTTCTCGACCGCCATCGAGTACACCTCGCGAGCCCTCTCCAGGTCCTTCAGGCCCCGGTAGGCATCGCCCACCGCCTCGTAGCCCTTGGCCTCGTCGGGCTGCAGCTCCACCGTGCGCTGCATGTGCGCCAGCGCCTTCTCGTAGTCCGTCGGGTCGTTGAACAGGTAGCTGAAGCCCATGATACGGTGGGCAAGTACCATTGCCGGATCGAGGTCCAACGCCTTCTGGAGCGAGGCACGTGCCTCGGCGTGATCGTTCAATCCTGCCTGGACGTTGGCGAGACGTATCCAGGCACGCGGGCTGGAGGGATATGCTTGGACGAGCTCCTCCGCGAGCCGTAGTGCCGACTCGCTGTCGTTGTCCCACTGCGCGGCCGCGAGCTCGACGAGCATCCGCTCGCCGTCCGACTTACCGCCGAGTGCACGCTCCGCCTCTCGCAGGTGCTCCCGGAACTCCTCCGCCGAGAACGCCGGGTAGTTGACGTGGGCGTACGAGAAATCGGGATCGAGATCGATCGCCTGCTTGAAGTGGGCCTTGGCCTCAAGCGGACGGCCGACGTCCGACAGAGCCCGGCCCTGACGGAATTGCTCGAGCGCATCCTCCGAAGCGGTCGTCACCGGAATCTCCGCGACCGCCGCTACGGTCTCGTCGGCGGGGGCCTGGTCGGTCCCGGCGTCGGCGCACGCTCCCATAGCGAACACCAGGGCACACATAGGCGCCAGCAGTACAGGCTTCATGAGCAGTCCTCCTCGAGGTTCGTCACCTGCGGAACCAGGGATGCTGGAGCGGGTCACCCCATACAGTAGCTGGATTATCGCGGATGGGAAGGGCCACGGCCAGTAGCGAACCTACGCCAGGCGGCTGACCACATAGACCGCGGCGAACGCTCCCAGAACGGCCAGGCCGATCCAGGAGAGGACCAGCATGCGCCGCCCGGGCCTGAGCTCCGGCGCCACCTGATCCGAGGTAATGGTCCGGAGGTTCAGGTAGCCGAGGGCCGGTGCGGTGAGAAACGAGACGATGGTGGCGAAGTCGACCATCGTCGTCAGTGAGCCCGGAAACACCGACAGCACGATGACCGTACCGGTCGCCAGGATCACGATGCCCCACCAGTACGGTTGCCCGGGGGCCGGCACCGGGCGTGACCGGATCATGGCTTCGTCGGCGTCGGGGAGCCGCTCGAGGAACGCCACCCGGAGGGCCCTGTCGATGGCCCGCGGAAAGCCATCGACCACCGCCAGCGACGTCGAGAACATAGTGGTGAGAACGGCAGTGTAGACGATGGGACGTGTCCACCCTCCCAGAGACCCGGTATACAGCTCGACCAGCTGCCCGGTGAACTCGGTTCCCCGGTCGCTGAACGCCCCGCCGGATCCATACATGACGGTCGCGCCCAGGGTGAGGAACGCCAGCGCCAGGATACCCGTCCCGATGTAGCCGATGCGGAAGTCCAGCAGGACTACATCCATCCCTGCCCGGACGCCGGTGACCCGGTCCTTGGCAAGAGTCCACAGGGAGCTCCAAACGGAGATGTCGAACGCGGAGGGCATCCACCCCACCAGAGCCAGCAGGAAGGCCAGACTTACCACGCCATCGATGCCCACATCGGGGATCGCCTCAAGCGTGGAGAGATCCGCCCGTGGAGCTGTTATCAGGACTGCAAGCAGGGTGGAGAGGGCCAGGGCGATGATGATCGCCTTTATCGCCCCGTCCAGGAGACGGAAGCGGCCGGCCAGAATGAGCGAGAAGCAGAGCGCACACAGCGCCGCGGCAACCGCGGCGACCGGCCACGCCAGCCCAAACACCAGCTTGACGACGAAGCTTGTGAACAGAACGACGGCCACCTGGACGATCAGCGCCGTACTGAGAGTGATTACGAGATAGAGCCAGAGCGCCCACCGGCCGATCCGCCGGTACCCCTCCACGAGGCTCTCTCCGGTCGCCGCTGCGTACCGTGGACCGTACTCGAAGAACGGGTACTTGAGGATCAGGGCCAACACCACGACGCCGACCAGGCCGAATCCGGCCATCGCTCCCGCCCGCGTGGACTGCACGAGATGGGAAACACCGATGGCCGTCGCGGCCCACATCAGTCCGGGGCCGAAGCTGGTCCAGAACCGCCCGAGGTTGGGACTTTCGGTGCCGCTCATGGGCACCCAAGGTAGTGGCGCGCCAGCCGAAACGCCTGGTCTCTCTGCCGACTACCGTGAGACGGTTAGCCGTTAGCCGCGTTCCAGTCTTCGAGGAAGGCGTCGACCAGGTGCTCCACGTTGCGAAACACCGTCTCGGCAGCGGCGGACTCTCCCACGACCACCAGGCGCCCGGCGCTCCAGGTCCTCGCCGGACCCAGCCACTGGTTCAGGGTCGAGGCGGACGGCTGGTTGAACGAGAACTCTATGTACAGCGCGAAGTTGGGAGAGTCTCCGAGCTGGACGGCGGTGACGTTGAGGTAGACGAAAGCCAGCGCGAAGTCGGCCACCTCCATGCCTTCCGCCAGCAGCTTTCCCTCCGCGAGAGTTCTGAGGCGCTGCTCGGTGACGCCGATCTGTGCCGCGTCGCCGCTCAGGCTCTCGACGACCACCTCGATCTTCGAGATTCCCTGAAGGCTGGCCTGCGCATCGGCCTGCGCATGAGCGGCGGCGGCCGTCGCGAGCAGGAACGGCACTAAGCAGAGCAGTCGTCGAACCATGGCTCTCCCGGTGATGAATCGATGCCCGCGTCACAGGTCTACACCGGAGGTAACATTGTGTGCTGCCGGCCGGGTTGCGCGGCCGGTGCACTCTGAGCCCGGACCACTAAGCCCTAGACCTCGGGCCTCCGCAAGGTGCGCTCTTACCGCTCCGTCCGGAAGCGGATCGGGATAACCGCGGTGCACGATACCGGCTTCCCCGAATCACTCGCCGGCTGGAACTTCATCAGCGGCACCACGTCGCCGATGGCTCCGTCCAGCGCATCGGAGCCGGTAGAGCGGGTCAGCCAGTGACGAACCGGCTTCCCATCTGCGTCGACGACCACCTTTACCTCTCCATCCACCTCGAGGTCCGACGTCCCGAGCAACTGCTCTGCCCGCTTCCGGAGCACCGCCATGACCTCGTCCTCGTTGAGGAGAACGGGCGGTGTGCCAGTGACGACCTCGCTCACGGACAGGTCTTCCCCTATCCCCGGAGCTACCGCAAGCGGCGACCCCGGAACCGCGGCGCATAGGGCCGAGGCCGAAAACACCAGGCCGAGCCCGAGCGCGAATGAGGTTCCCGATCGTCCTCTCTGCCCACGCATTGTCATACCTCCTTCGGGTTCTCTAAGAGTGGCTTCTCAACGTGTCCCACATCGATGACTGACCAGATCAGTCATCGATGTGGCCAAAAAAAGGAGACAACCCGCTCTCCTAGGAATCGTGGAGCAGGCTCTCTACCAACATCTCGACTACCGTACGCCGCACCGTCGCATCGTTCGCAGGATGAGGGTCCGGATCCCTGTGCCGGCGACGGGCGAAGAAAGTGATCGTTTCCACGGCAACTCTGGCCGCGGTCGCGCTATCCGGATAGTCACGGAAGTGACCGGACGCGGCCCTCCTCTCGACATACCTCGCGAAGCGCTCGAACACCGAGTGCCGTACCTTGATGTAATAGAGCGCATAGATCTCGGGGATATCCACCGAAGACCGCTCGATGACGTCTGCGCTCTCTCTGGTCGCCGAGATCAGATCATACAGCTCCTCGAGAACGCTCTTGAGCTCTTCCCGGCCGCTGCCCTCAGGATCATCCGCTTCCAGAGCCCGATCCAGATGCGGCAATTGGACCTGCTCGGCGATCTGCTCCTCCAGTCGCCTGAGCACCTCGGCTCTCGAAGGGGCCGCGATCGGAAGCTCCTTCGGCAGCTCCAGAGGCTCCCCCCGCATTCCCCAGTCCACGAGGAGGTAGAACAGCGCCTCCTTACTCTCGACGTAATTGTAGAGAGTACCGTGGGATACGCCCATCACGAGCGCCACGTCGGACATGCGCGCGCGCTTCAGCCCCTTGCGGGCGAACACCTGCATGCCGGCGTGCGCCAGCCGGTTCAGGAAGTCCGGATCTCGGGTCCTGGCCATGGATCCAATATACAATGACTGACTCGATCAGTCAATATCTGCACCGCGCCCCTAACTCGCAGTGGACAGTCGGGTTATGGGAGACTCAACACACAGTGGAAAAGCGGATGATCGTCTCCTTGGTTTTCATGTCGCCGCTCAGGCGGACGACGCTCTGTCACTGGCTGCCTGCCATCCTCTTCCATATGCTGTCCGTGGCAGCCACCGTGGTCTTCGCTGTCCTTCCCGCCGTGACGCGAGGGTTACCGGGACGGGCCATCTTTCTCGGGGGCTTCTTCGGTGTGGTAGCCTACGCCACCTACGATCTGACGAACCTCGGCAAGATGAGGCCGTAGCGGCCGTGGGTATGGCCTGGGGCGGCGTACTGACCCCGTCGGTGGCAACGGTGGGCTACCTGGTTGCCTCGCGCGGTGCGCCATGAGCTGGAGCTGGCCGCTTTCGGACCCGTCAGTGCTTCGCGTAGCCCTCGGGGGGCTGGCCCTCGTTCTGCTGGCGATGAGCCTCCTGTGGCTAGTCAGCCTTCGGCTGCGGGACGCGAGTGTCGTGGACGCCTTCTGGGGAGCGGGATTCACGCTGCTCGCGCTCTTCTACGCGGTCACAAGCGATGGCGTGATGGCCCGGAAGGTCCTCCTCAGCAGTCTCACGCTCGTCTGGGGTGCGAGGCTCTCCGTGCATATTCTGAAGCGCCGGAGAGGGCAGCCCGAGGATCCCCGGTACGCCGCCTGGCGCGCGGCCGCGGGGAGGGGCTTCTGGTGGAGTAGCTACTTCAGCGTCTTCCTCTTGCAGGGCGTCCTGATGTGGGTGATCTCCGCGCCGTTGCTGGTCGGCCAGGCGTCGGTGACACCGGCGCGCCTGACCGTTCTCGACGCGCTGGGCGCCGGAGTCTGGGCGGTCGGCTTCCTGTTCGAGGCGGTGGGGGACGCCCAGCTGCGCCGCTTCAAGGCTGATCCGGCGAACAGAGGAGCGGTGCTGCAGACGGGCCTGTGGGCGTACACGCGGCACCCCAACTACTTCGGCGATTCTCTGGTCTGGTGGAGCTACTTTCTGATCTCTCTTTCCGTTCCCGGAGGGGTCTGGACGATCTTCAGCCCTCTGCTGATGACGCTCTTGCTGCTCCGTGTATCGGGGGTGTCGCTTCTGGAGAGCGAGCTGAAGAAGAGCAAGCCGGGCTATACCGAGTACGTCGATCGTACAAGCGCCTTTTTCCCCTGGCCGCCGTCCCGATGGCGGCGCGACAGCTGACGAGTCGTGGGCCCGGTGGCGGGCCCGTGCGCGCCGCGCGGTGGAGCTAAACGAGCGAGACTGCCAGGCGTAGACTATATTAGGCGATCCCCAACAAGAGTTCGGCACTAATCCGGGCGGGACCTGAGCCGTCCCCGCGCGTCTCGTGCCCGTTTCGCGCCCCAGCGGCCGGGAACCTGGCCGGGAAGTGGCTCGGTCGAGCCGCTTACGGTTCGGCTTACCGAAAGGGGATCGACAACGGTGCGAGGAAGAAGACAGCCACGACCGGCTCGCCTGAGGAGTCTGCTCGCGCCCGAGCCACATCCGGCCCGCGGCCTACGCCGACGCAGCGACTGGCAACTCCCGGTCGTCCTGCTCGCGGGGTTCGCACTCGGCTGCGTACCCGAGGCACCCGAGAGCGGGATTCCCACGCATCCCTCTGACCGCTTCTCCGTAACGCTGGCCTGGGACGCTCCGGGGACCGATGCCCAGGGGGCCATCCTCGAGGACCTGGCCGGCTATCGCGTCTATCATGGCTCTTCCATGCCCCCAAACGGGCCCAGCGGAACGATGATCGAAGTCGGGGAGGCCACACAGTACACGCTCGAGAACCTGGAGGCGGGCACCTATTTCTTCGCGGTGACCGCCATCGACCGGAGCGGGAACGAGAGCGACCTGTCGCAGGAGCTTCGGGTCGAGGTGGGCTGGCAGTGAGGAACCGGCGCGGCATCCGGTCGGACCGCTCTCGGGCCCGGCGGCTCCCGACCGCCGGGCTGCTTGCCGCCGTCGCCCTGGTCACCGCTCCGCGGCCATCCGGTGCGCAAGCGCCACCGTCCCCGCCACGGAATCTCGTAGCCCAGGCGGTAAGCGCGTCCCGCATCGACCTTACGTGGGAACCGGGTTCCGACGGCTCTCCACCCGTGAGCTACAACGTGTACCGTGACGGTACGCAGGCCGGGAGCACGACCGCCACGTCGTTTCAGGACACGGGTCTCGCGGCGGGGACGGAGTACACCTACACGGTAGCCGCCGTCGACGACAAGGGACGGGAGGGCAAGCCCAGCGGCCAGGCGAGTGCGACCACTCTTCCCGACGACACTCCGCCGTCCACGCCCGCCGGGCTGAGCGCCACGGCCGTCAGCGGCAGCCGGATCGACCTGGCGTGGTTGCCGTCCACCGACCCGGAGAGCGGGGTGGCCGAGTACCGGATCTACCGGAACGGCTCCCTGGCGGGATCCGCCACAAGCACCTCTTTCCAGGACACGGGCCTCGCGTCGTCCACGGAGTACGAGTACCGGGTGTCGGCGGTGAACGGGGTCGGGCTTGAGAGCGCTCGCAGCGATCCGGCGACCGCGCGCACGCTCGACGGCTCCCCGCCTTCCACGCCCACGGGGCTGACGGCCACGGCCGTCAGCAGCAGTCGGATCGACCTGGCGTGGTCACCGTCCGCCGATCCGGAGAGCGGGGTAGCCGAGTACCGGATCTACCGGAACGGTTCGCTGAGAGGGACCGCGGCAGGCACCTCCTTCCAGGACACGGGCCTCGCACCGTTCACGGAGTACGAGTACCGGGTGTCCGCGGTGAACGGCGACGGGCTCGAAAGCGCTCGCAGCGATCCGGCGACCGCACGCACGCCGGACAGCTCCCCGCCCTCTAAGCCCGCCGGCCTGACCGCCACGGCCGTCAGCAGCAGCCGGATCGACCTGGCGTGGTCACCGTCCAACGATCCGGAGAGCGGAGTAGTCGGGTACAGGATCTACCGGAACG
>JBDGYE010000003.1:0-60755 GCA_039584255.1 Gemmatimonadota bacterium
ACCACTCCTAGCCTCGCTCGCAATGTCATTTCGCGCCTCGTGTCCGCTTGCCGGTACCCGATGCTCGAGAGCGACCGGTCATCTGTCTGACAAGGGGGGAACCGTTCCTATTTCATACCGCGACGCACATCGACGGCGTCGCTCGTCGAGCACGAGGGACGCACGTCCATGCGCTCACGCCTTCCGTGGGAGAACTCGGAGCGTTCGCGAAGCCGGGCCTCAGTCGTGCTCGGCCGGTCCGTACTCCTGCTCCAGGAGCTCCCGATACCTGGCCACCTGGTCGGGAGTGAGCACGGCCTCGATTCTTGCCCTTGCCGAATCGATCACGATCTCGTACTCGGGCCGAACCTCATCGAAGACCGCCTTCATGCGCGCGCGCGCATTCTCCAGGATGGGCCTGATACTCGCCCGCTGCTCTTCCGTGAGTCCGAGGTCGTCGGCGAAGCGCTCGATCGTCGTTTCGCCGCGGGTTCTTCGCTCCGCCACCTCGGCGCCTGTGAGGCCCTTCGGCTCGAGCAAGTGACGGTCCACGGCGATTCCCACCGCCGCGCCCGCCGCGAAGGTCAGTACGAGAAGGACAATAACTCGAGTGCCTGAGTGCGTCATTCAGATCACTCAGCGGTGGCGATCGCGGTCAGTACGACGTCCAGATCGAGGTCTTCGAGCGTATCCCGCGTGAAGACGGCTGGAATCGCCTCTCCCGGCGCAGACCCTACCAGATCCTCGACCCGAGGCGGCGCCTCAGCCATGCTCTCGGCGGGTGCTCGCATTACGGCGAGTCCGGCGAAGACGAGTGTCACAACCGCCGCGACGGGGCTGAGCATCGTCGCCCACTGAGCCGCGACATCCATCCAGCCTGTTCTCCGCGCCCGGAGCATTCTGCGGGCGTCGTTCAGTATGGCCCGGCGAAGCCGCTCGCGGGTTACGTCGTCGGGTCGCAGCGCCTCGAGCCAGGCCGGCCAATCTCGTCTGTGCCTCATGTCGTCAGATCCGTCCGCTCTGCTTCCTCTGGACCGAACTCCGGCCCTATGATCCGCCGCAGCGACCTTCGCGCGTGGTGGACGTGGGCCCTCGACGTGCCCACTGCGATCCCCAGTACGTCCGCCACTTCCTGGTGGCTATACCCCTCCAGGTCGTACAGAGTCACCGCCATTCGCTGCATCTCTGGCAGCTCACCGAGCGCGCTCAACACCCGTTGCCTAGTGAGCCGGCGCTGCAGGTCCCGGTCCGGGTCCGGTCCGCCGGAGGCCGATCCCGGGATCTCATCGTGAGATCGGAGGGCCTCTCGCCGCCGAAGGTTAAGGCACGTCGAGCGCAAGACCCTGTAGAACCACGGTCCGAACGGGCTGCCCGCCTTGAGCTGGTCGATCCTCTCCAGGGCGCGTATGAAGGCGTTCTGAACCGCGTCCTCGGCATCGAACGGATCCCTGAGCAGCGCCACCGCTGCGGCGAATGCCGAGTCCAGGTACCGCTCGGCCAGGACGCCAAACGCCCTCTCGTTTCCCGCTTGCACCGCCAGAACGAGCGCCGGCTCGTCCGCCAATCGCCCGCGACCTCTCACCATGGTCGGGAGCCCCAATTGGCGGCTGCCCGCCTGCAGGACGCATATTGCGCCCTCTCACAACCCTGTGAAGTGCCGTCTCGTACCACTGTAACACGTCCACCGCGCCGGGCGTTGCAGCGTGAAAGGTTCTGACCTCCGGATGCTAGACGAGACACCCGCCGGCCGGCAAGCAGGTGCCGTCCAGGGGCCCATGCCACCCACCGGGGCCCATGTGTCGACCGCCGGCGGAGTGGCCGGCGCTCCCGCCAGGGCGGGAGAGCTTGGAGCGAATGCACTGCAGCTGTTTACGTCGTCGCCCCGGCAATGGCGGGCGGCGCAGATCGGCGACGAGGAGGCGTGCCTGTTCCGCCGCGCCGTCGAGCGCGAAGGAATCCAGATCACCGCTGCACACGACAGCTACCTCATCAACCTCGCGAGCCATCGGCCCGATATCTTCCGGCGCTCCCGGGAGGCCTTCGCGGCGGAGCTGGAGCGGTGTGCGCTGCTGGGGATCGATTTGCTGGTGACTCATCCCGGAAACGCCACGGGAGGAAACCGGTCGGAGGCAATGCGACAAAACGCCCAGGCGATTGCAGAGCGCCTCGACGTCACCGGGCACACGCCCGTGGTGCTATTCGAGACGACAGCCGGTTCCGGATCGGCTCTCGGTTGGAGATTCGAGGAGCTGGCAGAGCTGATCCAGGCAGTGCCTGAGCAGCAGCGCGGCGACGTAGGCGTGTGCATGGACACGGCGCACGTGTTCGCGGCCGGATACGATGTACGCAAAGACTTCGGAGCCGTGCTGGACGCCTTTGACGGGATCGTCGGGCTGGCGCGCCTCCGCCTTCTTCACGTCAACGACTCGGTCGCCGAGCTGGGAAGCCGCCGTGATCGGCACGCCCACATCGGCGAGGGCCGGATCGGCACCTCCGGCTTCCGGGCTCTCATGAGCGATCCGCGGATTAGCTGGATCCCGCGCATCATAGAGACGCCCAAGGACGGCTACGCGCTGGAGAACGACCGGCGGAATCTGGACATGTTGCGCCGTCTCGCCTCCAGCGGAGGTTGAAGCGGCCGCACGGCTCACTCCGCCCCGGCTTCTTGCTCAGCGTCGATGTGCGGGACATCTTGCGGGGCGAAATCCCAGGTAGAGCATCATGAGCGACGACATCTCCACCGATACATCTACGGCGACCGACCGAATCATCAAAGATCCGGCGCTGGAGCGGGCCGCGCGAACGCTCGTCCGCGAGCGGGCTCGCGCGCTCCGTCAGCTTCTCAGGCGAGAGCTGGATCTCGATGACATCGTTCTGCGTCCCACGGCGCCCGCCGCGCGCCGGCACCTGTTCGAGGAAGCCTGTGAGCTTTACTGGAACGAGCTCAACTGGGAGCAGCTGACGGAGGAGGAGCTGTGTGCCGAGGGAGAGCTTACGGAGATGGTCTTCCCAGGCCTTCTGACGCTGGTGGACGCGTGGCTCCCCCGGGCGGAGAACGGTGAGCCGGACCGTGATCGTGAGCACAGGGACGTGGCTCACGACTTCCTCCTGTGGCTCGCGTCTCATCTGGTCGAGCTTTTCGACGAGAGGCCCGAGGATGACGGCGACCGGTCGCGCATGAAGCGTGAGATTCAGATTACGGACCAATTGATCGACCTCGTCACGTACCGACTCTATTCCCTCTCCGAGGGGGAGATCGAGCGCCTTCAAGGCTGAGCGCCGTGGCCGAAGCCGCGAACGCCGGTCAGTAACGATGGGCCGGCCGCGGTCGCAGACGGCTTTCCAACTGTCTACAGACGAAACGGAAGAGCCCACGTGAATTCCATCGTGTGCATCAAGCGTGTCCCCGACTCGGAGACGCGCGTTCGCATCGGAGGAGACGGGAAGAGCATCGACCCGTCAGGGGTCAAGTTCGTAATGAACCCCTATGACGAGTACGCGCTCGAAGAGGCACTAGCCCTTCGCGATGCAGCCGGGGAAGGAAAGGTGACGGTGGTCAGCGTGGGCCCCGACGAGGCGCGTGAGACGCTCCGTTCGGCGCTCGCCATGGGGGCGGACGAGGCGGTGCTCCTAAGGGCAGGCGGCTCGCCCGACGCCCTCGCCGCGGCAAAGGTCCTGGCCGCCGAGATGGCGGACCGCGAGTACGATCTCCTGCTATTCGGGAAACAGGCCATCGACGACGACGGAATGCAGGTTCCGGCCATGGTGGCCGAGCTACTGGGCTTGCCGTGCGCAACGGTTGTAGTCGAGCTCGAAGTCCAGGACGGGTCGGCGACCGCCCGCCGGGAAGTCGAGGGAGGGCACGAAGTCGTGGAGTTCGACCTCCCGGGAGTGGTTGCCGCCCAGAAGGGACTGAATGAGCCGCGATACCCAAGCCTCAAGGGGATCATGGCGGCGAAGAAGAAACCGCTGGAGGAGAAGGATGTGGAGCTGCCGACCTCCAAACTCGAGCTGCTGGAGTTGAGCCTCCCGCCCGAGAGACCGGAACCGGAAATCGTCGGGGAGGGTCCCGAGGCGGTGGGCGCGCTCGTGCGCAAGCTACGTGAGGAAGCGAGGGTGCTCTGATGGGCGACGTGCTGGCCTATGCGGAGCTGCGCGACGGCGCGCTGCGTGCGGTCGCCCGGGAGACCGTCTCCGCCGGGCGCTCGCTGGCCGAGCTGCTGGGCGGCAGCGTTCACGTCGTGGCCCTCGGTGGGGCGGGCTCGGCGGTGGCCTCAGCGGAGCTGGGCCGCTTCGGCGCTGACGTGATCAGAGTCGCCGAGGACGCAGCGTTCTCGCTATACAGTCCTGACGCGGCCACCGGAGCGATAGCGGAGCTCGTATCCACCGGTGACTTCAGCGCGGTCCTCTTCCCGGCGTCCGCCCAGGGCAAGGATCTGGCGGCCCGCGTGGCGGCCCGTGTGGACCGGGGCCTCGCAACCGAGGTGACCGAGATAGCGGTAGAGGACAGTGAGCCGGTCGTGACTCGTCCGCAGTACGCGGGGAAGGCATACGCCCGGATTCGGTTCACGGAGCGCCCCGCACTCATGAGCCTGCGTCCGAACGTATTCGTGCCGGAGGAGCGACCCGGCGAGGGGGTGGTGGAAGCCCTGGAGGCGGGTTCGGGTCAGCCGAAGACGCGCGTGACAGTGTTGGAGAAAGGGGAACGCGAAGCCATCGACGTCCGGGAGGCAGCCATCGTCGTTTCGGGCGGACGCGGCCTGCAGGCCCCGGAAAACTGGAGCCTCCTCGAGGAGCTTGTCGAGGCCCTGGGGCCGGAGGCGACGCTTGGCGCGAGCCGTGCCGTCGTCGACGTCGGATGGAGACCGCACGGAGAACAGGTTGGCCAGACAGGCAAGGTCGTCTCCCCGAACCTGTACTTCGCCATCGGAATCAGTGGCGCGATACAGCATCTGGCCGGAATGCGCACGGCCAACGTGATCGTGGCGGTCAACAGAGACCGCGAGGCCCCCATATTCGGGGTGGCCAACTACGGACTCGTTGGCGACTTGTTCGAGATCGTACCTCGCCTCACCGACGAGATTCGCGCCCTGGGTGACGGAGGGGACTGAGATGACAGAGCGAGCTCCAGGCACTTCGGGAGGACGACGCGTCGCCCTGCCCGGCGGCGAGATGCCGTCCGGCGCCTTCCTGCTCAGCGCCCTGGCGCCCGTCGTGGCGGCGGTCCTCAGGGTCGCGTTGCCCCCGGACGCCGGCACCTACACCCTGCTGATATGGCTTCTGGGGCTGTTCCCAGTCTTCCTCCTGACCCGGTACATGGGGTGGCGAGGAGCCCTCGTGGCGCTCGTGTGGACCGGGCTGCTGGTGGTGCTGTCCGAGCTGACCGTGGGCGTCCTCACGCAGCATCCGACAGACTTCCGCCTGGTAGGCGCGGTAACCGTGATCATCGCAGCCGCGGCCCTCGGTGCGGGCGTCAACGAGCAGTGGTGGTGGAGGGGGATGGCGGAGAAAGGTACCGGCACTCCTGCCCAGCTCCGAGGCGGCGACGAGGGTCTTCCCGGCCGAGCGGTGATGGAGTACTTCCTGTCGAAGGTCTTCGCCGGGGCGCGCCGTGAGCCTCCTCTCTCGATCGTGCTACTGGAGGTGGACCGATTCCAGGAGTATGGCCAGCTCTATGGTTCGGGCGCGGTCGCGCAGGCCATGGAGACGGTTGTCGGCTCACTGCGCAAGCACACACGGGCGATGAACGTCTTCGGACGCTACGAGCACGGCGGCATTCTGGTTCTTCTTCAGGGGGAGGGACTAGAAGGTTGCCATGCGTTCACTCAGCGTATACTCGAGGAGACGGCGAGCACGGCCGCGCCCTGGAAGGGACGTGTCACACTGAGCGCGGGAATCGCGGGTTTCGAGCCGAGCATCGAGAATCCGGAGACGCTCATTGGACACGCGCGTAGAGCTCTGGATACGGCCCAGAGCATGGGCGGAAACTGCTCCGTAATCTTCAAGGGGAACGTGGACGAGACGTTGGTGACGCCGGGCATGATCGTCCTCCATCCGGACGGCCAGGTGAAAGAGATCCACCGCGCGTTCTGAACGAAGCGGTAGCAACCGTTCAAGCCTGCCAGCCTCCCTCCTGCGGCGACTCCAGTCGGCTCTTCACGCACGCCGCGAAGCGTCCGAACACGAACTCCACGCCACGGGCCAACAGGCTCGACGCGATGAACAGAGCGAAGCGCCCCGACAGCAGGAAGATCTGCTCCACTTCCACCCTGGTCCGCGCGCCTTCGACGGCCGCCAGTCGACTGAACATCCGCATTTCGGCCGACCCGCTGCCCGAAAGCTCCGCTCCCTCCGCGGCCATCTCCACCTCGTATAGCGCCGGATCCATCGCTTCGAACCGTGCGGTGCCCCGCAGGGTCGTGCCGAGAGGACCCAGACGGAGCGCCACCTCGCCCAGAAAAGTGCGGTCGTCGATAATCTCAAGGAGCCGGGCTCCCGGCAGACACTCGGCGATCCGCCCGGCATCGGTCAGGAACCGCCAGACCTCTTCGATGGGCCGGTTGACCTCGAAGACACGCTCGATGGAGATCGACATGGGGCGAAGGTTGCGCCGGCCACGGCCGCACCGTCAACCCGTTCGGCCTCGCGCTGCCAGCCGGCTGGTGCCGGCCCGTGCCGTGCAAGGTACATTGGCCGGCGATGAGCGTCGCCGAGATCAGGGATGCGATAAACCGCTGGACCGCAGCCGGGATGGCCTGCGGCGTCGCCACCCTTGTTCGCGTGGAGCGTTCGGCTCCTCGGCGGCCAGGCGCCCGGTACGCGGTCTCGGAAGACGGCGAGGCGGTGGGCTCGATCTCCAGCGGCTGTGTGGAAGGAGATCTTCACGAGCACATCGTTCAGTCCCTCGGCAGCGGACCGCGTCTAGTCCGATACGGGATCACCGACGAGATGGCTGCCGAGGTCGGGCTGGCTTGCGGTGGCGAGATCGAGATCGTAGTGCAGCCCCACCTGCCCGACGAGATCTGGAACCGGATAGACCAGGTCGTCGAGAGCCGGACGGCGGCCGTGCTGTTCACAGGGTTGTCGGAATTCGTGCTCGGTGACCGCATGCTGGTCCTGACCGACGGCGTTCGGCTGGGTACCTTCGGCGGCCCCGCCGACATGGATCTGGCCGCCGCCGCGGGGTCCATTCTCGATCGCGGAGGTGCGTCGGTGGTCGAGGCCCGCGATCTGGAGTTCTTCGCCGAGGCTCTACTTCCACCGCCAAGGCTGGCGATCGTGGGCGCCACACCCATAGCCGAGGCCCTAACACGGCTCGCCACCGGCCTTGGGTACGCCGTGACGCTGATCGATCCCAGGCCTGCTCTGGCCACCGAAGAACGCTTTCCTGACGCCACTATCGTTCAGGCCTGGCCAGAGGAAGGACTCCGGGATGCCGGCCTCGACAGATACCTGTGCGTCGCCGTGCTCGCCCACGACCCCAAGTTGGACGTGCCGGCCCTGGACGTGGCGCTCCGGGCGGGATGCCGCTATGTGGGCCTGCTGGGGGGGCGCCGAACACAGGGCCTGCGGAGCGACGCCCTGCGTGAGCTGGGTGTACCGGAGGAGGCTATCCGGCGCGTTCGCGGTCCGATCGGCCTCGATATTGGCGCGGTCGAGCCTACCGAGATCGCACTTTCCATAGCTGCGGAGCTCGTGGCCTTCCAGGCCGGAGCCGGCCCGGCGTAGCTGATGCGAAACGATCTGGGGCCGGCCGGAATCGTCCTGGCGGCCGGGCAGTCGAGCCGCATGCCTGGTATATCCAAGCTGCTCCGCCCGTTCGCCGGCTCCACGGTCATCGAGAGTGCAGTAGATTCCGCCATCGCCGGGGGCCTGGACCCCGTGGTTGTTGTGACGGGTCACCAGGGAGATCGCGTGGCGTCTCGTCTCGTCGGGCGTCGCGTGACGGTCGTCGCGAACCCCGACTATCTGTCTGGGCGGGTCTCCTCCCTGCAGGCGGGCCTTCGCCGCCTGGCGGAACCGTATCCGCCGGCGGTACTCGTACTGCTGGGGGACGAGCCGGCGGTCAGCCCGGCGACCATTCGGGTACTGATCCGAGCGTGGAAGTGTGGGGCGGCATGCCTGATCCGCGCGCACTACCTGGATCGTCCGGGACATCCTGTTGTGGTGGACCGCCGCCTGTTCTCCGCGGCCCTGGCGCTGGCGCCGGGGGAGGATGTGTGGGCGAACCTTCCCGTGTTGGACGAGGAGAGAGCGGAGATTAGGATTCCGTCTCGCGCACCGTTGGACGTGGACCGCCCCCAGGATCTGGCTGCCGCCCGGCGGCGGCGCCGGCAGTGATCGAGCGGCTGGCGCACGCAGCGCTCGCGCTCGCGGCGTGCCTCGTGGCCTGCCAGCGCGTTGAC
This sequence comes from Gemmatimonadota bacterium, assembly GCA_039584255.1. GTDB lineage: Bacteria > Gemmatimonadota > Gemmatimonadetes > Palauibacterales > Palauibacteraceae > JBDGYE01. The sequence goes on from JBDGYE010000003.1 coordinate 8,385, forward strand.
GATTCTCGGAGTCCCGTGGACGTGCTCTACGCGGGATCCCTGACTGCCATAATGGAGCGGTCCCTGGGGCCTGACTTCGAGGAGTGGAGCGGACGCCCGTTCCGAGGGGAGGGACGCGGCTCGACGTCAGGAGCCCGACTGGTGGCGGACGGCGTGCGCGAGCCTGACGTCTACGTGACGGCGGACGAGGCGACGCTCTCTCTGCTGGAGCGCCACTGGGATGGCTGGGCCGTGAGGTTCGCCCGGGGTGAGCTCACCGTGGCATACTCTGCGGACAGCCGATTCCGGGCCGCCCTGGACAGCGCAGCACGGGGCCAGGTGGCTTGGTACGACGTGCTGCTGCGGACGGGTTTCCGGTTCGGTCGCACGGATCCCGAGTTGGATCCGAAAGGGTACCGCACCCTGTGGATGTTCGAGTTGGCTGGACGCCACTACGCCGATCGCTCGCTGCCCGGGCGACTCGTGCAGGCAAGCCCGGACCGCCGGGCCGTGTTTCCGGAGGCTCACCTGGCCGCGCGGCTGGAGGGCGGCCAACTGGATGCCGGGGCGTTCTACGTGGCTGAGGCCCGGAGTCACGGCTTGCGCTTCATACCTCTGCCACCCCAGATCAATCTCGGTTCTGGAACGGAGGCGGAGCTGTACGGCAATCTGGCCTATCGGACGCGCAGTGGGGAGACGGTGCGGGGCGGCCCCATCACCTACAGCGCCACGGTTCCGCGAAACGCTGGCGATCGCGCCGCCGCCATCGAGTTCATCCGGTTCCTCATTGGACCGCACGGAGCGCAGACTCTGGCCGCGGCGGGGTTCCCGCCCGTTCGGACCGCTGTCGGTGACCCGAGACGGATCCCGGACCGTCTGTTGAAGGCGCTCGATACGGACGCAGGACCATGAGAACCAGCCCGTGAACAGACGGGTCGTCGCCGGGGTCGTGTTGAGCGTGTGGCTGCTGGTCGTCGCCTGGCACGTCAGGCGCGAGTACTTTCGCCCCGAGGCCGAGCGACTCGCGCTCGCCGCTCGCACACTGCCGCCGGGGGTCGCCTACTTCGCCCTCTTCCGGGCGGACCGAAGAGCCGGCTGGGCCCAGACCGAAATCGACACCCTTCCCGCGGCGTCCGGCTTTCTGATACGGGATAGGGTCTTCCTCGACGTGCCAGGGATTCAAGCGGCCGACTCCGAGTCGCTGACGGAGGCGTGGTACGGACCTGGGCTGGACCTGGATAGCCTCAGGCACCTTTCCGTGATGGCGGCGGACAGCGTTCGGGTCTCCGCGGCCGTGGAGGGCGATTCTCTCATAAGGGTCCGGGCTGCCCGAGGTGACGCTGCCGATTCCACCGAGCTGCGCGTTGCCGGGCCGGTGGCACTGGCGTCGGGATGGCCGCTGAGGCTAGCAGCGGAGGCGCGCGCCCGCGCCGGCGATCGGTACGCCGTACAGATATTCGATCCGGCCGCCGGTGCGGCCCGTGCGACGCGGCTCCGCGTCCTGTCGCGTGAGGTTGTGAGCTTTCCGGACTCCGCCGACACCGATTCGCTGACCGGGGTCTGGATGGCGGTCCGCGAGGACACGGTCCGGGCCTGGCACCTGACCCAGGAAATGGGCAGCCTGGAGCTGGAGGTCTGGGTCGACGAAGACGGGCGGTTGGTCGAAGCTGAGCTGCCGGGGGGACTGCGCATGGAGCGGACGGCCTTCGAGCTTGCTTTCTTCGCGATGCAGAGCGCCCGGGAGCGGGTACGCGAATGATCCTTCTCGAGGACCTGACGAAGCGGTATGGCGAGTTCACCGCCGTGGACGGGATCGACCTAACAATAGCCGAACGGCAGATCTTCGGGCTCCTCGGGCCGAACGGGGCCGGAAAGACAACTACGCTCCGCATGATAGCCGGGATCCTGACTCCGGATGCTGGCCGGGTGGTGATCGGCGAGCACGACGTTACGGCCTCCCCCCTTGAGGCCAAGCGCATCCTGGGTTTCGTACCCGACCGGCCGTTCGTCTACGAAAAGCTCACCGGTGCCGAAATCCTTCGTTTCGCCGCCGGGCTGTACGGGATGGAGGGAGATCGGGTCGAGCAGCGGGTTGACGAGCTGCTCGAGCTGTGGGATCTGGCTCGTTGGAAGGACCAGTTGGTGGAGTCGTATTCACACGGAATGCGGCAGAAGCTGATCATTTCCTCGGCGCTCATTCACAGACCGCAGGTCCTGGTCGTGGACGAGCCCATGGTCGGACTGGATCCGCGCTCCGCTTGGCTTCTCAAGGACCTGCTGCGCTCGTTCGTGGATCAGGGCGGAACGGCCCTGGTGTCGACCCACACCCTGGAGTTGGCCGAGAATCTGTGCGACCGGCTGGCCGTGATCGACCGTGGAAGGGTCTTAGCCTCCGGTTCGATGGATGATCTGCGGCGCCAGGCGGCCGCGGACGAGGCACACCTCGAGGAGATTTTCCTCAAGATCACCCGTGGGGCGACCGACTGGGAGATCTCCACCGCGCTCGGAGACTGATCGGTGTCGCTCCTTTCCCAGTACCTTCTGCTCTTGCGGCCCAAAGTCTTCTCGGCGCGCCGCCGCGGCGCCGGCGAGAAAGGGAGGCTGGGCCGCGCAGCTCTCCTGGTAGGCATAGGCGCGGCGGCTTGGCCGTTCATATACTTGACCGTCACGCGCTTGTTGAGGAGCCTGCGACTGGTCGAGGAGGTAGGGCCCCTCCTGGCCGCGAAGCTGCTCGCCCTGGGCTTTCTTGTATTCTTCGGCATCCTCCTGCTCTCGAATCTGATCGCGGCCCTGTCCAGCTTCTTCATCTCACGCGATCTGCCAGCGCTGCGCGCCGCGCCCGTGGATTGGCTGGCCCTCTACGGGGCGCGGCTTACCGAGACGCTGGTCAGCTCGTCATGGATGGTGGTACTCCTGCTGGTGCCGATCCTGGCCGCCTACGGCAGGGTATATGAAGGAGGCTTGACCTTCTATGCTCTGGCGACCGCTGCCGTGGTGCCGTTCCTGGTGCTCCCGGCCGCTATTGGGAGCGCCATCACGCTGTTGCTGGTGAGGGTCTTTCCGGCCCGCAGGTCGAAAGACATCCTGGGGGTGATCGCCGTCGCGGCAGTGGCGCTGCTGGTCCTGGTGCTGCGGTTCCTGCGCCCGGAGCGCCTCGTGAATCCCGAGGCCTACCGGAACCTTGTCGACTTTCTGGCGGCGCTGCGCGGCCCCTCGTCGCCCTGGTTACCGTCCCAATGGGGAGCCGACGCGCTGGCCGGCTACCTCCAGGACGTCTTCGATCCCTTCTACCTGCTGCTGCTCTGGACTACGGCCGCGGCGAGCGTGGCGGTGGGGGCGGCACTCTACTCGAAGCTGTATCCGTTGTGCTTCACGCGCGCCCAGGAAGGCAACGAGAACAGGGTACGCCGGCACATCGGATGGCGATGGCTGGAGCGATCACTGCAACCGATGTCCCTTCAGCGCAGGCAGCTGATCCTCAAGGACATCCGCATCTTCTTCCGCGACACGACCCAATGGTCTCAGTTGATCATCCTGGCCGTACTGGTCGTCGTATACGTCTACAACATCCGAGTCCTTCCACTTCGGTCGGGCGAGATGATCACCCGTTATCTGATCGCCCTCGTGGTATTCCTCAACCTGGCCCTCTCCGGTTTCGTCCTCGCGGCTATCGCGGCCAGATTCGTCTTCCCTGCGTTGAGTCTTGAGGGTCGAACATTGTGGCTGCTGGGCTCATCGCCGGTCACCCCGGGAGCGGTCCTGGGGGCCAAGTTCTGGGTTGGCGCCGTCCCGCTCACCGTTCTGGCCCTAGTGCTGACAGTAGTCACCAACGCGTTTCTGGGCGTTCGGCCGGGTCTATACATCCTCTCCGTGGCCAGCGTGGTCGCGATGAGTCTCGCGTTCACCAGCCAGGCGCTCGCGTGGGGGGTATTCTATCCGGAGTTCGAGTCGGAGAACGCGGCCCAGATTCCCACGTCGGTGGGTGGTCTGCTGTTCATGCTCGGAGCGCTCGTGAGCCTGGGCCTGATACTAGCGGGACAGATCTGGGTACTGCAGGACTACCTGGCCTCAGGACTACCGGGCAGGATACCTCGGGACCCGTACGGCGCCGAGATCGGCCTGGCCGTGGGGCTCACGCTCGGTGTCTGCTTCATGGTGGGCCTGCTGCCGTACCGGGCGGCAGTGCGGCGGTTGGCCAGACTGGCGGAGTAGTCAGGAACGCGTCAGATCGGGTAGCGCGACATCAGCTGAGCTCGGACAGGGCCCGAGCCGTGGACTCGCGGAATTCCTTCAACCTCTGCCGGGCCTCGCGCATCTCTGCGTCGGTGAACAGCCCCTCCTGCTGAGCGAGCAGCAGCTCTTCGCGCTCAGACTCGGTCAGAAGGCCCAGCTCCACGGCGAGCGTGGCGAACTTCTTCTCAGGCTGCTTCCGCTGCTGGAGGAGCACCCGGGCGACCTCGGCAGGCGTCAGGAGGTCGCGCACCAGCGCAACCGTTCCCAACGCGAAGTGACGCGGGATCGGGATGTCCGATTGAGAGCGCGACGGTCGCTCGACGCGTTCGAGCTCGAAATCCACCGATGCGTCCTCATCCGGCTCCGCCACGGCAGGCTCGACAAGCTCGCGGTGAGCTACCAGGTCCCCTACCTCATCCGCGGTGAGCTCGTTCCCGTCGGCCGACCAGGATTCCTGGAGCGGCTCCGGCTCAGCCTCCCGCCGGCCATCATCTTCGTAGGCCTCGGATCCGTTGTTCGAGGTGTCCCCCGCGGGCATCACTTCCATTGCGGCTCTCGGCGTCAGTACTTCCGCATCACCGAGCCACGGGTCCGACACGCCATGCGCAGCTGCATAGGAGACCTCGGTCGGCGCGGTGGCCGCGACCTGTCGAGGCGCCGTCCGCCGATCCGACTCGGGAGAGCTGGTGTCGATCACGGCGACGGCCGGCACCATGTATGATCCGGCATCGGTGTTCTCCTCAACCTGACCCATCAGCCGCCGGAGGAGCTCCCACTGTGACTCCAATGCGGCCCGCTGCCGTCGCTGACCCTCGAGAATGAACCGAATGCTCAAGATGTGAAGTGCGTACAGACCGAGCACGGCCGTCGCCAAAGCCAGCGATCGGCTCTGGCCTACCCATGCGAGCGCGGCCACTAGGATCGTGACCGCGGCCACAACAGCGAGGAAGTGGATGCTGTGTTCTTCCTGACTACCGCTCGATCTGATCACCGGCTGCTCCTGCCACAGCTACTGCTGCGCATCGCATGAACGGAGTCGTAAACCAGCCTGCGGCACCGGCTGTTCGACGACTGATCCTGCCTGAATTCGCCGCAAAACGGCGGATTTCACGACATGATCCCGCATCTCGCGTGCCAGACCGGCGTCAACGGCCGCGCCAGATCCTCCAGCTGTCGAGAACCCGGTCGCCACGGACCACGGAAAAGGCGTCAAAACACGCGACGGTAAGGCAGGAATGGTTAGGCAGGATGCGAACTTTCGCGCCAATGGAAAGAACCGCGGTTACGATTCCGTGCTCCTGACTCAGCGAGACGAGCCGGGCATTCTGCCGAAGCGACCCCGCAGCGTAATCGTCCAGGATCTCGCCGTACGAGCCACGCGGAACGACGTTCGGCCCCGCATCGAGCGAGAGGGCCAGGGCACCAGCGTCGACCACGCTGGTTCCGGCAGCCGGGCTCGATGAGACGACGCTGGCCATCACCGTGGCCGCGCAGTCGGAAACCTCGCACGAGCCGAGCGCCACCTGGGTATAGTCGTACAGAGCATAGTTGCCGGGACGGACCTCGGTAACGCCGTCGAGCGACGCGACCCGTGCCATCGAGGGAGTCGAGCCAACGCTGACTCCCGGCACCTCCACTCCCGCATCCCGGAGCCGTCCGGCGGTCGAGGCCATTATCCGGCGCTCTTGCTCGGCTATCCGTCGGATATCTCCCGGCGAACGGCCGTCGTAAGCGTTGCCGGAGTGGGAAAGCAATCCCGCGAACCTCAGGTCGCCGGCCCCACGAATCCGCTGCGCAAGTTCCACCACCAACGAGGCTTCGGGAGCCAGTCCTGCCCTGTGATAGCCGCAATCGATCTTCAGCCACACGTGGATGGGCGCCCCCGTGCGCTCCAGGACCTCCAGCGCATCCGCAGAATCCACGACCACGCCCAGGCGCACGCGTTGCGCCAGCCCCGCCGCCTCCGCCGCTCGGCCAGGGATGAGCGGGAACGCCCACGTTACGTCGTCGAATCCGTGCTCAGCGAAGACCGCGCCCTCGTGGAGCGTCGAGACGGTAATGCCAGCGGCCCCAAGCTCGCGCTGTGCCATGCCGATCTCGACGCACTTGTGGGTCTTGATGTGGGGACGCAACTGGACGTCGAGCTCGCGAGCGCGGTCTGCCATTCGTCGCAGGTTGCGCTCAAGGACGTCCAGATCCAGCAGAAGCGCCGGGGTCGGGAGGTCATACAGGCTCTTCATGGGCCCAAGCTACCGGCGGTTCGACCAGGTGTCACCAGGCTCCTGTCCGGCGCGGGCGCAGCACTGGCTGACCGCCGAGTCGCGCCGCATCATCCGTCGAGGCGAATCGAGTCCTGGCCGCCACTCACGGATCGCATGTCGAGGAATCGATCGCACCTGTCGCTGCACAGCCCGAGGTCGTGGCATCGGTTCGGGGGGGATTAGGCGCATGCAGGCCGCTCGACATAAGCGCACGGGAGCTGCAGGAGCGTCTCGTGCAGGCGGCAAGATCCGTCTGGAGGCTGTCTTCGGTTTCCTGACTGCGGTGCTCCTCGTCTTCGTCCTGCTGCCGATCGCTCTGCTACTCCCGGAGATCGCCAGCGAGGAGCTCCGAACCCAGCTGGCCGAGGGGAGGCTGATCCGCGCGATCGGCGTCTCGCTGGCCAGCGCTTCGGCTGCGACCCTGCTCGCGGCGGGCTTCGGAATCCCCGCAGGCTACCTGCTCGCCCACCGGAACTCCCGTGCCTCGTGGGTCTTCCGTGCAGTGATCCTGCTGCCGACCGTTCTTCCCCCCGTTGCCGCCGGCGTCCTGCTTCTGAACGTCTATGGACCGGCGGGCCCGATCGGAGTACTCGTCTCCGCCAGCGGGTGGTCGCTCGTGAACGCCTTCGGCGGGGTCGTGCTCGCTCAGCTCTTCGTCACGATACCCTTCGTCGTGCTGACCGCGGAGGCATCGTTCCGCACCGTCGACCCGCGGCTGGAGGAGGCCTCCGAGACGCTCGGTCAGAGCCGGGGGCGAACGTTCTTCCGGATCGCCCTGCCGCTGGCCGGCTACGGGATCCTGGCGGGAATCGCTCTGGCATGGATGCGCGCGCTCGGCGAGTTCGGAGCCACCGTGGTAATGGCATATCATCCGCACTCCCTGCCGGTCTTCCTGTGGGTGGCCCTGACGGGAGAGGGAATCCGCAGCGCACTTCCGGTGGCGCTCGTTACGCTGCTGATCGCCATTCTGGCCCTGCTGCTCGCGCAGTCGCTGGCTCGAGCCGGCCTGGCTCGGCGCAGGCGCCAGGAAGCTGTCGAATTGCGCGGTCCGGCTCGAGAGGTCGCGGCAACAGATTCCGTTCCCGGCGGTTACCCGGCCGGACGAGCCACCGCACCCGCCCCTGGCGAATCGCCGATCGAGGTGGATGGGGAATCCGCAGCGAAGTCATCGCATCCCGCTCGCCTTCTCGAGATGCACGCGAAGTACGGGATCGAAGGGTTCGAGCTGGACATCTCCCTGGAGGCAGGCCCGGAGGTGGTCTCGCTGTTCGGCCCCTCCGGGGCGGGGAAGAGCACATTGCTCCGTCTGGTGGCCGGTCTGGCGCGACCTGATGCCGGCAAGATCGTACTGGGTGGAACGACGTGCTTGGAAAGGAGCGCAGGGGAAACCGTCCGGGACGTCCCGGCCAGTGGTCGCCCGATCGGAATGGTCTTTCAGCAACCGGCGCTGTTTCCCCATCTGGATGTTGCCCGCAACGTTCTGTATGGCGTGCCCGTGAACGATCCTGGGCGTGCGGAGCTTCTCGCGGAACTCCTGGCTACGACCCGTCTGGACGGCCTGGAGCGGCGTCTTCCCGGCGAGCTGTCAGGTGGCCAGCAACAGCGTGTCGCCGTCGCCCGCGCTCTGGCACGCAGGCCGCGCGTCCTGCTCCTGGACGAGCCGTTCTCATCGCTGGACTTCAACATGCGCGAACGCCTGCATCGAGACGTGCGCCGCATCCAGCGGGCCTACGGCCTCTGCGTTCTCTACGTGACCCACGATCTGACGGACGCCTGCTCCCTGGCCGACCGACTGGCCGTGATCTCTGACGGCCGGCTGCTTCAGGTCGGACCGCCTCTGATGGTCCTCAGGAAGCCGGCGACCTACGACGTTGCCCGATTCGTGGCTGTTCGAAACATGATTCCGGGCGTCGTTAGGGCGTCGGGGGAGGGCCAGACCCTGGTCCGTTGCGGCGGCCTGTCGCTCTCGGCCGAAGTGAGTACGTTCGCGCCGGGGGACGCCGTCTATGCCTGCATCCGGCCGGAGGACGTAGTCATGTTGAAGCCGGGCCGACCCCTGCTGCCCCCGGCCGACCAGAACGTCCTTTCGGGGGTCATCGTGGCGGAGCGCCTCCGCGGGCCCACGTGCTCCCTCGTGCTTCAGGTAGGCTCCGATCCGCAGGCCCCGCCCGCTGAACTGGAGGTGGAGCTGCCGGTACGCTCTTATGAATCGCTGGGGGTCCAGCGGAGCCAGGAGTGGAGGGTGTCGCTCCGCCGCAGCGCGATCCACCTCGTCGCCCGTTCAGATTCGTCGGGCCGAGGAGACGCCGCACTCGGCGCGAGTGCATCCCGGGGGGCATTGGAGGTGCGCATCTTGTAGTGCCCGATGTCTGTGACCGTAGATGTGACGGATTCGCCCGTAGAATCGTCTATCACTGGGAACGCGATGGGAATCCCGGACGCGAGTAGACGCAGCGACGGTGAGCTAGTGCGGCGGGCCCTGGGCGGCTCCGAATCCGCATTCGCCGAGCTCGTGCGACGTTACCAGGACTTGCTTTACAGGCACGCGGAGCGGATGATCGGGCGGCCGGATGATGCGGAAGACGCGGTCCAGGCAGCGTTCATCAAGGCCCATCGCAGGCTGAAGAGCTGCCGGGACCCGGACAGGTTCGGCGCCTGGCTCTTTCGGATCGGCTCCAACGCGTGCAAGGATTATCTGAAGAGTCGCCGCCGGTTGACCGTATCGCTGGACGACGCACCCGCGGTGCTTGCCCAGCGTGGGAATCCGGATCATTCGCTGGACCGCAGGAACATGCGGGAAGCCATCGACGGCGCGCTGGAGCGCCTGCCGGTGGAGCAGCGCGAGGCGTTCCTGCTGAAGCATGTGGAGGGACTATCCTACGTCGAGATCTCGGAGATGCTGGATGTATCGGTACCGGCCCTGAAGATGAGAGTGCACAGGGCCCGCGATGAGCTGAAGGTTCTGCTGAGGATGTACGATAGATGAAAGTGGACAGCCGACTTCAGGCCTATCTCGACGGAGATCTCCGGCTCGACGAGCTGCCCCCGGAGCTCAGGTCCGAGGCGGAGGCGTGGGACGAGCTGGTCGAAGAGGTGCGGCGGACCGCGCCCGCCGGCGCGCCGCTTGGCCTCGACGCGCGGATCATGGAGAGAGTAGGGGAACGGAGAGCGGTACGGGTGCCGGCCTGGCTGGAGTGGCTTGTGAGGCCGCGCCCCATATCTGTCTCACCGTTGGCCGCCGCCGCGGCCGTCGCCGTACTTCTCCTGGTGTTGACGAAGCCGTGGTCCGAGCGCGCCGGGGACACCGACGTTGGCCCAATCGCCGGACGCGTCTACGTTCAGTTCGTGGTAGACGTTCCGTCGGCGGAGACCGTGCATGTTGTGGGCGACTTCACCGAATGGGAGCCCTCCATAGCGCTGGCTGATCCGGACGGGGACGGCGTCTGGTCGGGTCGCGTGGCGCTGGAGCCGGGCGTCCACGAGTACATGTTCGTGATCGACGGCGCCGACTGGATGACGGACCCCAACGCATCGAGTTATCACGACGACGGTTTCGGTCAGCAGAACGCGGTCCTCGCGGTCTCCGAGCTCGACGGGACGTGAGGGCGGGTGGCCCCTCTGTCGCCGCTCGTGTCCCAGCTTGCCGGAGCGCGCGCTCCGGTGGCCCGGTAGCGCCGCTGCTCCTGGCTCCATTCCTGCTCCTCTCTCCCGTGGCCGCCCAGGCTCAGCAGGGTACTCTGAGCCTGGATCTCGGAGCCTCATACTCGGTTCCGCCGGCGGGTTCGAGCGCCGAAGCCGCACCGTACGCGAATCTCGGGACACGGCTGGAGGCGAGCTTCGGGGAGTCGGCCTTCCTATTCGGCGCCGCCTACGGCGGGCTCGCCCTGGACAACGATGGCGCCAGCTGGGTATCGGGACTGGCCGGCGGTGGCTTGCTTTCGCAGCTGTCCGGCAGCCTCGCGATCGGTATCTCAGGCGCAGGCGAGGCGTTCACGGTGGGAGCCCCACACTCGTATTCGGCCGTCACCCTGCAGGCGGAGCCCGAGCTCCGCTTCACCAGTGGCTTGACGACCGTCCGCCTGCGAGGATACGGGGGCGTCGGGTCATCAGAGGTGGACGTGGTCGACAGCTTCTTCCGGCTCACACGCGTCGGCCTCGTCCGCATCGACGCCGGAGCCACGATCGTCTCCGAGCTGTGGGCGTGGGGCGGCGGACTGGAGCTCATGCGCTGGCTTGGCGATGTTCAGCCCCGAATCGCGCTCGAGGTGTACGACGCCCCGCAGGGAGGGTACGTCGCCGGGCGCCTGGGCCTGTTCGCCGCGCTCGACATCGCGGCGTGGTATATGGAGCTGGCCGTCTGGGACACGCCTGGAGGGACCGAAGCGGCTGTTACGGCCTCGCTGGAGCTGCCCCTCGGCGGAGCCATATCCGGTCTGTTCGGCGGAGGTAGATTCGGGCCCGATCCGCTTCTGGATGCGCCGGCGGCAGGCGGCGCATCGGCCTCGGCCAGCCTTCGAGCCCTCCGATTCGGCCGCCGACCGGCGCTCGTATGCACGGTGCGGTACGCGGAGGGGGCGTATGTGAGGTTTGAGCTGCATCGTCCCGACGCGGAAACGGCCTCGTTGCTCGGGGACTTCTCCGGCTGGGACGCGGTGCCAATGGTCTCTGATTCGGGCTTGTGGACGGTGGAGCTCCAGGTGGAGCCGGGCTCCTATCACTTCGGCTTCCAGGTCGACGGATCGTGGTACGTTCCGGAGGAGGCGCCCGGACTGACTACCGACGAGTGGGGTCTGCCTCAGGCAACGCTCGTCGTTCGGGAGGAGTGAGCGCTTACGCGGCCGAACGGGGCTCGGGCTGTTGTGTGACCAACCCGGCTCCGCGATCGTCAGTATGGTTGGAGGCCGAGGCCGGGAGCTTCCCGGTCCGGAACGGAGCGGCATGAAGATGGACTGGAAAAGAGTGGCTGGATGGATCGGCCAGAGGGCTCAGCTTCTCCCATGCGCCCTGCTGGCGTCGGGAGCGCTCGCTCCTGTCGCGGCACAGGACCGCGAGGCCGCTGCGGTGCGCGTCGCGGACGTCCTGCCGACAGCAGCGGCAGCCAGGGTTAACGAGATGGCGGAGGCCGCCGGCCAGGACGGGGTGCCGCCGGGCCTCGTCTACCGGAAGGCTTTGGAGGGTGCGGCCAAGGGCATTCCTCCGGAGAGGATCGTGCGGGCTCTCGAGGGCTACACGGTACGACTCCGCCAGGCCCGCTCGTTGGTGGGACCCGGACATAACGCCGCGACTCTCGCTGCTGCCGCGGAGGCGCTCCGCCGGGGCGTGTCGGCGGACGCCGTGCGCAGGTTCGCCGCCACCCGGCCGGGCGATCGGAACCTGGCCGTGCCGCTGATCGTGCTCGGCGAGCTGACGGAAGCCGGAGTGCCGACGGACCGCGCCCTGGAGATGGTGCGCACCGCCATGGAGCGCGGGGCCCGTGGCGACCGGATGCTCTCGCTCTCGGCCGCGGTGCGGCGGCGCATGGCTCAGGGAGACAGCTGGCAGCGAGCCGTAGAGGCGGTCAGGCGCAGGGTTATCGATCGCCAGAACGGGGCCACGCGGGCCAGACCCGACGGCGGCGGACAGGCCAGAAGACAGGGACCTCACCGCCGGCCTCTCGACGTTTCCCCGGTCGCTCCCGGATCCAATCCCCCCAGGCAACAAGGCGATCGTCGGCTGGGGGACGGCTCCGCCTGAGCCACCCCAGAGCTTCTTCCCGACCCGCGTTGGTGCCCTGCCCGTACGTGGGCGCTGGCGAAGCTCCCAACATCCGCGTATAAGCTCTCACGGTATCCACACCCGTCACTTCCGGTACCGGCGAGTCGATCAGATGGTCAGCCACACCAGCCAGGTTTCGCGCCGCATGTCGAGGAGGCTCGCCCATCTCCTGCTTCCGGTGGCCATGCTCTCGACCGCGACTGCCTGTCGGAGTCAGGCCGCGCGCTCGGAACCGACCAGGGTCATCCTCTTCCTCGCAGACGGTACCGGTGTGGCCCAGTGGTCGGCGGGGCTCCTGGGGGCAGGAGAGCTCGCAATCGAGTCGTTCCCCGTACTGGGACTGGTCGACACGCGAAACGCACACGGGCGCATAACCGACAGCGGAGCCTCGGCCACAGCGTACGCGACGGGCGTTCTCACCTACAACAGGGCCATCGGGGTCGGCCCGGACTCCGTTCCCCTGGTGAGCGTCTGCGACGTGGCCCATGAGCGGGGCATGAGCACGGGACTCGTGGCGACCTCCAGCGTCGTCCACGCGACTCCGGCCTCGTTCATCGCCAAGATGACCAGCCGCTACGAGTACGAGGCGCTTGCCGCCCAGATGGCCGGGAGCTTGCTTTCGGTACTTTTGGGGGGAGGCCGCCAGTTCTTTGACGGCGCGTCCAGAAGCGACGGAGCGGACCTGCTGGGTGCCGTGCGACGACGCCACGTTTACGTAGAGGATGAAGAGGCGCTTCTCGCCCTGGACCCGGATACCGTCGGATCGCTTGTCGGACTGTTCGCTCCGGACGAGATGCCACCGGCGCCGCAGCGATTTCCCTCGCTGTCGAGCATGACCGAGGTCGCGCTGGAGGTCCTGGATAAGGACGGGGATGGTTTCTTTCTGATGGCAGAGGGATCCCAGATCGATTGGCGCGGTCATGACAGGGTCTCCGCCGAAGAGCTGATCGCGGAAGTCCTCGACCTGGACGCGGCCATCAGAGTCGCCCTGGCCTTTGCGGAGCGCCGACCGGGGACCCTGATCGTCGTGACGGCCGACCACGAGACCGGGGGGCTCGCACTGGTCGGTGAGGACTCCGGAGTCGAGACGGCCGACGGCGGATTCCGCGTCGGAGCCTCCTGGGCAACCGGCTCTCACACCGCAGAGCTCGTACCCCTGTTCGCCACGGGTCCCGGGGCGGAGCGTTTCGGAGGCGTCCTCACCAATGCCGAAGTCGGCGCACGCCTTCTGAGGTTCGTTTCCGGCTCGGCGAACGGGAATTGAGTCGCGGCAAGGCACGCCGTATTATCCGGCGCCCGTTGTCGCCGGTGGCGGCTGGTCCGCAGCACCGCCTCCAGAATCCTTCAGTCCGGAGACTCTTTGAGCGACATACTCGCACCCGTGTGCATTGCCGGCTCCGGTAGCTACCTGCCCGACAGGGCGGTGGACAACTACGAGCTGTACGAGCTGGCGACGATCCGCGAGGCCTTCGACGTCGAGCGGGCCCGCGGTTCCCTGCGCGGCCTGGAGCCGGAGGCGACGGCAGCCCTGAACGCGGCGGAAGTGTTCGACCGCTGGGCGCTCCAGGTCACGGGCATCGCCCGGCGCCGGATCTTCGACCGGGAAGCCGACACGTCGACGGAATGGATGTGTGCCGAAGCGTGCCGTCGGGCCCTGAAGCACGCCCGGATGGAGGCGCGCGACGTAGACCTCGTCGTCGTGGCCTCTCTCACGGAGGCGGAGGTCGTGCCAAACGCCGCCTGCACCGTCGGCGATCTGCTCGGGATCCCGGACGTCGGCGGCTACGCGCTCAACGCGGCCTGTGCCGGCTTCGTCTATGCCCTGGCCACCGCATACGCCTTCATCGCCTCGGGCGTGTCCACAAATGTCCTGGTGGTATCGGGAGATGTACTCTCCACGATAACGAACTACACAGATCCGGCGACCGCTGTGCTGTTCGGCGATGGGGCGGGAGCTGTTGTGCTGTCATCGGACCCCGGTCCGGGCACGGTTCTCGGTCCGCCGTACCTGGTGGCCGACTACTCGCCGACCCATCTGAGAATGGACAACGCGACCTGGCTGCCCCGCGAGGAGCCGCTCCCAACGATTGCCATGGCCGGCGGCCCGCACGTGCTGCGCAACGCGATCAAGGCCATGATGGACGCCTCCGAGAGGGCTCTCGACAGGGCGAACTCTGCGTGGGACGATGTGGACGTCGTGATACCGCACCAGGCGAATCAGCGTATCACGCAGGGAATAGCGAAGATCTTGGCCAGACGGGGGATCCGCGTGGTCGACACGATCGAGGACTACGGCAACATGTCGGCCTCCACGGTTCCCATAGCGCTCGACGAGCTGCTCAAGGGCCGGCACGGCGAGCTCCCGCAGACAAGCCGCATCGTGCTCACGGCAGTGGGCGGCGGATACACGACCGGCGCCGCCGTCCTCGAGTGGCGGTCCGTCGGCTGAGACCCGCTACAGCTCACGCCTGATACCGGCCTCGACGGACAGTATCTTCGGCAGGTGCGAAGCCAGCGGCCGCCAGGTCGCGCCGTCCCGGCTCGCGTAGAGATGACCGGTGGAGGTGCCGAAGTAGACTCCGCACGGCCGCAACCCATCCGTCGCCAGAGCCTCACGCAGCACGGTAGTGTAGACATGCTCCTGGGGAAGCCCCTCGACTCGCGCCAGCCAGGTGTTTCCGGCATCCCGCGTTTCGAACACCTGCAGGCGTCCATCGCACACGGACCGCATGTGGGAGCTCTCCTCCGGGATGACCCAGCACCGGTCGGGATCGGCCGGGTCCAGGCCTACGACGTAACCGAAGTCGCTCGGCAACCCGGCCGTGATCTCGGTCCAGGTGTTGCCGCCGTCGTCGGAGCGATAGGTGCCGCAGTGGCTCTGCTGGTAGAGGCGACCGACGTCCCCAGGGTGTAGCCTGACGCTGTGAACGCACTGTCCCGCCTCGGGGAGAGGATCCGGCAGGAAATCGGCCCGGACTCCGTTGTTGATGGGGCGCCAGCTGGCCCCTCCGTCCTCCGTCCGGTAGCAGCCTCCCGCAGACACGGCGACGAACACTCGCTCGGGTGCTGAGTTATGCACCTGGATCGAATGGAGGGCGAGGCCGCCTCTGGCAGGCTGCCATGCGAAGCGGGTCGGATGCCCGTCCAGAGACGCGATCCAACGCCAGCTGTCCCCTCCGTCCGAGCTGGCGAACAAACCCGCCGGCTGGACGCCGGCGTACAGGCCCTCCGTGTTAGTGCCGTCCGGAGCCAGGTGCCAGATGGCCTCGATGTCGAGGCCGGCGGCAGCCGGAAAGGCAGGACGGCCCGCCAGGGGCTGCCAGGACGACCCCGCGTCGCGGCTGCGATATACGTGGGTGCCCCACACCGCGTGTCGCACGGCTGCGTAGGCCGTGCGGCCATCCCGCGGATCGAGGAAGGCATGGTAGACCTCGTAACCCGGGATGTGGGGTCCCTCCACCCTCCACGTGGAGCGCTCGGTCGAGGAGAGCAGGCGGAACAGACCCCTGCGCGTCCCGACCAGCAGAACGACCCGCTCCATCCTCACCTCCAGCTCAGAGGCACCACCTCTATCCGATCGCCGGCTTCGATCTCGGCCGTTCCCTCCGGAATCACGGCCAGCCCGTCCGCCTCGGTCATGGAGCTGAGAATGCCCGATCCCTGCGGTCCCGTAAGCTCGGCGAGAGGAAGATCTCCGCTCACCGGAGTGATCCGGACACGATAGAAGTGTGTCAAGGCGGCGTCGGAACGGATCGCCTTCCGGGCGCGAACGGCCAGTCGAGGAGGCTCCAGGATGCGGTACCCGGCCATCCGTCGCACAGCGGGTCGCAGGAAGATCTCGAAGGTTACCAGCGCCGAGACCGGATTGCCCGGGAGCCCCCAGAAGGGCCGTCCGTCCAGCAACCCGAAAGTGATTGGGCTTCCGGGCCGAATCCGGGCCCGCCAGAACACTCGCTGCATGCCTAGCTCGGCAAGAGCCGACTTCACATGATCGTGCTCGCCCACGCTGACCCCAGCCGACGAGACCAGGCCGTCCAGCTCCGCCAGCCTCTCCAGCTTTCTCCGCACGCTTTCCGGGTTGTCCAGGGCGATCCCCAGCGACACCGGCTCGGCCCCGGCGGAGCGCAGCTGAGCGGCAAGGGCATAACTGTTGGAGTTCATGATCTTACGGCCGGCCAATACTTCGTCCAACTCGTCGAAATCCGCCAGCTCATCGCCGTTCGCGAGCACTCCGATGCGGGGCCGCCTGCCGACCGGGACCTCCCGTACCCCGGTCATGGCGAGTACGCCGACGCCCGCCGGCGTCACCTCGTCCCCGGACCGCAGCACGAGCTCCCCGCACGCCAGATCCTCGCCACGGAGCCTGATATTCCTCTTCGCATCGGACGCGCGGAAGAAGGTCACATGGCCGTCGTCTCCGCCGTTCGTGTGCTCGATCCGAATCACTCCAGTCGAGCCCTCCGGCACGGGCGCACCGGTCATCACCCGGACGGCCGTCCCCTCCTGGAGGGCCCCACAGGGGAATCCGCCCGCCGGGACGTCGTCCGAGAGCGGGAGGGTTACGGGCTCCTCCTCGGACGCGCCGGTGACGTCTTTCGCCCGAACCGCGAAGCCGTCCATCGCACTATTGTCCCAGGGAGGGTGGTCCACGGCGGCCGCGACGTCTTGCGCAAGCGCCCGGCCTAGAGCCTGGTCTGCTTTGATCATCTCTGTATCGAGCGGGCTCACGCGCTCGACGATGCTCTGGAAGGCCTCCCTGTAAGACAGCCAGTCGGGCCCAGGCGTATCGTCCCTCGCCGTCCCGCTCACTGGTCGTCCTCTCGGTACTGTGGCCAACCCGGATCCACCGGGCGGCGGTACAGCGCGATCTGTTCCACCAGCAGGTCTTCGAGGGCGACCGCCACGTCGCCCGGCGTGTCGTATCCGTTCAGCAGAAGAGAGAAGACCAGCGTTTCGCCTCGTCCGTCCGTGAGGTAGCCGGAAAGGGCACGAACCGTCGAGAGCGAACCGGTCTTGGCTCTGACGTTCCCGCGACCCGCCGTCCCCACAAGACGCTTGCGCAGGGTTCCGTCGACTCCGGCGATCGGCATCGAGGCCAGGAAGACCTCGTACTGAGGATGGCGCCACATGGCGCGCAGCAGCCGGGTCATTGCATTGGGAGTCACCAGGTTGTTCCTGGACAGACCGGAGCCATCCGCGATCCGCACCGCGTCAGGCTCGACCCCGAACCTCGCCAGGGTTTCCTCGACCAACATGATGCCGGCCTGCGCCGAGCCCATTCCGGTGGTGGCGAGACCCAGAGTTCGGAGGATCGACTCCGCCATCTGGTTGTCGCTTTCCTTGAGCATCTCGGCGAGGACCGCGCCCAGCGAATCCGATCTGATCTCACCCGCCCAGCTGGGCTCCGCCCGCGGCTCGTCCTTCTGGATGGCGCGGACCTGTCCATCGACCCTGATGTCCGCGCGCTCTAGGCTGCCGCGGAACAGCTCAAGCACATACTGAGTCGGGTCACGGGCGGCCACGTCGAGGGCCACTGTATCGGCGTCCAGCGCGATCCAGCCGGCCAGCTCCGCCGGTTCGTCGCCCGTTCCCGGAAGCCATCGCAGGCGCAGCTCCGAGCCCGGGGCGCCGGTGTAGACGCCCGGAGTGAAGTCCAGCTCCGGACCGGGCCACTCCCGCTCCAGGATTGCCGGGCCGCCGATGCCCGGTCCCGGGAACAGCCGGAGGGCCACCGTGTTCGGACTCACCTGGAGTCCGCTAACGCCGGCACCCCAGCCGGCGTAGGTATCGCCCCACGTCCACCCGTCCGCCCACTGAGGCTCGGCGAACGCCCTGTCATCGCCCACGAGATCGCCCGTAACGCGACGTATTCCCGCCTCTCGAAGCAGTTCCGGCCACCTGTCCACATCGTCCTGCGTGAGCCAGGGGTCGCCGCTGCCGACGACCCACAGGTCTCCGCGCAGGGTTCCCGTGAGTATCGTGCCGTCGGCCAGAAGGCGTGTCGTCCAGCGGTACCCCGGTCCCAGGACGTCCAGTGCCACGGCAGCGGTGATGATCTTGTTGTTGCTGGCCGGAATGAAGCGCTTCTCTCCATTGCGCTCGTACAGGATCTCGCCGGTCTCCGCCACCTGCACCGTGAGACCGATGTGAGCGCGGGCCAGCGCGGGATCCGATAGAATAGCGTCGAGCCTGGCTCCAAGCTCACCTGCCGTGCCGATCGGTGTGGAGAATCTGGCAGGTGTGGCCGCCTCCTGTGCCGGAGCCAACGTCACGTGGCCTGTCAGAGTCGTTGCCAGACCCACCAGGACGCCCGCGACGAGTCGCCGCGATCGCGCATTGAGAGATCGCTTCATCGTTGATCCTCCGGGGTCGGTGAGGTGTTGCTGCTGCCGGCCGATGCCGAAGCATCTCCCTGCCCGCCGCGAGTTCGTCCGCCCAGCAAGCGCTCCGCCCGTTCCCTGTCTTCGGGCCGGTTCACGTTCAGGAATATATGGGCCGGATCGCCGTGCCTGCGCACCGCCTCGAGCTCGAGCCGCCGCACGGCGACATCGCGAAGGAACGAGACCACCGCCCTGTCACCGCGGTCCAGGGCCGCCTCGATGGCTGGCAGGCAGCCGACGCCGTAAGCCGCGCAAAGGGGCTCCATCCCTCGAGGTCCATCGCTGGCCGGAATCGTGATCCACTCCGATCCGCCGCGCTCCACCAGCTCCTTCAGCAGGCTCGCGGGCAGGAACGGCATGTCGCACGCCACCACGACGGCCAGGTCCAGCCCGTCTTCCGCTGCCCAGCTCACACCGGTCAGAATCCCGCCCAGAACCCCGGTCCCGGGCCTGGCGTCGGGCCGCACGGGGAGGCCGATTGGCGAGTAAGCGTCGATTTCGTTCGCGACGAGGACGACACGGTCGACGGTACTCCCCAGGGCCGCCGTCACCCGGTCCACGAGCCGGACTCCGGCCACGGACGCCAGGGCCTTGTGCGACCCATATCGCCGGTTGCCTCCTCCAGCGAGCACTACCCCGAGCGCCTGGGTCGCGACGGCCATCAGGGCCAGTGGATCTGGGGGCTGGACGAGCGAGATCGGCCTACCAGGACGAGTCCTGAGCGCCGTGCCAGGTCCCGTGCCAGGGTCGTGGGGATCGACATCGACGCCATGGCTGCGACTCCGGTACGGCAGGCCTTGGCGGCTACCGGCGCCGTGATGCGGCCGCTGAGCAGCACGATCGAGCCCTCCAGCGCCCACCGTTCCAGTACCGCCCACCCGATCAACTTATCAACCACGTTGTGCTTCCCCACGTCCTCCGCCACGTGCACCAGGGCGTCGTCCACGATCAGCCCACCGGTATGCAGACCCCCTCCCGCAGCCCTTAGTGGCGCTCGATCGAGCATATCCTGGAAGAGAGCCGCAAGGCGCGCGGGTCTCAGCAGTAGGTTCTCACTACGCCGAGAGAGTCGCGCCGGACGCCGGGGGACGTGCTCGAGAGCCGCCCGCGAGGGCGCTGGGCCCGTCTCCGCGCCGACCCTCCGGAGGAGAGCCCGGGAGGCTTCGTCGTCGAGCCGGGCCGTCAGGACGCCGCTTCCGTCCGACCCCAGCCCCCGGATGTCTTCCGGCACCGAGATGTGCCCTTCGCTCAGCAGCCAGCCGGCGGCGAGCGCCTCCAGGTCTTTGGGGGTGCAATGCCATCTGGCCACGGCCGTGCCGTCGACCTCGAGGACGAGAGGCACCTCGGGGGCGACGTGTAGCGAAGAGCCCGAGTCCACTGTCACCGCACGGCCTGCCGGATCAGAAGTAGTAGTAAAGCCCGGCCGTCAGCTCGATGTTGTTGAGCCACTCCGACTCTTTCGGAGCAGGAGCACCGGATTCCACGATCCCGGCCAGAACGTCCGGCAGGAAGAAGGCGTCGGGCGCCTTGATGCGCCAGATGTTGTCTCGCACCTCGAAGCCGAGCCCGAGCTTGCTGGATATGTCCCACTCCGCACCCAGCCCGATGGTAAGGGCAGGCGCCGTCCCGAGCTCGAAGCGAAAGGCGGATTCGGTCGGGTCGATGAAGTGTTCGCTCCTTTCCTCGCTGATCCCCAGCATGATACCGCCTCCGAGCAGGATATACGGCTGGAATCGATGCAGCGATCGGGCTCCGGTGAGTGCCAGCTGCAGGTTGAGCTGGGCAATCATCCAGTCCAGGCCCACGGTGTCTACCGGCTCGGGATACGTGTCGAGCCTCGGGTCGATCACGTATCTGTCAGAGGACCCGAAGGCGAGGTTGAGCTCCAGGGAGAGCGGACTGCTCAGCCGCGTACGCAGCCTGGCGCCGATCATGGCCGTCGGTCCGGGCCCCATCTGCAAATCGCCTCGGTCGGCGAAGACGTAGCCAGCGAAGATCCCGACCCGAGTCCCCCGTTCGATCCATCTGTAGGGCGTCCCGATCTCTTCCTGCTGGGCCGCGGCCGTTCCCGGACTCACCACCATGACGGCGAGAAACAGTAGCCCCTGCCGCGCCGCTGGTAGGGTCGTCCGACGCATCGGGCGAAGCCGAATGTGGTTCATTGACACCTGTTCCAGAGGTCGTCTATACTCGATGCCATGAATGCGGCGCCCCGCCGAAGCGGGGCGCAGAAGCGCGGAGCCCCGCGCCGGGACTCCGGCCCGGCCAATGTAGAGGCGACGCCCCACCATTTCCAGCTTTCATGCCGCGGGGAGGACTCGCTTTCAGGACGATGCTCGCGGCCGCCCTGCTGGGCGGCTGGACGGCTGGCGCGACTGCCCAGACTGTACGTGTCTCCGTCCCCGGGGAGAACTTCCGCAAGGAACCCAGAGTCACCTCTAACAACAAGCTCGCGACAGTACTGGAGGGAACCCGCCTGGAGGCAAAGGGCCGTCAGGGGCGATGGCTCAGGGTAACCCTCGAGGGCTGGATCTGGACCCCTTCGGTGGGAGCGACGGATCGCGAGGGATTCGATCTGGTCGTTGACAAAGCCGGTGGGGAGAACCTAAGGGAGTCTCCCGACCGCCAGGCACGTCGCGCCGCCGTGCTCCTGCGCGGAATGCTTCTGGACAGTCTGGAGCGGCGGGGCAGCTGGACAAGGGTGCGCCGGACCGCCTGGATGTGGGAGGAGTCGCTCACGGACGTGACGGCGGCTGCTCCCGCGGAACCCGCGCCGGCCGTTCCGGCGGCTTCCGACTCGGCGGCGCCCGAGGCGGGAGGGAGACCCTCTGCTGGTCCCGCGGGTAGAATTGTCTCGCGATCAGCGGTGAGGCTTCACGTCTCCCCGGACGGCGACACGGTGGCAACGGTACCGGCAGGTACGGACCTGGAGGTTCTGGCCCGGGAGGGAGGCTGGGCCCGAGTAAGACTGGAGGGTTGGGTCTGGGAGGCAGCTACGCTGCCCGCCGACTCGGCAGCCGAATCCGCGGTGCTGACGGCAACCGACGTCCGCGCCAACCCGGAGCAGTACGTCGGGCGCCGGGTCCAGTGGCGAGTCCAGTTCGTCTCGCTGGAGAGGGCGGAAGCCGTGCGTTCGGACTTCTACGAGGGAGAGCCGTTCATCCTCGCCCGGGCTGAAGATCGATCGGAGGGTTTCGTATACATCGCCGTTCCGCCGGAGTTGGTCATACAGGTGGAGGACCTGAGGCCTCTGCAGACCCTGGACCTCCTTGCCCGCGTGAGAACGGGCCGTTCTGCTCTGATGGGGGTTCCGATCCTCGATCTAATAGCCATACAGTGACTTCGCGGCGGGAAGAGCCATGAGCGACAAGCACGGCGACCCGAGCGTGCCGCTGAAGGACGCGGCACACGGCCGCGGTGAGCGGCCGGGAGAAGCGGGACGCGCACCGCACAGGAGGGCCCCGTTTCCGGCGGAGCGTTCCATCCTTTGGACCCCCCGCCGGGACGCAGGGAGTCCGCACCCGCCGGCCACGAGCGGACCATATGAGCTGTTCATAGGCCAGGCGGCCCTTGCCGGGGCCACGAGCCACGTGTCGGCGGACAGCCGCGAGGCCTGCTTCGGCTTCATGGTGGGATCGCTGTTCCGTTGCCCCGACTCGGGGATCCACTATGCCCTGGTCGACCGCACGCTGGCTGCCGCCGAGCCCTTCTCCGAGGACGCTCCGGCAACGTATCTGCTGAGAGCGTGGGCCGACTTCCAGCAGGAGTTCCAGGAACACGGCGGCGTGCTTCTAGGATGGTACCACAGCCACTATCTGCTGGGCCTGTTTCTCTCGGAGGGCGATCAGGAGACGAACCGTCGCTACTTCGCCGAGCCCTGGCAGTGCTGCATGCTCATCGTACCGGATCCGGAGCGCCCCATGGGCGCAATCTTCCGGCCGCAGGAGGGCGGGCGGATCGATGGAGAGCCAGCTCCGTTCCGGGAGCTCTTGCTGCCCGGAGCCGTCCCTGCCGAGGGGCCTTTGCCGACGGTGCTCAACTGGACCAACTACGAGGCCGATTGCGAGGTGGAGGAGGTGGCGGCCCCGGTGCATGGCGTCGGGGAGAGTGAGGTCGAAAAGCTCACGGCCGAGAGCGGTCCGGAAGCAGGTTCCCCCGATTCGATGACCCTGGTTCTTGCCGCCGACTCAGAAGAGCGGCCCTTTCCTTGGTTTCCGAGACACCGCCTCCGGCATCTGGGGATCGTAGCCGCGCTCGCGGTCCTCTTCGTCGCGATCTTCATGGTTCGCGGGGCGATGCGGCGAAGCGCGCCCGCGCCGACACCGACGCCGGCCGTGTCGCCGGAGGTCCGTCGGTTCACTCAGCTCTCGGCCGAGCTGGACGGCGCGGTCACCCGCTACGGCGAGCGAAGCCAGGACTTCGACCTCGGCCGTATCGGTTGCGACCTGCTGGCGTCGGGCTACGCGGCTACCGACGACGCCTTCGTGGGATTGGCAGCGGCTTTCGCGAGCCTCGCCGCGGCGGCGGACTCCGCGGCGACGGCCGAGTACAACCGCCTCGTACGGGGAATGAACGAGGTTAACGATCACTTCGACGCGTCGGGGTGCCAGCGCCCCGGGTGAGGAAACCCATGCGCATATCGCTTCCCCCGAAGCTGACGCTCCTGACGCTGCTGGCGTTTACCGGGACTTCCTCGCTCATAGCGCAGCAGGCAGTGCCGCTACAGAAGAGCGACATCATTCGCCTCCTGTCGGGGACGACGTACACGAAGGCAGAGGTCGCTGGCATCATCGGCCAGAGCTGCCTCTCGTTTACTCCAAGCGAGCGCGACCGGTCGGATTTCAGGGCCCTCGGCGCGGACGCGGCCGTGATGAGTGCGATCGACAGTTGTACCCGCGCAACGGCGCTGGAAGTCTCGCTGCCGCGAAGCATCTTCACTGTGCCCGTGGGCGGAAACGTCTCCGTTAGCGTCCGCCTGCAACGGAACACCACCCCGGCCGCCGGTGTGGGCCTGCGTCTCGTGGGGACAGCGAACATCCGCGGCGGTGACGGTCGCACCGCGGTGGCGGTCACCGACGCGCAGGGGGCCGCCGTGTTCCAGTTCGCGGCTGGAACTCTGGCCGGCACCTACAACCTGAGCCTGGACGCCGGCGACCAGGAGCTGGGAGGCTCTGTGGCGGTGACGGTGCGGGTCACCGCCGGCGCCCCGGTCCAAGTAGCGACCGCGCCGGATCCGTTGGTCGTAGCGACGGAGGATGTCACGCTCCGCGTGGAGGTGCAGGACACCTACGGCAATCCGGTCCCGGGTGCCCCCGTAGCGCTGCGTGCCTCGGGAGAGGCGGGTGATCGCTATCTGTCCGCTGGCGAGGCCTCCGGTGCAGGCGTGTTCACGGCCAGTCTCAGCCCGGAAGACCTACGCGGAGCGGCGAATCTAGTCGTCGTTTCCGGCGCAGCGACGCTCGGCGAGATCGCCGTGCAGCGAGGCGTTGCCGAGGTGGCCGAGATCGCCGTCGTCGCCGGAGCCGCGCAGTCGGCGGACGGTGGCCAGACGTTGGACCAGCCCCTGGTGCTGGAGGTCAAGAACGCCGACGGAGACCCCGTGCAGGGCCGGGAAGTGCTGTTCTCGGCGATCAACGGAGCGGTGGAGCCCGCAGCAGCGCTGACGGACGCGCAGGGCAGGGCCACCGTTCGGGTCACGATGGGCATGTCAGGGACCGAGACCGAAGTCGTAGCCACGGCCGGAGATCTCAGCCGAAGCGTCCTGTTTCCCATCACCCGCGGGGGCATGGCGCTGTCCGAGATCGAGTCCGCCCTGGCCCAGGCGGCGGCCCTTCTCGCCGCTGGGAGCCCAGAACAGGCACGGGTTCTGTTCGAGCAGGTGGCCGCGGCCGAGCCAGAACGGCTCGAGGCGCGGATCGGCATCGCCGAGAGCTACCTGGTCGCCGGACAGTACGGCGAGGCGAGGGAACGGTATCTGGAGATCCTCCGCTTCGCGCCTTCGCGGTACGACGCGCAGCTCGGAATGGCCCGGGCGAGCCGGGGGGAGGGCAGGCCGCAGGAGGCCGCGACCTGGTACGAACTCGCTCTGACCCAGAACCAGAGCGACCCGGCCGGGTGGGTCGGACTCGGCGACGCGCGAGCGGACCTGGGACGCACCGACGCGGCGAGGTCCGCCTACGAGCAGGCGCTCGTCCTGGACCCCGACAACGAACAGGCACGCCGGGGCCTGCAGCGGCTCTCGAGCCATCCGATGGTCGTGGAAACGGACCTGTGGGGCGGCAACACCTTCGACAACACCCGCGACGCGAGCCTCCGCTGGGTCGAGCTTCGCCTCAATCTGGTGCGTGGCCTGCAGCTGTGGGGGGCATACGACAATGCGCTGAACTTCAGGCATCCGTACCTCGTGCGGGGCAACGTGGACATCGAAGCGGGCTACGGCGGAATCGGGTACTCGTGGGGAACGGGCAACGAGACGTACTTCGAATACGGCCGCCGCACGCACCCGCCCGAGGGAACGATCCAATCGACCTGGACGCTGGGTCAGGCAGTCGGCCTGGGGGGTGCTGGGTGGCTGAGGTTCGAGGGATGGCTGGGCCACTGGTTCGATCGGGACGATTGGGTGGTGTACGGTGAGGCGGGCTTCGAGGTCGTTTCGGATGTCACCTTGAGGCCCACCCTTTCCTACGGTGATTACGCGGGGTCCACGGTTACGCGTGACCCCGCCAAGGAGCTCCGCGCCGGGCTTCTGTTGCGATACGAGGCCTCGAAGGTGGGTTTCGAGCCGGGCGTAGCCTACGGGAACGTGAGCAGCGAGGTGAACCCCGCGCTGGATGGCGACCTCTGGGACGCCACGCTCCGCCTGTGGTACGCGTTCAGCCCACAGGTCGCGCTCGACAGCTTCGTGCGGTATCAAGCGCCTCCCGGCGAGTCGACTGACAGCGGCCTGACCGATTTCTGGACGGTCGCCATCGGCCTGAGAGCCGGCGTCCGGCGTCCGCGTTAGCACCCCTGCACTAGGCTATTCCTCCACCTTGTCCACCGCCGATGGAGGTGATATTATCCGAATCACTTTCGGGTTTTCTTCGGTATTCATGAGGAGGCGGGTATGGGTCGCTCGACGGCGATTCTCCGGCTGGAACGGGAGATCGAGAGGATCGAGGCGCGACCACCGAAGCGCGGGGCGGTCGTCTCCACCGGCATTACCCCACTGGACACACTGCTGCCGGAAGGCGGTCTGCCGCGCGGACGGGTCATCGAATGGTCCGGCTCCCGCTCCAGTGGGAAGACGTCCTTGCTGAGGGTCACCCTTGAACGGCTGCGCTCCGCTGGTGAGTCGGTCGCTCTCGTAGATACTGGCGGGACGCTGTTCGCGCCCGATTGGACGAGCCTCGTGGAGGGGGAAGGGCGGTTTTGGGTCGTGCGGCCACGCACGGAGAGTGAAGCGGCCTGGTGTGCCGATCTCCTCCTGCGGAGCGGGGCGTTCGGGACGGTGGCGCTCCAGCTCGCCTCGCAAGGCGAACGCGAGGGCCGAGACGCCTCGCTGCGACGGAGCGTGACGGTCCGCCTGCAGCGACTGGCCGAGGAGGCGAGCGCGGTGTTCGTGATGGTGGGGCAAGTGCCGCTGGCCGCGCTTCGCCTCTCCTTTCGCGCCGGGAGGGTAGAGCCGGTACGCGGAATGCCCTTCGGGCCTTTTCTTCCCGCTCTGCGGCCGGTGTGGGTCCGGGTGGACAAGCACGGCTCCCTGGAGGTGCCGCTTCTGTGTCCCACTCCCTGCAGGCGGCCCGAAGTGCCGGCACGTGATCGCAAGGGACCGGCTTGAGGGGCCCCTCTCGAGGGAATGAACCGCATCGCATCGGTCCGGGTCGACGTCTCGGGAACGGCAGGACCGATGGACCCGTCGTCCTCCCACCAGCTGGCCACGGCATTGTTGGCGGGCTCGCCTCGCATCGCGCTTGCCGGCCCCGGCCTGTGTCGGGTCGACGCGCGTGGGTGGGGGCGTCGGGGAGGAGAGGTTGCCTTGGCCGGGACGCTGCGGGAAGCGGCCACGACGGCCGGCTTTTCGGATCCCCTGGTAGGCATCGCCGACGTCGCGGTAGCCGCGGACGCCGCGAGTCGCCTGGCTGCAGGATCTCCTCATCCGCACCACCCTGGAATTCTGCACCGGGAGGAGGGAGCGCTGATCGTAGCGCCAGGCGCGGAGCGGGAGTTTCTCGCCCCTCTACCGCTTTCCATCCTGCCGCTTCCGGAGGAGTTCGGGGAGACTCTGAGGGCACTGGGATTCCGGTGGGTCGGTGACCTTGCCGGACGGGAGCGCGGTGAGCTGGAGGCGAGATTCGGACCGGAAGGCTCCAGGGCGCATCGGCTGGCGTGCGGGGAGGACGGGCGGCTCTTCCGACCCATCGAGCACAGGATGCTTCCGGACGCCTCGCTGGAGCTGGAAGGAATCACTGAGACCCTCGAACCGCTGCTGTTCGTGCTTCGCCATCTCCTGGACCGAGTCTGTATGGATCTGTCCCGCCAGGCGGTCTGCGCGGCTCGCCTTTCCCTCGAGCTTTGCCTGGCGGACGGCGACCGGAAGAGTGCCTCCGTTATTCCCGCCCGTCCCACGCGCAACGAGCGGTTGCTGTACGATCTCTGTCGGGCTTCCCTGGTGCGGGCCGCGAAGGCGAACGGGCGGCTTTCCGCGCCGGTCGCTGGTCTCGCTCTGCAGGTGGAGGAGAGTGCCTCGCCCGGTGTTCGACAGGGAGACCTGTTCGCCGTCGAGTGGCGTGACCCGATGGCGGCCGCTGCTGCACTTTCCCGGCTGCGCGCCCGGATAGGTGATGATGGGGTGGTGTTGCCATGTCCACTTCCGGACAATCGCCCGGAAACGCGGAACGCCTGGCGACGGGCCGAGGTCGTGCCCGCCGCTGTTCGTGAGCGATCTCTTTCCGGTCGGTCACGCACGCCCCGTTCGGCGGCCGTCTCCCGTCGGATACCGATCCCCGCGCTCACGCCCGGATCGCCGCCTCTACCGATGGGGCGCGAACCGTTCTCCAGCGTCCTGAGGCTTCTTCCCGAGCCGGTGACGGTGCGGGTGCGGACCGAAGAAGGACGGCTCGTGGAAGTGGAGAACGCCGGAGTACAACACCGACTGGTGGCGGCCGAAGGGCCGGAACGGCTGTCCGGTGACTGGTGGAAGGATCCTTATCACCGGGAGTACTTCCGAGTCTGCACGACGGAGGGGGAGCTCCTGTGGCTGTTTCGCGAGTACAGGAGGAGGAGTGGGGAGCTCAGATGGTACCTCCACGGCTGGTGGGATTGAGAAGCTTCGGGAGAGGCCGCAACTCTCGCTCACGGAAGCGTCCTCCTGCACGGCGTCGGATCATCTCCCGGAGCGAACATCTTGGAGCGAAGTGGAGAGCCGATTCGCGGAGGGAAGTGGTGCGATGCCTGTCAGGAGACCGGACTACGTAGAGCTTGCGGCACGTTCGGCCTTCTCGCTTCTCGACGGCGCCTCCAACCCCGAGTCGTTGGCCGAGCGGGCCGCTGAGGTCGGGCTTTCCGCTCTCGGCCTCGCCGATGTCTTCGATCTGGGTGGTGCAGTACGATTCACGCGCGCCTGCGAAGATCTCGGAGTGCGGCCCATCATCGGCGGCGAGATACGCGTCGGCGGCGGAAGGAGCGGATCACGGCTCCGTCTCGTGCTTCTGTGCCGCGACCGCGACGGGTATCACAACCTCTCCGCCCTCATCTCCGCCTCCCGGCTCTCTTCACCCCGTGGATCTCCTTCCCTTGTATTTCCCGATCTGGAAGGACGCACGAAGGGCCTGGTCTGTCTCCTGAAGACGGAGGATCCGGTGCCGTGCACGCCCGGGCTGGAATACCGCCTGGGACGGCTCCGTGAGCTGTTCCCCGGCCGCTTCCACCTGGCTCTCGAGAATCATGGCCTGCCGGAGGACGCGCGGCGTTGCGCCGCCTGGCTGGAATACATCGGGCGCACCGGAGTACGGTGGGTGCCCGTCAATTCTCCTCGTTATTCACACCCGGCGGATCGGATCGTCTTCGATGTGCTTACGTGCCTGCGGTACGACATCACCCTCGACGAAGCCGGCGATCTGCTGAAGCCGAACGGCGAATGGTACATAAAGAGCGCCGCCCAGATGGCGGAGCGCTGGGACGATGAGGTCCTCCGGCGCACGATCGAGGTCGCAGACGAGTGCCGTTTCCACATCACCGACCTGGAGCCTAGGCTGCCGCCTTTCGGGGTGCCTGGCGGAGGGGACTCCCACGCGTTCCTGCGGGCACTGGTGGAGCATGGGGCCCGCGAGCGCTACGGGGAACGCTACGGGCCACGGCACCGGCGGCAGGTCCGGCACGAGCTGGACGTGATCCGGCGCCTCGATCTGGCCGACTACTTCCTGATCATGTGGGACGTCGTCCGATTCGCGAACCGGCGCGGCGTCCTGGTGCAGGGAAGAGGATCGGCGGCGAACTCGGCCGTCTGTTACTGCCTTGGGATAACGGCGGTGGACCCGATCGGGCTCGATCTGTTGTTCGAGCGTTTCCTCTCCGAATCGCGTCATGAGCCTCCCGACATCGACCTGGACATCGCTCACCGCGATCGGGAGGAGGTGCTCCAGTATGTCTACCGGAAGTACGGGCGGGCGCACGCCGCCATGGTGTGCGAGGCGATTACCTACCGGGGCAAGATGGCCGTGCGCGACGCGGCACGCGTGCTCGGATTCTCGACCGAGGAGAGCAACCGGCTCTCGGTCGAGGTGGATCGCGGCGGTGCGACTGAGGCGGCTCGACGGCTGGCGGAGGGAGGAGCCGTGCGTGCGGGGCTCGATCGTCGTGATCGGCGGCTTCCCGCCCTCTTGCGCGCGGTTTGCGGACTGGAGGATCTGCCGCGCCACCGCTCGATCCACGTGGGCGGGTTCGTGATCTCCGACCGACGGCTGGGCGAGCTTGTTCCGGTGGAGCGGGCCTCCATGCCGGACCGCACGGTCATTCACTGGGACAAGGACGATCTGGATCTGCCCGGTTTCATCAAGTTCGACCTGCTGGGCCTGGGCATGCTCACGTTGCTGGGAGACGCGATCCGGTACGTGCGGCGCACGAGGGGGGTGACCATCGACCTCGCGAATCTTCCCCCGGACGATCCGGCGGTCTACGACATGATCTGCGAGGCGGACACTGTGGGAGTCTTCCAGATCGAGTCACGGGCGCAGATGAATACTCTTCCCAGGGTCCAACCGCGCTGTTTCTACGACCTGGTCATTGAGGTGGCTCTGATCCGTCCCGGTCCGATTCAGGGCGACATGGTCCACCCCTACCTTCGGCGCCGACGGGGAGAAGAACCGGTCACATATCTCGATCCGCGGCTGGAGCCCCTCCTGAAGCGTACGCTTGGCGTTCCGCTGTTCCAGGAACAGGGGATGAAGGTGGCCATAGCCCTTGCTGGCTTCACCCCGGCCCAGGCCGACAACATGCGCCGGGCGATGGGGTTCAAGCGCTCTCACAGGAAGATGCAGGAGGTGGAGCGGGACCTGATCCGCGGCCTGCGAGCCAACGGGGTCGCCCCGGAAGTGGCCGCCCAGGTGCTGAAGTATCTTACCGCCTTCGCCAACTATGGCTTCCCGGAGAGCCATTCGGCCAGTTTCGCTCTGCTCGTGTACGCCTCCGCGTACCTCAAGCACTACTATCCTCCCGAGTTCTACGCGGCGCTTCTCAACGCCCAGCCGATGGGCTTCTACTCTCCGTCGACGATCATTCACGACGCTCGCCGGCATGGGGTGGAAGTACGTCCGGTCGATTTCGCCTTTTCGGATTGGGACTCCACACTGGAGCGAAGCTCTGACGAGGCTCCGAAGTCCGGAGCGTGCGTGAGCGAAGGGAAGACTCCCCCCGCTCTGCGAATCGGGTTGCGCCTCGTGAACGGTCTCGGTCCGGCGGCGCGGGACAAGCTGAGGGCGGTTCTCGAGGAGGGACCCTTCCGGAGCGTGGAGGATGTGATCCAGCGCAGCGGGCTCGGCGCGGCGGAGCTGCGGGTGCTTGCCGAGGCGGGGGCCTTCGAGAGTCTGTGGCCCGGCCGTCGGGATGCGTTATGGGAGCTGTTGCGCCAGGTCCGCGGCGATGCGGGCCCGCTGGCCCGTCGGAGACCGGAAAGACGCCAGCGTCTGCACGCGATGTCGAAGCTCGAGCGTGTGGCCGCCGATTACCGCTGTGTAGGCCTTTCCACCGAAGGACATCCGATGGAGCTCCTCAGGAAGACACTGTCGGGACATGGAATCCTCTCCGCTCGGGAACTGAAGAGTCGGAGGAGTGGTGAGCAGGTGGAGGTAGCCGGCCTCGTGATCTGCCGTCAGCGCCCCGGGACCGCGAAAGGAGTGATGTTCGTGACCCTCGAGGACGAGTCGGGCTTCGCGAACTTCGTGGTGATGCCCGATGTTCGGGAAAGGTTCCGCGATTCTCTCAGGGCCCCACTCCTGTTGATGGGCGGGGTGGTGGAAAGCGAGCAGGGGGTCGTCAACGTACTCACCCGACGTGTGGAACGCCTGGGTCTCGACGGAGACCTCGGTCGAAGCCACAGTAGAGACTTCCGATGATGCCGGCGGGCGCCGACCTGCGACCTTGGCCCGCCTGCCCGCTTGTCGCTTCGGCGACTCCAGGTACATTATCCGGCACCCGAAAGGAAGCCGGGAGCGCCTCGGCCCTCGAAGAGCGGTAGCGAATGAGCGGACCACAGCACGAACCGAAGGTCGTGGACAAGCCCTGGGGGAGAGAGATCTGGTACGCCCACACGGAGAGCTACGCGGGCAAGGTGCTCGAAGTCAGAGCCGGGCACCTGCTCTCGCTCCAGTTTCATCGTGTCAAGCATGAGACGCTTTACCTTCAGTCGGGCCGGATGCGCTTCACGCTCGGTGACGACGAATTCGAGTGGCGTCCCGGCGAGGCGGTGGAGGTCGCGCCGGGTACGGTGCATCGCATGGAGGCCCTCGACGACTGCGTCGTACTGGAGGTGAGCACGCCGGAACTGGAAGACGTGGTTCGCCTGCAGGACCGCTACGGAAGGGCAGAGTCGTGACCAACCGTCTCATCCAGCCTGGCCTCAGGGAATACCCCCAGACGTGGCTGCTCGTCGAGGCCGTCGACGGTACGCCACGCCTGCTCGGACACGAGGTGGTGGACCTCTCTCCTGGCGCCATCGAGCTTCGGAGCGTGGCCAGGGAGCTGCGCCGTGTGGCCGAGAACCCGGAGCGTTGGCTGGCGCTCGGCGAGCAGAGCGTGATGGATCGTCTCGCGGGAGCTCACCACCGTGCGCTCTCGTTCGGGCCTCGAGTCAGCTACTGTGTGGAGCACGACGCACGTCGCTGCATACACGGCGGAAAGCCGTTCCGGCACCTGCGCGTACGGAACGCCAACCGCGTCCTCACTCCTGCCACATCGGCCGAGATCGGGCTCTATTTCTACGGGCGACGACCGGCGGTCTTCGCTTTCGTACGTGCAGACACGGTCCATGGCTTCATCGGCCTGGAGTGGGAAGGACTGTCGTCGACTGACGTCAACTGGCTGTCGGAGCGAGAGATGAAAGGCGGACTGGCAGAGTGATTTGCGTCGACAGGTGGGGCGGCGTATAGTCAGACGCTCGTCACGGGACGGACCCGGCTGACGAAGAAAACCCCCTCGGCCACGGATCGACTGCGGGGATAGGATCCAAGGAAGGTACCGTGGCTCCGGGGGCTCTCTCACTACGTGGAACACGCCAGGCGCCCGAACGTTCCCCCTGCCCGGGCGCTGTGAGGCCACACGACGCGAGACACCTTCGATGTTAGATTCCGAACCGAGTCGCCGGTCCGCCCAACTTCCGATGGTCTACGTAGCCCTGGCGGCCGGGGTGCTTATCTATGCGGCCGTCGCCTTCCTGGTGGTGGGCCCGATCGAGTCGGGTCTGGACTCGGCGCTGATGCGGATCGCGTGGCTCGCCGTGGCCGTGGGCGCGACCCTGGTCGCCGGAATCGTCACCGGACGCCTGCACGCGGGCGAGTACAGCGAGGGGCGCGCCATGTCCGCGGCCATACTCGTGTGGGCCTTGGCCGAAGGGCAGGCTTTTCTCGGCTTGACCGGCTACCTCGTGACCGGCGACACGCTCATAGCGACGCTCTCGCTGGCCCTGTTCGCCTACCTCTACCTTCGCTACCCACCGGGAGCGTTTCGCGAGCGGCGCCCGCGCTGACGTCGCTCGCCGAAGACGCATCCCTCCGTAGAACGGCTCGCTTCGCAGGCCGTCGCGTACCGAGTGCGAGGCCGGGATGCGGCGTTCGCAACTCCTAGCCGATCGCTCTCAGGATCTCCTCGTGGGTAGGGTGACGTCCGGTCGCCTTCTTTGAATAGATCAGTCTGCCGTCGAGGGTTACCTCGAACACGCCGCCGCCCGAAGGAATGTACTCTACGTCGAGTTCCGGATAGGTCTCTGTGAGCGTTGCCGCCAAACTGACGGCTTTGGGTTCGTAGTTTCAAACCCTGCAGTACTCGATCGTCACTCTCATCCGTGCTCTCCCGCTGGCAACGAAGATCGGTTCACGTGCTGGCCCGCTCGGCGAGTGCCGGCACCGGACATCAGTCTGTCGTCAGGGCAAGCGTTGCATCAATCCTTGGCTCGACCGGTCAGTCGTGCAGAAGCAGGTGCGTCTGGTAGGCTTCCATGATGTCCCTCCGGCTCAGAAGCCCCAGAAGCCGAAGCGATCCCTCCGCGTCGACCACCGGAATATAGTCGATGTCCCGCAGACCCATCTTGCGTGTCGCCTCCAGGAGTGACTCCGAAGGTACGACGCTCTCAGGCACGGGAGCCGCCAGGTCGGCCGCGATCAGCAGCTCGAACAGCCCTTCCTCGTCGAGCGCGTTCGAGATCTCCTGGTAGCTCAGCATCCCCACCAGCTCCAGCTCACGGTTCACCACCGGAAACTCTGTCTGCCGGGAACCCTTCAGCTGCGAGAGCAACTTGCGGAGCGGAGCATCCTCGAGCACGACGTGAGGGTCACGGTTGTAGCATTCGGAGACCGCCACGTTCTCGAGAACAGACCGATCGGCCCCGTGGCTGATTCGGTCGCCCTGGCGGACGAGGATCTCGGAGTAGATGGACTGGCCATACAGGCGCCGAGCGACGAGGTACGAGATCACGCACACCAGCATCAGCGGGAGGATCAGCCCGTAGTCATCGGTCATCTCGAAGATCATGATGATCGCCGTCAGCGGCGCGAATGTGGCTCCGGCGACGACCGCAGCCATCCCGACCAGCGCATAGGCCTCGGGAGTGATCCCCGTGTTCGGGAACACCGCCTGAGCCGTAAGGCCGAAGAAGCTCCCGAAGGCCGCGCCTACGAACAGGGATGGCGTGAACACACCTCCCGCGCCGCCGCCGGCCATGGTCAGGCCGGATGTGAGGATCTTCATCAGCCCGAGCGCGAGGGCCTCCGCCCCGAGGAGCTGGGCGGACAGAACGAGCCCGATCCCCTGACGCCCGTCTCCCAGCAACTCTGGATGAATCAGGCCCATAGCGGCGACCAGCACGCCGGCCACCAGGGCAGCCGCGAACCCCTGTCCGAGCAGGCGGTCCAGCAGATCCTGTGCGCCGTAATACACCCGCACGAAGAGCACGGCCAGCGCGCCGCAGGCCAGGCCGAGCAACAGATACAGCCACAACTCGGACGGCGAGGCTAGCGTGAACTCGGATGGGATGTCGAACGCCGGATCGGCTCCCCGGAACTGGCGTGAGACGACGGCGCCGATCAAGCTGGCCACCACGACCGGGCTGAGAGCGGCCACCGCGAACGTCCCCATCACGACTTCGAGAGCGAACAAGACACCGGCGATGGGTGTGTTGAAGGCGGCGGAGATTCCGGCGGCCGTGCCGCAGGCCAGCAGAAGCCGACGCCTGTTGGGCCCAAAACGGAAGCTCTGGCCGAGACCCGATCCGACCGAGGCGCCGGCCACGGCCACCGGTCCCTCGGCCCCCAGCGACCCGCCGCTTCCGAGAGTGACGACCGCGCTGCCGAGCTTGAGCATCGCATCCCGAAGCGGAAGCTCACCTCCCCGCTTCGCCGAGCAGCGGATCAGCGTAGGGACCATCTCGCCGCCCGGCTCCCCCTCGGACAGGCGACGAATCGACCTAGCGACCCACAAGCCCAGGGGTACGGTCAGGAAAGCCAGGAAGGAGGCGATCGAGAGCCCGGTCTCTTCTCGCGCCCAGCCGGCGAGCTCTCGAACCCGGTCCACCAGTTCGTACAGGCCTATGACGGCGAAGCCGGCGCCGGCGCCGATCACGGCCGCGAACACGACGATCAGCCACCCTTCCTCGATATCGTGCTCGAGGACGAAGCGGGTAACGGTCCGCCACCGTGGTCGGGCGCGTGCCCGCCAGAGGACCTTCAGCCTGCTGCGCCTGCTCATCCCGTTCGTGAAGCTGGACGGCGGTGCGTCCTAAGGGAACTGCCTTCGGACCCCATTGTTCCCAGTGGGCAGAACGTGAGCAGTATTGACTATCCGGCTCCGTTCAGCAACGATCTGCGTCGCGGAGCCGTGATGAACGAAGGGCCGGGCGAGTTCCGCTCCGGCCCTTCCTCTCCCCCCTGTCGGATCGTCGGATCCGAGACGGCGCGATCAGTACGTCGTGAGGTAGCGGTCCAGCTCCCAGCGCGTCACCTGGGCGATGTACTCTCCCCACTCCTGCTTCTTGGCGGCCACGTAGTTGTTGAACAGGTGATCGCCCAGCGTCTCCCGCATGAATTCATCGCTTTCCAGCTCGACGATAGCCTCACCCAGGTTGGCCGGCAGGCTCTCCATCTGGTACTTGGACCGCTCTTCCTCGCTGAGCTCCCACACGTTCGTGTCGACCGGAGGCCCCGGGTCGATCCTCTTCTCCAGCCCGTCCAGCCCCGTGGCCAGCTGCACGGCCAGGGCCAGGTAGGGGTTGCAGGCCGGATCGGGCATCCGGAACTCGACCCGCGTGCCGACTCCGCGTCGCTCGGGCACCCGGATCATCGGCGAGCGGTTTCGCCGGGACCACGCGATATCGACCGGCGCTTCGTACCCGGGCACGAGGCGCTTGTAACTGTTCACGAGGGGGTTCGTGATCGCAGCCACGGCCTTCGCGTGCGTCTTCAGTCCGCCGATGTAGTGGCGCATCGCGTCCGAGATCTGGAACTCGCCGTCGGCATCGAAGAAGGCGTTCTCGGCATTCCTGAACAGCGACTGGTGCGTGTGCATGCCGGAGCCGTTCTGACCGAAGATCGGCTTGGGCATGAACGTGGCGTGCAGATTGTGGGCGAGAGCCGCGTTGCGCACGATGAACCTGAAAGTCGTGAGATCGTCCGCGGTCGTCATGACCTCGGCGTACTTGAAATCTATCTCGTGCTGACCCGGAGCTACCTCATGGTGGGCTGCCTCAACCTCGAAGCCCATCGCCTCCAGATCGTTGACCATCATGCGCCGCGCCTTCTCGCCGAGGTCGACCGGAGTGAGATCGAAGTAGCCTCCCCGGTCGTGCGTGACCGTGGTGGCGCCCCCCGTCTCGTCGCAGTGGAAGAGGAAGAACTCGGCTTCCACCCCGGCGTGCATGACGAATCCGAGCTCCTCCGCATGAGCGGCCACACGCTTGAGGCAGAGCCGGGGATCACCGGCGAACGGTGTGTTGTCCGGGTTGTAGACGTCGCAGATCAGCCTCGCGACCCGGGCGTCGGGGTTTCCCCACGGAAAGACCCGGAAGGTGCTCATGTCCGGCTTGAGGAGCATGTCACTCTCCTCGATGCGGACGAAGCCCTTGATCGAGGAACCATCGAACAGGATCTCGCCGTCCAGCGCTTTCTGGAACTGGCTCGCCGGCACCTCGACGTTCTTCGTGTGCCCGAGGATGTCGGTGAACGTCAGCCTCAGGAAGCGGACGTTGAGCGCGCGGCAAAGCTCCAGGATCCCCTTGGCGTCCGGATCCGTTCCCAGATCCTTACCATAGTGGTCGAACCGGGCGCTCTCGTCGTGCTCCGTGGGAGCGGCGAAGATCGTGTCTGGCGTCATGCTCGTTCCTCCGTTTCGGACCGATCGGACTCGACCGATGCGTTCTTGGAACCAGTTGCCGCACAGTGTATGCAAGTCTTGTGCGAACGTCAAGGTATCCAAGGTATTCGTGTATATATGTACGTTAAATACACTCAATATCAGTTGTTGCAATGTGTAATAGCAAAATACTCTCTCAGATGTGTTATTCGGACTCGACGCTCTAGTTTCGGAATATCCCGGGGCCCGGTGCACCTGCTGCTTCATCCCAACAGGATGGGCCCAGGGCCGGCGAGCCAGGTTGCAGTACGGGCTCGCGGCACCCCGTAGCGCGATCTCTCCGCGGGTGGCTAGTATGGCTCCATGGACTCGGGGGCTGGTAGTGGCAGTGGTGGCTCAGATGCGGGGCGGGGCCCGGACCGGGTGACCGCCGGCCTCTCGCTTCGGTTCCGCCTCACCGGCGGGCTGCTGATCGTGCTTTTCCTCGCCCTCTTCATACTCGTCGTGGTGGTCTTCGTCTGGCAGCGTCTGGGACTCCAACCCGTTTACCTGTGGCTCGGGCTCGCGGGCGTCGCCGTGGTGAACCTGTTTCTGCTGGGACTGTTCGCCGATTACCGGCTGCGGATACTGGTTCTGGAGCCGGTGGAGCGGATGGTGCGAGGGTCGGAGCGCGTCGCTCGGGGAGACGAGACCCACCGACTAGAGGCCTCCGACACCGTGGAACTGGCTCGTCTGGCTTCAGCGGTGAACGGGATGGCGGACCGGCTAATCCAGCACCAGCAGCAATTATCGGAGAACGTGGCTTCTCTGGACCGCACCAACAGGGAGCTTTCCGACGCCCGAGGCCGCCTCGTGAGGGCCGAGAAGCTCGCTTCCATGGGCCGCCTCGCGGCCGGGGTGGCGCATGAGGTGGGCAATCCGCTGGGAGCTATCATGGGCTACGTGGAACTGGCCCGGCGGCGCGAGGACGTCGACGGCGAGTGGGTCGACGGAATCTCCCACGAGGCACGCAGAATCGACGAAATCGTGCGGGGTCTCCTGGAGTATGCCCGTCCGAAGGCGGCGGCGCCCCGGCAGCTCGACGTCAACGAGATCGTTTCGCGAACCGTCGAGCTCCTGAAGGTCCAGCGCCGCTTTCAGCGAGTGGAACCGGTTGTCGCGCTGGCCGACGACCTGCCTCCGGTTCAGGCCGACCCCTTTCAACTCGAGCAGGTGATGGTGAACCTGCTCCTCAACGCGGGTGACGCCATCGCGGAGACTGGTGGGAGGGGGACTGTCGAGGTCACGACCCGCACCTTGACCGTCAGCAGACAGGAACTCGGCATGGGTGCGGCCCGCCGGTCGGACGACCCGCAGGGCGTCGACTACTCGCACCTCCGCAGGAGAGATCAGTCGGAGGACCCGGGGCCGGCCCGGCAGCTGAAGGAGGGAGAGCGCGCAGTGGAAATCGCGGTTCGGGATACTGGTCCCGGTATCGAGCCGACCGACGTGCAACGGGTTTTCGATCCGTTCTTTACGACCAAGCCGCCGGGCAAGGGCACCGGTCTCGGCCTCGCGGTATCCGCCAGGCTGGTGGAGGGAATGGGAGGATCCATGGAGGCGGTTCCCAGCGAAGAGCCCGGTGCCACGTTCCGGGTGCTTCTACCCGTGGCTCGGGAGGAGGTTGAATGAGGGTACTCGTCATCGACGACGACGCAGGACTGCGGCGCACAGCGTCGCTGATTCTGGAGGACGAGGGGTTCGACGTAAAGACGGCCGGCGACGGGAGCGAGGGCCTCGAGGCGGCGCAGGAGTGGGAGCCCGACCTGATACTCTGTGACGTGCGCATGCCCGGTATGGACGGCCTCGAGTTCCTGGAGCGGTATGGAGAGAGCGGCGCGACCGGTCAGGTGCTCGTGATGACCGCTTACGGTAGCATGGATCTGGCGGTAGAGGCGATACAGAAGGGAGCCTTCGACTACATCGACAAGCCGTTCTCTCCCGAATCGCTGCTCCTGCGCGTCAAGATCGCCGAGGAGAACCGAAAGAAGGATCGGGAGATACGGCGGTTGCGCAAGGAGGTTCGTGCAGAGAAGAGACGCGGTGAGATCATCGCCGCCAGCGAAGGCATGAAGAGCGCCGTAGAGCTGGCCGAGCGCGTCGCACGCCACCCTACTACGGTCCTGATTACCGGCGAGAGCGGTACCGGCAAGGAATTGATCGCCCGGCTCATTCATGAATCCTCCGCCCGCGCCGGCGCATCCTTCGTCCCCGTGAACTGCGGAGCCATCCCGGAGAATCTGCTGGAGTCGGAGTTGTTCGGGCACGTAAAGGGCTCCTTCACAGGTGCGAGCGCCGATCGTGCCGGACTCTTCGAAGAGGCGAACGGAGGCACACTGCTACTCGATGAGATCGGCGAGCTACCGCAGCCACTTCAGGTGAAGCTTCTGCGCTGTCTTCAGGAGGGCGAGATTCGGAGAGTCGGAGAGTCAAGCTCCCGGCAGGTCGATGTGCGCATTCTCGCGGCCACGGCGCGCGACCTGGAAGGAGATGTCCAGGCCGGCAAGTTCCGGTCTGACCTCTACTACCGGATCAACGTGATACGGATTCACCTGCCGCCGCTTCGCCACCGAGTCGAGGACATCCCGGTCCTGGCGAAGCACTTCGTCGAGCTGTTCGGGGAGGCGCTGGGCCTGGACATCGAAGGGTTCGAGCCGGCCGCCATGAAGAAGTTGTCGTCGTACTCGTGGCCAGGGAACATACGGGAACTAGAGAACGTGGTGGAGCGATCCATGGTGCTGGCAAACGAGGAGCGGATCGGTTTCGACGATCTGCCCGAGATCGTTCGCGACCCGAAGGCGACTCTGCGAATGACGTCCGATAACCTCTCGAGCGATGAGCTTTCGATAAAGAAGCGCACCTGGGAGCTGGAGAAAACGCTCATAGCCAGAGCGTTGGAGGTGACCGGTGGTAACCGAACACGGGCGGCGGAGCTCCTGGACCTGAGCTACCGGGCGCTACTGTACAAGATCCGGGATTACGGGCTCGAATAGGGCAAGCCGTTGCCTTGACGCCCTTTGTTGTTGGAGATCTGCAATACTCTGGATTGGTGGGGGGAGCGCCCATTCCCCGTAACCTACTGAGAATAAGCTAGATAAAGATGATGGCACCTGCTGGCACAAGGGATGCTTGAAGGGCGATGCATCCAGTGACATCTACGCTAGCGGAAGCCATGGATTCCGGAGATCGGTTCAACAGAGGTCGTACGAAAGCCTTCTCGGACGCGAGCCGGCAGGCGGCAGGCGGTGAGCGGCGCTTCGTAAAACTGGCCGAGCCGCCGCCTCCGCTTACCGAGGACAAGGTCCCCAACACCCGGCTCATCGGCCGGTGGGAGGCGTTCTTCCTCCGCGCGGCCAACTTCGTCGTGGCCCTGGTCGCGCTGCTCATCCTGTTGCCGCTGATCATACTGGTCGCCGTGGCGATCAAGCTCGAAAGCCACGGCCCGGTCTTCTATCGGCAGCTCAGGATCGGACTCGACCGGAGAGGCACGAGGGATGTGAAAGACCGCACCGGTCGGCGCGTGAGCGATCTGGGCGGCCGCCCGTTCATGATCTACAAGTTCCGTACGATGCGCATCGATGCCGAACTGGACTCGGGTCCGGTGTGGGCTGCGCGCGACGATACCCGGGCGACGAGGGTCGGCCGGTGGCTGCGCCGAACGCGAACGGACGAGGTCCCCCAGTTCTGGAACGTCCTTAGGGGCGAGATGTCAGTGGTGGGCCCCCGGCCCGAGCGTCCGAACTTCGTGCTCGAGCTGCAAAAGGAGATCGAGAACTACCGGCTCCGCCAGCGGGTGCTGCCGGGGATCACGGGGTGGGCGCAGGTTCACAGAGGCACGGACTTGTCCGTGGATGACGTGCGGGTCAAGCTCGACTACGACCTCGAGTATGTGCGAAAGAGGTCGCTCTGGTTCGATCTGCTGATCATGCTCAAGACACTTCCCGTGATGTTCGAGCGGGACGAGGGTGGCGGCGACGAGTGATCGTGTTACGATTAGGCTGAACGAGAGCTTCCGAAGGAACGCAGGAGAATTCCATTCATGGCAGAGACGACGAACGGCCCCGTCGTGAATGATTCCGTCGGCGTGATGCTGATCAGCGCCCACGACTGGTTCGCCTCGGCGCTACAGGCGGTCCTGGAGCCCGAGGGCTTCGCGTTCTCGCGGGTCAGGTCCGGCCGGATCGCTCTTCGTGACGCGTCGCTGATTGACCCTGACCTCGTGATCATCGATGAAGGACTTCCGGACATGGAGGCGCCGACCCTGGCCTCCGCCCTGGCCTCCGGCCCCCTGAAGATGAGCGTGCCGGTGCTTGTCTATTCGCCTAACTTCTGGCACGAGAGTGCGCAGGCCGCCGCGATGCGAGCCGGAGCCTGGGATATCATCAAGGAGCCCGTCCGCTCCAACCTGATCGTGGCCAAGCTCCACCGGCTGCTGGAGATCAAGCGGCTCATAGAGGCTACCGAAGAGGGCTCGCTCTCCGACATGGCCACCGGGCTGTTCAACCTCGCGGGCCTGATGCGGATGCTCCGCATCCTGGGATCGACCGCCAAGCGCCACAACAACAGCCTAAGCTGCGTTGTTCTGGGTGCCACTACGGAGTCCGATCCCGATACGATCGATCGGTTTCGCGCTCGGACCGCCGGTCTGTGCGAGGGTAACGTGCGTGACTCCGACGTCTGCGGCTGGGTGGATGAAGCGGACCTCGGGATCATCGCCTATGGCACGGACGCGGCCGGCGTGACTGCGCTCGTTCGGCGTCTCGCCGAGCGAGCCGCTTCGGATCCGGAGACGTCGGAGCTTCTGCCTCTCAGCGCGGGGATCGTCGAGCTCACGACAGAGGCGCAGCTCGAGGCCGACGCCGAGGAGTCACATCTGGCACCCGTTGCCAAGCAGATCGCCAGCCTGTCTCGCTTCGCCGCCGCCCAGAACGCGCTCCGCCAGGCCCGTGGGGCCGGCGGTGGGATCCGGATCGCGGAGCTCCAGTGAGCCCCCGACGCGAGTCCGCGGAACGGAATGCCCGAAGACCCGTCTGACAGAGCGGCCCGGAGAGGCCGCGTCTCGGATCTGCCCGCTCTTGATGCCGCCGCACCGTTCCAGGACGAGTTGCGGGCCGCCGCGGAGGCGGCACTGCTCGGCGGCTTTTCCGTTCTCTCGCTTTACGGCGCCGCGGATCTGGATCAGGAAGAGAAGAGCCCCGGCAATCCCGTCACGGCCGCGGACCACGCCTCCAACGACGCCATCGTCGACTGTCTTTCGCGGCGGTTTCCGAACGACACCATCCTCAGCGAGGAGTCGCCTCTACCCGGGAAGGAACGATCGCGCTCTCGCCTGTGGATAGTGGATCCACTGGACGGAACCAGGGAGTTCATCGGCCGCATGCCCGAGTTCTCCGTGATGGTCGGTCTGGCCGTCGACGGCGTCGCAACGGTCGGCGCCGTGTTTCAGCCAGACCCGGGCGTGCTCTACCTGGGGGTAGCGGACAAGTTCGCATGGCTGAGCGAGTGCCTGAGCCAAGCGGACTCGGTGGTCGCCGGCCCTCTGCAGCCATTGAGGGTTCCACATCCGCGTTCCGAACGGCTCAGACTCGTTCGCTCGCGGTCCCATCCCGATAGGCTGCTCCAGGCTGTCGAACTGCAGCTGGGAGACTCAGAGGTCATCCCATGCGGCTCAGTGGGAGTCAAGTGTTCGCTCGTCGCCACCGGCGGAGCCGACCTGTATGTTCACCCGGTTCCGTATCTGAATGAGTGGGACACGTGCGCCCCGGAAGCTGTGCTTCGGGGGGCAGGCGGAGTGGTCACCGACTGTGCTGGCGACCCACTCACGTATGGAAAGCGGAGGCCACGCCAGACTCGGGGAATCCTGGCTGGCAGCTCGACGGCGTGGGCTCACGCGCTGCCGCTCGTGAGAGAAGCGGCAGATTCACTTCTCGAGGGTCGGGCGCTCTGACCCGACTGCATGGACACGAGCATGAGCGGCAAGTCAAGCAACGTCTACTGGCACGAAGGGCACGTCACTCGTGAGCATAGGGAGTCCGGACACGGGCATCGTGGTGCGGTGATCTGGCTCACGGGGCTCTCCGGAAGCGGAAAGAGCACGATCGCCAACGCGGTTGACCACCTGCTGTTCGAGGCGGGCTGCACCTCGTACGTACTGGACGGGGACAACATCAGGCACGGTCTGAATGGCGATCTCGGTTTCTCCCCCGAAGATCGAACGGAGAACATCCGCCGCATTGGCGAGGTGGCCAAGTTGTTCGCGGACTCCGGTGCCCTGGTCCTGACGGCTTTCATCTCGCCGTACAGGGCGGACCGGGATCGGGCTCGAGCGATCACCGACCGTCCGGGGGACTTCATCGAGGTATACGTCGAGTGTCCCTTGGAGACCTGCGAGGAGCGTGACCCCAAGGGACTCTACGAGCGGGCCAGAGCCGGCGAGATTCCCGAGTTCACCGGAATCAGCGCACCGTACGAGCGTCCGCAGTCTCCGGAGCTGGTGGTCAACACCGGCGGCAGAGGAGTGGAGGAATGCGCCCTGGAGGTCCTGGACTACCTTCGTCGTAGCGGCTACCTGGGGGACGAGAGCTCCGGAGTCGACGGCGAACGGCCGACAACAACCGCTTCCGTGGAGAAGACATGAGCATCGCTCCCTATGGAGGTACTCTAATAGATCGGCGTCCGACGGATGAGATGGCAACGGAACTGCGGAGTCAGGCCTCCTCGCTTCCCCGCATCGAGATCACCGGGTGGACTCTGAGCGATCTGTTCCTCATCGCTGTTGGCGGACTCTCTCCCCTCGACGGCTTCATGGGAAAAGCCGAATACGACGCCGTCGTGGACGGCATGCACCTGCCCCAGGGCCTCCCGTGGTCCATTCCCGTGGTCCTCCCGGCGACGGAGGAGGAGGCAAGCGCTCTGCAGCCGGGAGGCCGGGCCGCCGTCTACGCTGCGGATGGAGAGCTGGCCGCGGTAGTGGAGGTGAGCGAAGTCTTCGACCGCGATCGCGACCGGGAGTCCGTCGAGGTGTTTCGTACCGCTGACCAGGCTCATCCAGGCGTGGCAGCACTGTTCCGGATGGGATCCCGGTGCGTCGCCGGCCCGGTATGGTACCTGTATTCCAGGGATAT
This sequence comes from Gemmatimonadota bacterium, assembly GCA_039584255.1. Taxonomy (GTDB): domain Bacteria; phylum Gemmatimonadota; class Gemmatimonadetes; order Palauibacterales; family Palauibacteraceae; genus JBDGYE01. The sequence continues at coordinate 52,185 of JBDGYE010000003.1, forward strand.
AACGGGATTTCCCGCCGATCACCTGACCCCCGCAGAGACCCGCGCGGCGTTCAAGGAGAAGGGCTGGGAGACCGTCGTGGCGTTCCAGACGCGGAACCCCATCCATCGGGCGCACGAGTATCTGCAGAAATGTGCGCTGGAGATCGTCGACGGTCTGCTCGTCCACCCGCTCGTGGGAGAGACGAAGTCGGACGACATCCCCGCCGACGTTCGAATGAACTGCTACAAGGTGCTACTGGACGGTTATTTTCCGGACCAGCGCGTCCTTCTCTCGGTCCTGCCGGCGGCCATGCGGTACGCGGGGCCCCGCGAGGCGATCTTTCACTCGATCATGCGGCGCAACTATGGCTGCACTCATTTCATCGTGGGCCGTGACCACGCGGGGGTGGGCGACTACTATGGCACCTATGACGCGCAACAGATCTTCGATGAGATCGACCAGGAAGCCCTGGGCATCGAGCCTCTGATGTTCGAGCACGCCTTCTACTGCACGCTCACGGGGCAAATGGCCACGGCAAAGACGTCGCCCTCCACACCCGAGCAGCGCGTCTTCCTCTCGGGCACCAAGGTCCGGGAAATGTTGTCGCGGGGTGAGTCTCCCCCGGGAGAGTTCACCCGGCCGGAGATTGCCGAGATCCTCATGCGTTCGTACCGCGAGCAGGCGGCCGGATAGGGAGCGCCCGAGGGAGGAGCCTTGAGCTTCGACGCGGCGTTAGCACTTGCGGTCGTAGCCGTCGCCGTACTCCTGATCGCCCGAGAGGTGGTCAGCCCGGATGTCGCCCTGATGGCGGCTCTGGTCGTTCTGATGGGGGCAGGTGTGGCCGAACCGCGGGAGGCGCTGGCGGCTTTCGGCAACCCGGCCCTGGCCACGGTGGCGGGCCTGTTCGTCGTAGCCGCGGGCCTCAAGGCGACCGGAGTTCTCGGAGGCGCCGCGCGGGCCGTGTTCGGCCGGACGAGTGGTCTGAGAGGGGCTCTGGGCCGAATGACGTCGGCGACGGCCGCGCTCTCCGCATTCGTCAGCAACACACCGATCGTTGCCATGGGCGTTCCGGCGGTCTCGGCATGGGCCGAGCGGAAGCGGCTGTCGCCATCCCGCTTCCTGATCCCTCTGTCATACGCCTCTATCCTCGGCGGGATCTGCACCCTAATCGGGACCTCGACGAACCTGGTCAGCGATGGGCTGCTCGGAGAGCACGGCATGGCGGGACTCGGTTTCTTCGAGCTAGCGGCCGTGGGCGTACCGTGCACGATCGTGGGGGTGATCTACCTGTCGCTCGCGGCTCCCTTTCTGCTCTCGGATCGAGTTCCCATCCGGACCGTCGGCGAGCACGTGCGCCGATACCTGGTCGAGATGCGCCTCTCGGACCCGTCGCCCCTGATCGGCAAGACGATCGAGGAGGCAGGTCTGCGACACCTGCCCGGGCTCTTTCTCGTGCGCGTCGAGCGCCCCAGCGGGATCATCTCGCCGGTGGGCCCGGAGGTGCGGCTGGTTGCCGGCGATCGACTGACCTTCGCTGGAGTCGTGGACACGATCGTGGATCTCAGGAAGTATCCCGGACTCACGCCGATAACCCCGGAGGGAGCCACCCGCCCCGGCGACTGGGAGCTGCACGAGGCAGTCGTTTCGTCGGGATCGCCGCTGGCCGGCACCAACATCCGGGACGCCAACTTCCGCGGGCGGTACAACGCAGCCGTGATAGCCGTCCACAGGCACGGGGAGCATATCCGGGCTCGCATCGGCGACATCGTCCTCCGTCCCGGTGATACGCTCCTCATCGAGGCCGCATCGGGTTTCGCGAGGGCCTACCGGGACTCCAGCGACTTCTATCTGGTCAGCAGGGTGGGCGACAGCGCTGCCCCCCGTTACGACCGGTCCGCCCGTGCCGTGGGGATTCTGCTGGCGATGGTCGTCGTGGCCGCCCTGGACATCCTTCCGGTCGTGGTCGCGTCCCTCGGGGCCGGCATGCTCATGGTGGGTCTCGGTTGCATCAAGATCGGCGAAGCGAAGCGGAGCATCGACTGGTCCGTGCTCCTCACCATTGGGTCCGCGCTGGGAATCGCCACGGCCCTGGAGTCCAGCGGAGCAGCCGGCATCCTCGCGGCGGGGATAGCCGGGAGCGGCTCGGCTCTCGGCACGATGGGAGTCCTGGCGGCTATCTTCGTGGGGACGATGGTGCTCACGGAGCTGGTATCCAACACTGCAGCCGCCGCTATCATGTTTCCCGTGGCCCTCTCGACCTCGGCCGGGCTGGGGCTGACTGCACGCCCCTTCATCGTGGCGATCACGGTCGCCGCCTCGCTGTCGCTGTCGACGCCCATCGGGTACCAGACGAACCTCATCGTCTACGGCCCTGGGGGATACAAGTTCACCGACTTCACCCGCGTGGGTCTTCCGCTGCAGCTTCTTCTGGCCCTGCTCTGCGTTCTCCTGATCCCTCTGTTCTGGCCGTTCCTGCCGTCCTGAGAAGACTGGCCACTCAGGGCCTCTAGCCACGCCGGTCGGAACCAGCGGACTGTGTGGCAGGGCCGCCACACCTGGAGACGGGCCGGCTTCGCCAGGCTGCTTTCGCCTGCCCGACCGTCGCTTCTACGTATCTATATTTCAACTAGTTACATCCCCGAGTGTCATGTGCGCCACACAAACGACGCCGGTGGCTCATGTCTTGAAAGTCCCGTTGCATACCGCGTCCAGGCGCCGCGCCGCGATAGCGAGGGTCGCCCGAGGAAACCGACATCGGCAGGGGAGTTCCATCACATGTGTGGTATCGTTGCGTACTCAGGCACCGAAGAGGCTACGCCGATCCTTCTCGAGGCGCTGAGCCGGCTCGAGTACAGAGGATACGACTCGGCGGGCCTGGCTGTACACAACGGGAGCGGGATCGAGACCCGGCGCATGGCCGGTCGCCTTGAAGGACTAGGGAGGCTCGTCCAGCAGCACCCCCTCGAGGGGCACTCGGGGATCGCGCACACGCGCTGGGCGACACACGGCGAGCCGACGGTCGAGAACGCCCACCCCCACTGTGACTGCAGCGGCCACATAGCAGTCTGCCATAACGGCATCATCGAAAACGCCGACGTCCTCAGGGCGGAGCTGATTCGCCGTGGCCACGTCTTCCGCTCGGACACTGACACCGAGGTGCTCGCCCACATGATCGAGGAGCACTGGGTGCCGCCGCTTCACCTGAGCGTGGCCCGCGCCCTGTCGATGGTCGAGGGAACCTACGGCATCGCCGTTCTCAGTTCCCGGGAGCCGGGCCGGATCGTATGCGCCCGCCGCGGATCCCCTCTGTTGGTGGGGCTGGGAACCGGCTGCGTTTTCGCCGCCTCGGATGCGGCGGCCGTGCTCCCGTACACGCGCCGTGTGGTCTACCTGGATGACGGAGAGCTCGGCATTCTGGACGTCTCGGGGTGCGACATCGTCCGCATGGACCGCATGACCCGCGTGGCCAAGCCCGTGGAGGAGATCGAGTGGAACGTGCACGAGGCCGAGCGTGGCGGCTACCCCCACTTCATGCTCAAGGAGATCCACGAGCAGCCCGCCAGTCTGGCGGCCACGACGCGCGGCCGCATCCTGCCCGAGGTGCCGGCGGTCAAGCTCGGCGGCCTCACCGATGTGGCGGAGGCCGTCGCAGCGGCCAGGAGGGTGGTGTTCACCGCCTGCGGCACCTCCTGGCACTCCGGGATGATCGGCAAGTTCATGCTCGAGCAGTATGCCAGAATCCAGGCGGACGTGGAATACGCCTCGGAGTGGAGATACCGGGATCCGGTGCTGGAGCCTGGGACCGTTGTGATAGGCATCTCTCAGTCCGGAGAAACGGCCGATACGCTTGCCGCCCTGTCATTGGCCAGGGAGAGGGGCTGCACTACGCTCGGCTTGGTGAACGCGGTCGGAAGCTCCGTCGCCAGGTCGACGGACGCGGGGATCTACCTGCATGCCGGACCAGAGATCGGCGTGGCGTCGACCAAGGTGTTCACCTCGCAGGTCGTGGCGCTGATGCTCCTCGCCCTCTACCTGGGCCGCCAACGAGGCATCGACCCGGAAGTCGCCAGGACTCTGTTGCAGGAGATTCGTGCTCTTCCTGGCAAGGTTCAGGACGTTCTGGACCGCGGAGCCGAGATCGAGGAGCTGGCAAAACGTCTGGCGCACTACCAGAACTTCCTCTACCTGGGCCGCGGCTACAGCTTCCCGGTTGCCCTCGAGGGTGCGCTCAAGCTGAAGGAGATCAGTTACGTGCATGCGGAGGGCTTCTCCGCAGCGGAAATGAAACACGGGCCGATCGCCCTCATCGATGAAGAGATGCCGGTCGTGGTCGTCGCGCCGCGGGACGGCGTGTATGCGAAGGTCCTCTCCAACATGCAGGAGGTGAAGGCCAGGGGCGGCCAGTTGATTGCCGTCACCACGGAGCCCAACGGCCTCGCCGACCTGGCGGACGAGGTAATCATCGTGCCGCGGACCGAGGAGGCCCTGTTGCCGGTGATCACCAGCGTGCCGCTCCAGCTGCTGGCCTACCATATCGGGGTGTTACGCGGCTGCGATGTGGACAAGCCTCGCAACCTGGCCAAGAGCGTCACCGTCGAGTAGGTGAATCGATGGTGAAGATTCTGCACGTCGTCGCGGGACGCCGGGGCTTCCTGAAGATCGCACCGGTCCTCCACGCCCTGGAGCAAACAGGCGGGGCGGAGCAGGCGCTCGTCCATGCGGGCCCGCAGGTGAACGGCGGCGATCTCGGCGCGCTCCTCGCGGAGCTGGAGATCCAACCGCCCGATGTGAATCTGGGTGTGAGCTCTGGCTCCTCCGCCGTCCGGACGGCACGTGCGCTGATCGCACTCGAGCCCGTAGTCGCCCGGGTCGCTCCCGACTGGATTCTCACCGTCGGCGACGTCGATTCCACCCTCGCCGCGGCCCTAGTTGCCGCTAAGCTACGGGTGCCGCTTGGACGTGTGGAGGCCGGGCTCCGCGCCGGCGACCCTTCCGGGCCCGAGGAGGTAAACCGTGTCCTCACCGACAGGGTGAGCCAGGCCCTGTTCACTTCGGAGCCGTCCGCCGACGCGAACCTGATACGCGAAGGTATCACGCCCGAGAAGATCCACGACGTCGGTAGCGTCATGATCGATACTCTGGAGCGGTTCCGAGAGACGGCGGCCCGACTGAGAGTTCCCGAGACCATGGGGCTGCCGCGCCACGGCTACGTACTGGTGGCCGTCGACGCGCCCGCCAACGTAGAGGATCCGACGCGGCTGTCCAGCGTTCTGGAGGCACTCGGGCAGGTCGCAGCCGAGTGCGGGCTCGCGGTTCTGTATCCGATGAACGCGGACACGGCATCGAGCATCAGGCGCCACGGCCTGGAGACGCTGCTCGCATCGTTGAGCGCCATGCAGGCCCTCCGATACCCCGAATTCCTCTGCCTGCTGCAGCACGCCGGAGCCGTGATCACCGATGCCGGAAGCGTACAGGAGGAGACGACCGTACTCGGAGTGCCCTGCCTGACGTTGCGGTCATCCACCGACCGGCCGCTGACCATCAGCCAGGGAACCAACCGCCTCTTCGATGGAGACTTGAACGACCTCGCCGACGTCGTGCGCGAGGCGATGAAGAGCGAGAACCGCGAGCATCGCCCCGCGTTGTGGGATGGTCACAGCGCGGAGCGGATCGCCCGTGCGGTTCTGGAGGCTCCGATCGGCGCCGGCGTCAGTCACGGACTGGACGGACGTGGGAAGCCGTAGAGCGCCGCCGTGGCCGGAACGGGGCTCTTCCTGCCCCGAATGCCGTGATTTGGCCACCTCCGTTGCGTTATGCGGGTGCCGAGGATCCCGCGAGCGCGGTCGGATGGCGCGAGCTCGCCGACCGACGGTGTCGCGCCGCCACAACACGGCGCGAAATGGCAAGCCGCCTATGCCTCAACAGGCGCAACGGCCTGCTTCTTGATCCTCAGCGAGCGGCGGATCGTGGCGCAGGCTCCACAGGAGCGCCTGTCCCGGGTGGGTGACATAAGGCTGCAGAGGAGACGTCTGGCAGCATGAGCGAACATACCGAGATCGACGAGTATCAGGTGCCCGGAGAGGACGCGGAGAAAGTCCTCATGGCCCCGGAAGACAGGGCCGCCGTCCGGATCTTCGTCGTCGACGACGAGCCCAGCATCCTCGAGAGCTGTGAGACGGTTCTCACCTCCGAGGGCTACCAGTGCCAGGTGGAACGGCGGGGGGAGGAGGCTCTGCGCCGCCTCCGCGCCGAGGCATTCGAGATCGTTCTGATCGATCAGAACATGCCGCAGGTACACGGGCTGGACATCCTGGTCGAGGCCAGAAAGAGGAATCCGGACTGCCTGGCGATCGTGATGACCGGCCACGCGACCACCGAAGACGGGGTGCGGGCGATCCAGGCCGGAGCGTGGGACTACCTGCCGAAGCCCTTCACGGCCACCCAGCTGTTGGTTCTGATCGGACGGGCAGCTTTCACCCTCCTGCGAGCCCGCAAGGTCACCCAGCCTTCGCACCGTGAGGGCCTGCTCGTCGAGCAGGGGACACAGATCCTGGGCGTGTCGGCCTCCATGCGCGAGGCAGTGGACAAGGCGCTCAAGGTGGCTCCCACGGATGCGTCCGTCTTTATCACCGGAGAGAGCGGGACCGGGAAGGAGCTGTTCGCCCAGTACATCCACCGCGAGAGCCGCCGCTCGCGTCGCGCCTTCGTGGCAGTGAACTGTGCCGCCCTGCCGAGCGAGCTCCTCGAGTCGGAGATGTTCGGGCACAGGCGCGGGGCATTCACGGGTGCCATTCGGGACAAGGCGGGGCTGCTGGAGGTTGCCGACCAGGGGACCTTCTTCCTCGATGAGCTGGCGGAGATGCCGATGCCGCTGCAGGCCAAGCTCCTGCGGGTGGTCCAGGACGGTGTGCTCCGGCGCGTGGGCAGTGAGAAGGACGACGCGGTGGTCGACGTGCGGTTCATCTCCGCCACGAACCGGGATCCGGAAGAGGCTCTCGAGCGCGGCCTGCTCCGCCACGACCTCTACTACAGATTGCGTGTGGTTCCCATTCGCCTTCCCGCGCTCCGGGAACGGCCGGAGGACATCCCGGTCCTCATTCGCCACTTCGTCGACTACTTTTGGAAGCGGCATCAACTTCCGGGCGATGAGCCTCCCAGGCTGGGTCCGGAAACCCTCGACGCCCTGATCCACTATCCGTGGCCCGGAAACGTGCGGGAGCTCCAGAACGTCATCGAGAACCTGGTTGTCCTGTCTGATCCCAAGGAAGAAATCCCCGCCGATCGGCTCTCGATACTCGAGCACTCGAACAATTCCTCCGGCACCGGAGAGGCGGCTTTCGGCCCCGCGATCGACCTGCGGAGGCCCTTTCACACGGCGAAGCAGGAGGTGGTCGACCGGTTCGAGCGGGAGTATCTGGCTCACCTGGTGGCGCGGACGGGTGGCAACATGTCGGAGTCTGCCCGGCAGGCCGGAATTGACCGGACCACTCTGTACCGCCTGATGGACAAGCACAAACTGGCCCGAGAAGCCTTCGCCTCGTGATCCGATGCCTGACGACAACGTGGTCGAGTGGCCGGGGCCGCTCGGCAGCCGGGACGGCGGTCTCAGCAGCGCGGATACCCGGCCGCCCACATGGCTGCAACTGGACGCTGCACTCCGTGATGCTCCGAACCAGATTCGCGGACCCCTCCGCACACTGGCCGCGTTGCTCGCCAGCCGGGAGCCGATCGACGCCTCGTGGCGAGCGGATCTCTCGCTGAAGGACGCCTTCAGCACCGCGGGTCGGCTCAGGCAACTCATCACGGTAGCCCGACACGCACCGTCAGCCGAAATCGCCGCGAGCCATGCGAGACTCGATCTCGCTCTGGCGGCCGTAGCCGACGACGAATTACGCCGCGCCAGGCAAACTCAGAAGCGAATGCTCGAGGGAGTGTCTCACGACATCCGATCGCCGCTCAACTCTATTCTCTTCCTGGCCGACGCCCTGCGAGCTGAACAGGCCGGTGAGCTGAACCCGGTTCAGGCCCGCCAGGTTGGCGTGCTCTACACGGCGGCGGTAACGCTCGTCAAGATGGTCAACGATCTGATCGACTTCTCGAGACTCGGGCGAGAGCACATCCTCGTAGCCTCCACGTCGTTTTCAGTGGAGTCGGTGATCGTGGATCTGGAGGGACTGTTGGGTCCTCTGATGGCTCATCGGCAGGCGGAGCTGAGGACCGAGCTGCAAGCCGAGGGGCTCCGTTCCGGCGATCCCCAACTTCTCAGCCGGGTCCTGCTCAACCTGGTGTCCAACGCACTAGAGGCCGTCGATGAAGGCGGTCACGTGACCGTCCAGGTGAGTGAGGCAGAGGGCGGGGATCTCCGTGTGGAGGTAAGTGACGACCGTGCCGGGACCGACCTGGAGATGCTGCGGAGCCTTCTATCTGTGCCCGAAAGCGAAAGCCCCGGAAGGACCCGCGGATGGACCCGTGGTCTCGGCCTGGCCATCAGCGCGCAGCTCGTCCAGGCTGCCGGTGGCCGCATCAGTGTGGACAGCCTGGCCGGTGAAGGCACCGTCTTCCGGGTAGATCTCCCATTTCCGAGACTCTGA
>JBDGYE010000037.1:0-22781 GCA_039584255.1 Gemmatimonadota bacterium
GGTCGACCTCATCCGACGACGCTTCGACTACCAGCTCGGTCTCGCCCGACTCGAGGCCATCCTCGGGACCGAACTGCGGAACTAGGCCCGACGGAGAGCCTGATGAACGACGCGGGGCCCGAACCGGCGAGCCCTGGTGCGCGGCCACGTGCGTACGTCAGAAAGAAATGCCGAAACTGAAGTAGAGAATCCGGCCGGGCTCAGGAATCTGGTTACCGGTGAACGGGTTCTTGGAGTTAAGGTGGTTGACGAAGAACTTGTCTCCGACGTTCTGGACTCCGAATCGGAGCAACAGCTGCCGGTGTAGCCGCAGGCCGAATCGCAGGTCGCCGGTCACGTAGCCGTCGGTCGGGGTCTCGCCCCGGGACGTGGCCACCCTGTCCTGACTGTCCACCAGGTCGACCGTGGCCTCTCCATAGAACCGCTGGCCTACCTCCTCATACCTCAGGCCCACCTGGCCTCGCCACGGGATCACGCCCAGCGCAGGCTCGTCCAGCGTCTCGTCCTCACCCCACAGGTAATCGGTCCTGGCCTTTACGGTCCAGTCGCGAGCCACACCCACTGCGGCCGCCGCCTCGATTCCCCAGAATCTCGCGTCCCCGTTGACATACTGGAACACCACGTCGGGTGAGATCGGAAGCTTCTTCTCGAACGCGGTAGGCGTCAGGGTGACGTAGTCGTCGATCTTCCGCCCGAAGACGTTCGCCTGGACCCACACGCTGGAGAGGGAGCCCTCGAGTCCGACATCGAACTGAGTGCTCCGCTCGGGCTTCAGAGCCGGATTCCCTACGAATTCGGCTGGCATCTGAGCCTTCGAGGCGGGGAAGCGATCCGAGTATCGCTCAGTGGCGTCCGCTGTGCGTACGGCCGAGCCGGCGCCCACGAAGACGTTCCAGTTAGAGCTCACATGAATTCCCAGAGTCAGGGCACCGCTCAGGTTGGTTTCCGTGCCGTCCAGCTCCGTCGAGACGTTCTCGAGGAACCACTGACTGGCCGTATCGGCACGGGCGTCTACCAGGTCCAGGCGCAACGTGCCGGAGAGATCCGCGATTCCCGAGAAGGCACGGGCGGCCCTCAGAAAGAGCCCTCCGGCCGTGATGGTAGCGTCCGGCCAGACGAGATCCTCGAGCATGACCATGCCGGTCGCGGCCATCCGGATCTGGCGGACCGCGTTGCGGTTCGACGAGTACACGTCCCCACCGAGCTCCAGGTCCCAGCCGCCGCTACGGAAGAGGGCCGCCGCGCGCCCTCCGCCGACCTTGGTCGAGGTGTTGACCCGGATGTCATTCATCGCTGCGCTGGGCTTCTCGCGGTTGGACATTCCGTGGTCGACCTCGTTGTAGTAGGCCATCACATCCAGTCCTCGGAACCTGGTACGTCCCTCGACCAGCCAGCGCCCGGACACGTTCCACGTTTCGAAGAATTCGGCGTCGAGGATCCGGCCCGGGTAGTCGATCGGGCCCTGTTCCTGGTATCCGCCGCCGAGCACCAGGCGGCTGCCTGTACCGGTCGCGAGACCGATCTTCCCGCGCAGCTCCCAGCTCTCGTACTTGGCAGGCACGACGTCGCCGTTCCCGTCCTTGTAGTCGTCGCCCTCGCGGTACGCACCGAAGCCCCAATACGACAGGGCTCCGCTGCGCCCCAGTACTCCGGCGGATGTCTCGAAGCCCTTCACGTTCGTGTCGTATCCGGCGGTGAGATTGCCGTGGAGCGGACCCTGGCGCTCGGGCGGAAGCGACTCCGTTTCGATCCGGATCGCGCTGAGATTCCCCGCGCCCCACGTAAGAGCGTACGGACCCTTCACCACCTCGATGCTCCGGAAAGCCAGGGGATCGACATGCGTGAGCGGTGAGTCCATCCGGGCGGGCCCGGCCGGAAAGCGCCGCTCGCCGTCCACGTAGGATCCCACTTCCGTCTCTACGAGCGCCTGGACGTTCGGATCGAGTCCCAGAGCTCCGCGCCGTGCCGCGTCCACCCCCGAGACCTGCCTGAGAAGCTCGCCGGGGTCGCGGGGATTCGCCTCGCGTACCGCCTCCTGCTCCAGGCGGCTCTGCCGGCGCAGATCGGGACGCAGGACGGACACGGTTATGCCCGGCATCTGAATGGGCTCGACCTCGAGCGGCACTTCGATGCTGGTCGTTTCGCCGGTGCCGACCGTCACCGTGAGAACCCTCGGCTGGAAGCCGATGGCCGTCACGCGCACCGCCTGCTCTCCCGGAGCCAGACGCGGGAGGTGGAACCTTCCGTCGGCGTTAGTCGTGACCCGAGCGCCGCTCCCCGCGGCCTCCACCAGCGCTGAAACCAGTGGTTCGCCGGAGTTGGAGGCGACCACGCGGCCGACGACATCTCCCGTTCCCTGGGCGACAGCGCCCGCCGGAGCCAGGAACAGGAGTCCGAACACGAGCACAGCCCAACGATCGGCTCTTCGGCCCGTCCGTCTTCCACTACGGCCCCTCTTCTTCAAGGCTCCACACTGCATTCGGCTTCTCCCTCCAGGTCCCGGGATCGGCAGACACGGCACAAGGACTTGCGCGCATACGAGCGCGGCCGCCGGTCCATCAAGTGAAGCGGACTGCTGAGTCTGGATCAGGTCGGAGAGGGAGGCGCGTTTGCAAGAGGAAGGTGAAGCTGGTCCGCCACCTGGAGTTCGGGCTCGGGCCACGGTACGGTCGCCTCAACCCGTGTATCGAGCGAGGAGAGGAAAGGAGTCCTGGCCAGGATCCCTGCCCAACTTTGACTCGAGCAGCAGGTTGTCAGGCAGTTGCAGTCGCCATGTCGGACGGGATCGTGGTGTGGCTGCTGGTCAGCGTACGCCGCCGCGTCGACGGTTTCCTGCTGGGCGGAGAAGGGGATATGGCCCTCGATGGCGGCTGCTCTGTGACCGTCCTCCGACGGGTCCGGGCCGTGGTGAGGGCAAACGCGCACGCCGGCGGCACCCGCGGCTGCGCTCAGGAGGAGCGGCAGAACGAGCGCGGCACCTAAACCTCTCATCCGCAAATGCTTCGCCCGGTTTAGCCCGACGAAAAACATGCCCGAATGTGACTGGAGGCTCAGTGGATGTCAAACTTGGCCCGCGGGAGCTACTCCTCCGCCCTGCCCACGAGCTGCTTCCGCAGCTCCAGCAGCTCCAACCGGTCCTCCGGGCTGACGGTGGGGTAGCTGAGCCCCAACCGCTCTAGGCTTCGGCAGATGATGTCGGCCACCGTCAGACGCATGAAAGGCTTGTCGTCAGCGGGTACGGCGTACCATGGAGCCCACGGGCGGGAGGTGGCGTTGAGGGCCTCCTCGTAGGCTCGCATGTACTCGTCCCAGTGCCTGCTCTCCTCCACGTCCCCGGCGGAGAACTTCCAGTTCTTCTCGGGCTCATCGATTCGGGCGAGGAACCGTCGGCGCTGCTCGGGGCGCGAGATGTTGAGCCAGAACTTCAGGATCACCGTCCCGTTCCGGGCCAGGTGCTTCTCGTGGTCGCAGATCGACTCGAAGCGGTCCGCCCAGATGCGCTCCGGATCGATGGGCCAGGGCAGGCGCTGGCCGTCCAGGATGCCACGGTGCACCCTCACCACGAGCACCTCTTCGTAGTAGCTGCGGTTGAAGATCCCGATGCGGCCCCGCTCCGGCAGGCGAACGGCCGTGCGCCAAAGGAAATCATGATCGAGTTCCTGGTGCGTCGGACGCTTGAACGAGAATACCTGGCAACCGGCGGGGTTTATGCCGCTCATGACCGCCCGGATCGTGCTGTCCTTCCCCGCCGCGTCCATGGCCTGAAACACCAGGAGCACCGCGAATCGATCCTTCGCGTACAACATGCGCTGGAGCTCGCGCAGCTCGTCGATCGTGTCCCGGAGACGCTGTCTCGCCTTCTTTCCGGACAGGCTGTCTTCCGGTGGCCGGGTCGCCGCGCGCTCCACCTGGAACGCGTCGTCGAACGGAACCAGGTAGGGACTGTGGACCGCTTCGAACATCCCATTCTCCCTTCGCGCCGTGGGCCGAGCTACCGCTCGGGATCATACAGCAGAAGGCGGGACCGACCAACCGGGGGACCGCCTCCGCACCGGCAGGCCCATCGCTCACCGAGCCACATGATGCGTGCGCCGACTCTATGTAGCGCGCGGCGGCTCCGGCAACGCCGATTCGCGTGTGCTAGCCGAAGCGCCTATTCTCAGCTTCGTATGCGTCCTCCCCGCATCACAGAGGATCCGGTTCGCCGACAGCGCAAGACGCGGCGGCTATGCTGGCTCGCAGCCCTCGTGACGCTTCTTGTGGCGGGCTGCGGCCAACCATCAGCCGAACCGGGTTCGGGTGAGGTGTCCCCCCCTACTTTCGCTGGCGAGGTGGCCTCGGTCGTTCACACCAACTGCGCCCCGTGCCACCGACCCGGTCATCCCGGCCCGTTCTCTCTCCTTACGTACGAGGACGTCAGCTCTCGGGCCCAGCGCATAAAGGAGGTGACGGCGAGCCGGTACATGCCGCCCTGGCCTGCCGATCCGACCTACACGCGGTTCCGAGACGAGAAGATCCTCACCCAGGAAGAAATCGATCTCATCGGCGCCTGGGCTGACGCCGGCGCTCCGGGGGGGGATCTGGAGTCCCTTGCTCCTCCACCCGAGTTCCCGCTGGGCTCTCAGCTGGCGGAGCCGGACCTCGTGGTGGAGATGCCGGAGCCGTTCCAGATTCGTGGAGACAGCACGGACCGGTTCACGATCGTGCGGATCCCGTTCGAGTTCCCCGTCGATACGTTCGTCCGGGTGGTCGAGTTCGTGCCTGGTAACAGGGCTCTCGTCCACCACATGAACGGCCACCTGATCACGTACGAGGAAGGGAAGAAGAGCAGTCTTTACGAAGGTGCCGTCTTCCTCGAGGATGCCGTACACAACCAGGACAAACTGGAGAGCCTGAACCTCCTGAACGATGACGGCTCCTTCGCGCCCCTGAGGCTGAACCTGGTCAACTACCTGCCGGGGGTGCAGCCCGCGCCGTATCCCGAGGGCATCGCTTACTACTTTCCCTTGAGCAAGAAGAACATCCTGCTCGTGAATGACATCCACTACGGTCCGAGCACGGTCGATACGTTCGACGTGTCTCGGTTCAACTTCTTCTTCGGGCCGGCGCCCCGCCGGGAGGTGAACGAGTTCCTGCTCGGCACCCACGGCATCGCGCCCGTCCAGCCGGAGCTGATCATTCCTGCGGACTCGGTGAAGAAGTTCCGGATCGAGTACCGCATCCCCATCGACATCTCGGTGCTCACCTTGAACCCTCACATGCATCTGCTGGGCAAGGACTACAAGGCCTACGCGGTCACGCAGCTGTACGAAACGATTCCCCTGATTCGGATCAAGCGCTGGCAGTTCCGTTGGCAGTACTTCTACACGTTCAAGAACATGGTGCGGATACCCGCCGGGTCCCTGTTAGTCGTCGAAGCCACGTACGACAATACCTCCAACAACCCCCACAACCCGTTCGACCCCCCTCGGATCGTGCGCGACCACGAGGGAAGCATGAAGAGCACGGACGAGATGCTACAGCTCATTGTCTCGTGGACTCCGTACATGCCGGGAGACGAGAACGTCAGCCTCGAAGACGTCCGGTTCGAATAGGCCGCGGTCTGGTGATCCCTGGTCTCGATCCGGATGAGAGACTCACTCCCCAGGTTCAAACCAAACCGTTTCGAACAGCAGGCGACCGGCCGGATCCACGGTGATCTCGGCGCCCTCGGGAACCGATAGCGTTGCCTCCTCGAGGCCCACCGGGAGGACGATCACCCGGTTGCCGACCCGCAGCTCGACAGGAATCGGCTCAGGCAGCTCAGGGAAGCCCTCCCACCGCATCCTGACCCCCTCCGCAACCCGATTCAGGCGCAGCCGCGGGACCCCCTCCCGGCGGAGGTAGGCCTCGAAGAACCAGCCCAGACTTCGGCCCGAGATCTGTTCGGCCAGCGCCTGGAACTCATCGGTGGAAACGAAGCGGCAGGCGCAGCCTCCGCGGACGTCCTCCGGTTTGGGGCTCGGATAGGTCCAACGCCTCAGCAGAGTGAAAAACGCTTCCTCGCCGATCAGCGTTCGCAGTGTGTGCAGCGCCCAGGCGCCCTTCCAGTAGAGGTCGCGGCTGTACGCGTCCCCGGCGGTGATCGCATGACGTGGAGCTACCGGCTTGGCGTGATCGAGCCTCGAGCGGAAGGTGGTCAGCAGCTCCGCCGCCTTGTCCTTTCCAAGGCGCGACTCCGCGTACAGGACCTGGGCGTACTGCGCGAATCCCTCGTTCAGCCAGAGGTCCCGGAAGTCGTGCGGGGTGAGCAGGTTGCCGAACCACTCATGCGCCAGCTCGTGCTGGTGCAAGGCATCGAAGCCCCAGTCGATCCCTCCCATGGCGTCGTTCCTGAACTCCGCACCGTAGGCGATGATCGTCTGGTGCTCCATTCCGAGGTAGTTGGTCTGGGCGATCCCGTACTTGTCGGACTGGAACGGGTACGGCCCCAGCAAATCCTCCAGGTGGCGCATGTGATCCAGAAACTCCGGCATGGCCTCTGCCGCCCGGTCCCGCGACTCGGGAAGCACCCAGAACGTTACCGGCACGGAAGCGCCGCTCACGCTCTCGAAGCTCGACTGCACCTCGACGTACGGTGCCACGTTGAGGCTCACTCCGTAGTTGTTGATGGGAGTGGAGACGAGCCAGTCGAAGGTCCGGGTCCCGTCGGCGTTGCCCCTTACGCCGAGCCTCCTGCCGTTGGACACGGCGGTCAGATTGCTCGGAACCGTGAGGTGCAGGGCCATGGAATCCGGCTCGTCGGACGGGTGGTCCTTCACCGGCCACCAGATGTCGGCGCCCGGGATCTCGCAGTTCACGGTGATCCACGGCTGCCCGTCCGGCGTGCTTCCCCAGATGAATGAGCCGAAGCTCCCTTCGGGCGCCGAGAGCGGTTTGCCGGCGTAGGAAACCGTCACCGCCAGATCCTCGCCGGGCTGGCGCGTGCGGCGGAGCCCGATCCACAGCTCCCCCGTCCGCCGCTCGAAGGTGGCTTCGGCCGCTCCGCCATCCGGCCCCTCTCCAGCCACGGCGATCGTCTCCACCGCCAGACGGGGGTCCAGGTTGAGCACTACTCGCTCGAGCGGGTGGACCACTTTCGCACGCATGGTGAGAACGCCCTCGAGGGCGCTGTCGGCCGGGTACAGACGTAGCGCCAGGTCGTAGAAGCGCACGTCGTAGGCAGCCTGCTCCGGCAGGAGGAAACCGCCCGAGGATTCAGGTATTGTCTGAGGGGCGAGTGGCCCAACAGCCAACGTGGTGAGGGGCAGCCATCCGAGCAGGACGGGAAACCGTGGCTTCATCTTTCTACCTCCGGAGCGGGCCCAGCGCAGTCGGGCGGCCGGGAGCACTCGGCATGATCACGGTTCTGGAAGCCGCCGAAGCATCGCTTTACGTTGTCGTAAAGTGCCCTGTTTTGCTTACTGACATAGCTAGTGCCCGGCGCAGCGCGCTATCCCGCCAGCGGCGCCAGGACGTCCTCCAGAGTGGGTTGGCCGATCTCCTGGAGCTCGTAGCGGACGCGGAGCGAGGGCTTGTCGATGTCGATGAGCCGCCGCAGGTCGATGGGGGTTCCGATCAACACCAGGTCCGCGGGGGTGGCGGTGATGGTCTCGGCAAGGTCGGCGGTCTGCTCCTCGCCGTAGCCCATGGCGGGCAGGACATCGCCCGTTGTGGGGTACTTCTCGTATGTGTCGCGGATCGACCCCACTGCGTACGGTCGGGGGTCGATGATCTCGCCGGCTCCGAACCGGCGAGCGGCCACCCATCCCGCACCGTATTCCATCTCGCCGTGGGTGAGCGTGGGTCCGTCCTCCACCACCAGCACCCGCTTGCCGCGGATCTGCTCTCCTTGGTCGACGTACAGCGCACTCGCCGCCTCGATCACCGTGGCAACGGGGTTCAGCTCCACGACGACGCTCCTGGCAAGCTCCACCTGCT
Source organism: Gemmatimonadota bacterium (assembly GCA_039584255.1). GTDB lineage: Bacteria > Gemmatimonadota > Gemmatimonadetes > Palauibacterales > Palauibacteraceae > JBDGYE01. Next base: position 7,960 of record JBDGYE010000037.1, read on the forward strand.
CCAGGCTGGCCGTGGCCACCTTGTTGATGACGATAGCGTCGGCCATCCGGACATTAGTCTCGCCCGGATGATACCGGCGGGCGTGATCGGGCCGGAGGGGATCGACGACGGTTATGTACAGATCGGGCCTGTAGAACGAGAGGTCGTTGTTTCCTCCGTCCCATATCACGGCGTCCGCCTCCTGCTCCGCCCGCCGCAGGATCGCCTCGTAGTCGACGCCGGCGTAGACGACCCTGCCGGCTGCGATGTGGGGCTCGTACTCCTCTCGCTCCTCGATCGTCACGTCGTGCGAAGCCAGATCCTCGTATGTCTCGAAGCGCTGCACCGCCTGCTTCACCAGGTTCCCGTAGGGCATGGGATGGCGGACCACAACGACCTTCTTGTCCATTCCGGAAAGGATATCGGCTACCCGGCGGCTGGTCTGGCTCTTCCCCGAGCCGGTGCGCGCGGCGCAGACGGCTACCACGGGCTTGCTGGATTGCAGCATGGTGTGCCGGGCGCCCAGGAGCATGTAGTCGGCCCCCGCCGCCATAACTCGCGAGCCCATGTGCATGACGTGCTCGTGCGAGACGTCGCTGTAGCTGAACACGGCCACGTCCACGTCCAGACGTTGGATGAGATCCTCGAGCTCATCCTCCGCCTCGATTCGTATGCCTTCGGGATAGCGCGGCCCGGCGAGCTCGGCCGGGTACCGCCGGTCCTCGATGTTCGGGATCTGAGTCGCGGTGAAGGCCACGACCTCGAAGTCCTGCTGGTCGCGGAAGTAGACGTTGAAGTTGTGGAAGTCCCTTCCCGCGGCACCGAGGATAAGAACGCGTTGCGCCATCCGTTCCTCCCTGAACCGTATATGTGATGCGCCGCCCGGGCATCCGGGTGGCGGGCCCGGAGCCATGTCGGCGGCCTCGATCTCTGGATCAAGCGGTATCGACGATGTCGATGTACTTCAGGTCGGCGCGCCGCAGCTTCTCTCCGAGACCGCGCGCCAGGTTCCGATACAGTACGACGCCGATCCCCGGCCGCAACCGCACGAGACCTAGGAGGTCGCCCTTGGTGAGAACACCCACCTCGACGGGGGTCACGGCTGTGGCGGTGGCCGAGTGCGCGCCGCCAGTCAGAACGGCGATCTCTCCCAGGCACTCGCCGACGCCGACCGAGCCTATGCTGCCCGACTTTCCCTCGAGGTGGATCGAGACTTCTCCCTCCAGGATGAGGAACATCTCCTCACACTGCCCTCCCTGCTCGAAGATGGTCGCCCCCGCCTCGAAGGCCTGGTGACCGCAGGCGCTCGCCAGCCGCTGCAGCTGTTCCTCCTCGAGCCCGGCGAACAGGTTTACGCGGTCCACCACCTCGCCCAGGCGTGGCAGGACCTCCTTCCGCCGAAAGGCGCTGAGGACGACCTCCGCCAGCTCGCTGGCCGGCGGGATCAGCATGACGTTAGCGATATCCAGCGGGATGAGAAGCCTGGCCATCTTTACCACGTCCAGGCGCTCGACCTGATGGAAAGCCAGGGCCGGAACGTAGGCCACCGGCACGAACCCCAGCTGGAGCAGCGTTCTCTGCATGCGGGGCGCGTGCCCGCTGACGTCGATCTCCACGTAGGCGGTCTCCCAGTCCTCGCGGCAGCGCCGCTCGAGCTCGGAGAGCAGGAATCGGACGACGTCATCCCTGAGAGTGATCAGCTCGAAGACCCTCACAACCTTGTCCACCCGCTCCAGCGTGAAGCCGACGGCGCCCACTATATGACCGGCCTCCCTCGCGACCAGGTACTTGGAGCGGTGAGACATCAGCTTGAAGTATCCGTACTGCAGGCGCAGCGGTCCGAAGATCTCTCGCTTACGCACCCGACCGCGCTCGATGCGCATGAGCCGCGAATACCCCTCGGTCGTCAGCTCGCTAACGGTGAAGCCGTGTCCGAACGGGTAGGGCGTGGAGTCCTCGTCGACGATGACGTCCACGTCGAGCTTGCAGTTCTCCATTGCCGTGCCAGCCAGCTGGTACACCTCCGGCACCACCCTGGGGTTGTTCCGCCTCAGCTCCAGCCCCCGGCCGAAGAACTGGACCAGGAAGCCCATGTTCTCACGGTGATTCCCGAACCGGTACTTGAGAGGCAGGAAGCCGACCGGGGCGAACCCCTGCTTGAAAGCGATCGCCTGCGTGAACGGATGCATCACTCGGGCTTCGATGATCCCGACCTGGATGCGGTCGCGAACGGCTGCGAGACGCTCCTCCAGGAGCCGGGTGCCGATACCCTGCTTGCGATAATCCGGGTGGACGGCGAGACGCCCGAATTCGCCCACCAGGTCCGTGTACGCGCCCACCTCGAGGATCACCGAGGCCGTGCCCACGAGCCGGCCCGCACCGGTGTCCTCGGCTACCAGCATGATGGTCTGGTCGCTGTAGATGAGCCTCTTCAGCTCCCACTCGTCGTAGTAGCTGGGGTAGGTGTAGTCCTCCCCGTACGTCGAGAGGTAGACCTCGATGATTCCCGGTGTATCCGTGTCGCGCGCCTCGCGGATCTCGATCAAGGCCCGATCTCCTCGGCGCGTCCGGCAGACTCCTCCGGGCCGAGCCGGCCCTCCGCCAGGGCCCGGCCCGCCACAAGCGCGACCTCGTGAAACCAGGCCGCGCCCACCGACAGCACCTGTTCGTCGAACTCGAACCGGCTCGAGTGGGCCGGGAAGCCCTCACGGCCCGGAAGTCGAGCGCCGAACCGGATATAGCAGCCGGGAACCCGCTCCAGGTACCAGGCGAAGTCTTCACCTCCCATGTTCGCGCCGCGGATGAATGAGCGGACGCTGTCTCTTCCGACAGCGGTGATCCCCGCTTCACGGGCCAGATCCGCGGTGTCGTGCCGGTTCACGAGGGGCGGCGTACCCTCCTCGAACGAAAGCTCGAGATTGGCCTGGTGAAGCTGGGCCACGGACTCGCAAATGCGCCGGATCGAGCGCTGGAGATGCTCGCGCACCTCCGGGTCCTGGGCGCGGATCGTGCCCGCCAGGATCGCCTGGCCGGCTATCACGTTGTGGGCGGTGCCGGCGTCGAACCGGCCCACGGATATCACCGACGGGTGCGCTGGATCGATCTCGCGCGAGACGATGGTCTGTATGGCCATCACGATCAGGCTGCCCACCACAACGGCATCGATCGCCTCGTGCGGCCTGGCGGCGTGGCCCTCCTGCCCCGTGATCCGGATCCGGAAGGCGTCCGTGGCGGCGTTCACCACTCCGTCGGCGATCACCAGGACCCCGGTGGGGAAGTGCCGGTCTACGTGACCTCCGAAGATCGCTCCCACGCCATCGAGCACTCCTGCCTCGAGCATCCCCTGGGCACCTGCGCCCACTTCCTCCGCGGGCTGGAAGATCAATCGGACGGGAGCTGGAAGCTCGCTCTCGAGTCGCAGCATCTCGGCGGCGCCGAGCACCATGGCCGTGTGGGCGTCGTGCCCGCAGGCGTGCATGACCCCCGTCTCCTCGGAGGCGAAGGCCAGGCCGGTCTCCTCGTGAATGGGCAGTCCGTCGAGGTCGGCGCGCAGCGCAACGACGGGAACGCCCGGCGAACCCTGAAGCTCGGCGACGATTCCGGTCTCCATCACCCGCCGATGGGGGATTCCCAGCTCGTCGAGAACCTCGCCGACGAAGCCCGAGGTGCGGGTCTCGTGCCAGCTCAGCTCCGGATGCCGGTGGAGCTCGCGGCGGATGCGCACCATGCGCTCGTAGATCGGTCGTTCGATGGGACAAATCATCCCACAAACCTCCCGGCACGGCGAGTCAGCCGGGCCACGGCAACCGTGATCGCGACCGTCTGAACGTCCGCGTCGACGCTCATATGCCGCGGCGCACGCCGCATTGCGTGAACTCGGAAAGCGATGCCCGGAGAACAGTCCGGGGACGGACCCGGGGCCTCCGCCCGGACCCACTCCCTATCACTGCAAAGTTGACGCCGGAATCCGGCCCGGCGCTTACGGCGGGCTGAAGCGATCGAGAAAGGCGCGGTCCCGGTCGGTGAGCGCCGCGACTCCGCCCGCGTCCAGCCGGGCCATGATCTCGTCGTAGGCATCGCGGTTGACCTCGTGGAGCGCCCCGCGGTCGATGCGAGCCCACCGGGCGAGCGCATCCCGGTCATGCCTCCAGCCCTTCCTGGGTGCCACTTCCGCTTTGGCCTTGAACCTGGCGGCAGCCGAGTTCTTCTCCCTCCACTTCATGTACGCCCAGGCCCCGAAGAAACCGCCCAGATGGGCGTGATGGGCCACTCCCTGCCGCACTCCCATCGCCTCCATGAAGATCCCGTAGAAGGCGAACAGTGTCATGAAGAGCACCATCCACCGCACCTCGATCGGAATCGGGATCGGGATGAAGATGATGATGCGCTCCCTCGGCCAGTACATGGCGAAGGCCAGCAGCAGGCCGTAGATGGCGCCGGAGGCCCCTACCACTCCCACGTACGGAGAGAAAGCCGGAATCACGAACGGAGTCACGACCGATACGATTCCCGCGACGATGCCGCTCACGAAGTAGAGCCACAGGAAGTCCCGGCCACCGAGGCGGTGCTCCAGCCTCGGCCCGAAGAAGAAGAGCACCAGCATGTTGAGGAAGAGATGCATCAAGCCACCGTGGACGAACATGTACGTCACCAGCGTCCACGGCGTGACCAGGGCATAGCGGGGAACGAGCGTCATCATCCGCCCCAGCCCCGGGAATGCCCACGTTGCGAAGAAGAGCGCCACGTTGGCGAACAGGAGGCGTCCCACCCAGGGAGTCATGCCCGCAACGGTAGGTCCGGCGCCTTCGGAGCGCCAGTCGCCGTACGTGTCAGATCGGCAGCCAGTAGGAGGCCTTGATCGCGAAGAAGCTCTGCCCCGGCGCCGAGGGGCCGTCCCACAGGTTGCGTGGACCCGCCGGCTCGGGATCGGCCATGAAGTCGAAGGAACCACGATCGAGCTGCCACACCAGGAACAGGGTGCTGCCCAGTCGCCATTCCCACCGCAGGACGAGGTTAGTGCGGAAAGAAAGTGCCGAGAAGTCGCCACGGATGAAGCTGAACTCGTCTTCACCGTCGGTCACGGTAATGACGTTCGCCGCTTCCGGCTCCTCGCTCTCCTCCTCCGAGATCGTCGTCCCGTCGGTTCCGTACATGCGAAGATCGCGACTGCGGGCAGCCTCCAGCTCACCGTAGTCGAAGTAGCGCCCGGTCTCCGCGAAAGGCTCCGCGTAAAGCTCGAGGCTGAGGTCGGGGTTGAATGCATACGCCAGCCGGAGCTCCGTGGCGATGGTGCTTCTGTCTATGAACCCGAATACGTATCGGCTTCCGAAAGTCGCCTCGCTCCCGCCGTCGAAGGTCCCGACGTACTGGCGCGGATCCCTGCGTCTTCGGTACGAGGGTTCGAGCGAGATCTGCCACGCTCCGCCCGGCAGGAGCTCCAGGTCGAGAAAGACAGAGTAGCTCCAGCCTCCGAGCTCGTCCTTGGCGTAGTTGCCATAGGCACTGAATACGGTCTTCTTGCGAAAGTCAGTGTTGAAGTTGCCCCAGATGGACCACCCCAAACCCTCTCCCATCGAGGGACCGCCTCGCGTCAGGAAGTCGTTCTGGCTCCGAGGATAGACCTCGGCCCCGAGGTGCAACCCCCAAAAGCTTCGCAGGGTGACACCTGCCTCTCCGCCGAGGTAGCCGAACTGCCTGTCCCAACCGTAGTTCCATCCGGCGCCGAACCAGGTGGAGAGCGAGTACCTGTGAAACACGCCGGGCTGAGTTTCCCGGTAGGTCAGAGACCCGCCGGTCTCGAGTCGGTCGGCGCGCCTCAGCCGTCCTGCGTCGTTGATGTCGAACCCGGGCGAGACGGCCTCCGCCCAGGCTTCCCATAGCCAGTGAACCGCGCTGGTCCGCTCGATCCCAAGACTGGCGGAGTATCCGGAGAGAGACGTACGAGATGGGTCGTACGAGAGATGATCCGCGTCGGGTCGCTGGAAGAAGTGCGAGCTGAATCTCTGCACGCGGTCGATGGCCAGACTGTCACCCTCGATGTAGCTGCCGGCGAGTCGGCCCTCGACCTCGTACGTGCCCCCTTGGAGACGGAGGTTGAAGTCCCCTCCTCCCGAGTAAGCCTGGCGGTGGATCTGCGCGGCCAGCGGGTCCAGGCCTCCCACATCGCGCCGCACGCCCGTGAGCGCCAGACCAGCCGTCGACGCGGCGGCTCCGAACTCCTGGGTCGCCCGGACTACACCCCAGGCGGTCAGCGGCTCGACCCGGACCTTCTGGGTTGTTCCGGCTCCGGTGTCTGCGACGACGGCATACTCGTTGTCCGTGACCCCGACGAGAGCGCCCAGGGAGAGTCCGGCCGGGGAACGGCCGGTGAGCTTTCCGGCCGCCAGGATCGTCGTGTTGAGCGGCGAGTCCACGAAGTCTCCAGCCGCGAAGCCGGTTGGTGGTGCGCCGATCCGCCTCGAGTAGAAGAGACCGTGTGCCTCCAGGAGCTCACGTCCCTCGATGAAGAAGGGGCGCCTTTCCGAAAAGAAGGTCGGGAAGACGGAAAGGTTGACCTCGGCGGGGTCCGCCTCCACCTGTCCGAAGTCCGGGTTGAAGGTCGCGTCCAGGGTGAGGCTCGGACCGATGCCCGCCTTCAGGTCCGCCCCCACGCGGCCGTCCAGCTCGCTCTCGCTGCGGAACGGGTCCGCCGGATTCACGAGCTCCGAGCTGGTGAGAGTCGCGCTGGTGGCCACGTATGGCACCAGCTCGATCGGTCTTCGCGCTCGTATCGCCTGAAGACCTTGCAGGTCGCCGAACCAGGAAGCCCAACCCGACTCGTCCCTCGGCACCGGGATCCAGAAGATGTCCTCGTTCTTCTGAGGGATGTATCGGTTGACGTTGAGCCCCCAGACGAGCGAGTCGGCCTTGTTGAACCGTAGCTGCGAGAACGGAATGCGCATCTCGGCCGTCCAGCCGAGCGAATCCAGGCGAGCATCGGCCTCCCATACGGGATCGAACGACCAGTCGCGACGCCACTCGGCATCATCGTAGGTGAGCCAATCCAGTCGCACTCCGGCCGCGGTCACCGCGAATGCGACCGTCGTCCGCCGGTTCTGATAGGTGTCGAGAGAGACGATCAACCGCTCGGAGTTGGCCCCATCGTCCCGCCGCGTGGTTATTGCCCGGATCGCCTCCGGCTCCTCCGAGAACATCCGAGCTCCCACGAAGAGCGCCCCCGCATCGTATACGAACGCCACCTCGCTTCGCTCGGTGGGAAGAGTTCCCTCGTCCGGCTCCTTCTGAACGAAGTCGGAGGAAAAAGGCACTCGCTGCCACACCGGGTCGTCCAGCTTACCATCCAGCTCGACGTCCTCTTCCGGCGCCAGGCGGATCGCCGCGAGGCTCTTGCTCAGACAAGAGGTGCCCAGGGTCCGCCGGCAGATCTGCATGCTCGGAAGGCTGTCGGGCTCCGACGGCGTGGCGTCTCCTTCCGCCTGAGCGGCGAGATCTCCCGGCGCGCAGAGGAACGCCGCAAGGACTGCCAGGGTCGCGCAGCGAGCCGGGCAGGACGTTTGCCTTCGAAGGACTGCAAGACGTCGCACAGAGCGCTCCGACGGCCGAGATGGCCAGAGGCAGAGGGTAGCCACGGTCCGGAGGGGGGTGGGCCGTAAGGCTCTGCGGTGCCCTCAATTATAGCCTGCAGCGGCGATGCAAGGCCAGTTGTGGATCAGCTCGGCAAGCGGCAGGCGGCCTTGATGACGAGGAAGTCCGCGCTGGAGTGGACGACTCTCCGGGCAGAGCCAGAGGGCTCACGGCCCTCAGGCTCCGGCATCCGCCCTCAGGCGGGCCAACCGCTCGGGGGTGTCTCTCATGAATACGGCCTCGCGAACACCGTCGCCCGCGAGCTCCAGCAGCTTCTCGTAGCTCGCCGCTGCCAAAGTCTGTTCGCCGAGCGCTTCGTGCGCGCGCCCCCGCAGGTAGAGGGCAGCGTGCAGAGGGAACGGAGCGAACCGATTGCCGGCGCCGCTGATGGTCTCGAGTGTCTTGGTCAGGCCCAGCGCCTCGCTCGCCTGTCCGGCCTCGATCAGCGCGAGGCTCTCTTCTCCCAGTCCTGGGAAGGCGTTCGGCCTTGGCGCTCCGGCGAGTTCCCGGCTCTCGTCGAACAGGCCTACCGCGGCTGCGGCGTCGTCTCTGTAGAAAGCGATGATCCCGTCGGCCAGCCGCAGGAGGATCTCGGCCCGATCCCTTATCAGAGAGGGTGCCGAGTCGAACCGGGCGGCCGCCGAGTCGCGCACCGCGAGCATCTCATCGATGCGCTCCTGCTGACCGTACACGGCGAGCAGGCCAAACAGGACGTTCTGGTTGAGCGGGTCGATCTCGTCCGCATCGTAGTAGGCTTCCTCCGCCTCGTCGTACGCTCCCGTGACGTTCGCGAAACCTGCCGATTCGAGCAGCGGCGCCAGCCTGAGGTCTCCCCTGCCCAGTTCCGCGGCCCGTTCTGCAGCCCTGCGGTACGCGGCCAGGCCGTCCCTGTAGCGGCCCTGGGCCACGTAGGTATCGCCCTGAAGCCGCCGGACCCACACCGAGGCGTCCGGGTCCTCGACTTCCATGTAAGGCTCCAGCGCGGCGCGCGCCCCCCGGGGATCGTTCTCCCGCAAGTAGGAGCGCACGAGGTGCTCGTACGAGGCGAGGAAGCCCGGCTCGATGCGCAGGGCCTCCCGGAACTCCGCTCGCGCCTCCTCGTGCCGACCGACCATCTCCAGGATCTCGGCCCGCGAATCGTGGGGGTTCGCCTGACCCGGCTCCAGCTCCAGGTAACGCAGGCTCAGCGTATCGGCTCCAACCTCGTCTCCGCGCCGTCCGGCCATGTAGGCCAGGTGGTTGATGCCCGGCGCGAAATACGGGTCCAGTCGAACGGCCTCCTCGATAACCCGTCGGCCTTCCTCAGCGCGCCCCTGCCCGTCGTAGAAGACGCCGAGCTGGTACCGGGCCTCCTTCTCATCCGGGTACCTCTCGATGAGCTCCTGGAGAAGCCTTTGGCCTTCCTCGAGGTCGCCGCTGAGCTCTGCCGCGAACATCGCCTCGATCATGAATCGGTCCCGCTCCGACGCCTTTTCCTTGTACTGGTCGGCCTTCACGTAGGCGAACACCGCCTCCTGCGCCGTGTTCGCTCTATCTGCCAGCCGCAGCCAGGCGAGGGCGAACGTGGAGTCGAGCTCTACCGCGCGCCGGAAGTGGGATTCGGCCTGCTCGTACAGGAACCGGCGCTCCGCGAGAAGCCCCTCCTGGTACTCCCGGTAGGCGTCGAGGCTGCCAGTTGCGAGCCGCGCCACGGACGTGAGCTCGGTCGGCGTGATTGTCTGGCCGAGAAGATCGCTGGAGAGCTTCGCCGAGACGTCATCCACCAGGGCGAAGACATCCGAGCCGCGCGACTGCTCCGCGGCCTCGATCGTCCCATCCTCCAGGTCGATGATCTGGACGTCGACGCGCACCTCGTCACCGATCACCATGAAAGAGCCCCGCACGAGGGTTCGCGCTCCCGACTGGGATGCGATCCGGAGCGCCTGGTCCTCCGGAATGCTCTCGGTCTCGCCGCGACCCGCCTGCCGCATGAGGTCCAGCAGGCGTTGCGCGCTCACCACGCGCAGGGTCGAGAACTGGGCGAGGTTCGTTGTCAGCATGTCCGCGAGGCCGGGACCGAGCCAGTCGAGGCTGTCCGCTCCGGTGTTGTTGGCGAGCGGCAGCACAGCGACAGAACCCTCGCCGAGATCCGACGGAGGCGTACCGGCCGGCGCGAGGAACGCCTCCCGCGGCTCTGGTGTCTGCTGCATGAGGATCCAAGTCGAGCCGAGGACGGCCGAGAGCAACAGCGCGCTGACCATCACGGCTTCCGCGCGCGGTATCGTCTGGCGCCCGGGCACGCCGTGGAACCAGGTGACGATCAGCGCGATCGGGAAGCCGACAGCTATGAGCAGGAGGCTCACATCGAGGAGCGCGCGATCGACCGCGTAGTTGTCGACCACGAATCCGATGAACTCCAGCGCCACCCACCCCGCGCCCAGATACAGGACTGCGGTACGCGGGACGTGGCGCTCCCGGAGCTGTCGCAGGAACCTCTTGAGCTCGTCCGTCATAGACGGCGAAACTAGGTGGGATTCACCCGGCGGGCCAGCTATGGCGGGCCAGCTCCCGCTGCGGAATCTGCCGCCGACGGAAGGCTCGGGTCACCGACGGAGGCCTTGAGACGCTCGAGGCGCTCCCTGGTGTCCCACATGAACGCAATCTGCCGGAGTCCCTCACCGGCCATCCGGTACAGACGGTCGTACTGTTGGATCGCCCTCCCGGCGTCGCCCATCGCCTCGTAAGCTCGCCCTCGTTCCTAGATCTTCGCCTGTTCGTTGAGCGGGAGCTCGCGGTCTCCGGTCCGGATCGGAGTCACGCCCGCCATGCGCCCGATTGTCGCGAGGGCCTCGTCAGCCCGCCCGAGCTCGATCAGCGCCTCGATCTCTTCGCGGAAGACGTACTGCAAACTGAAATTGGCCCGGGCCTGCTCCATCAGCTTCACCGAGCGCTCCAGGTTCCCCTCGTAGTAAGCGATCAGGCCGTCGGTGAAGCGAAGGCCCTGATTGGCGAAGGCGCGGAAGTTCTCCGGAACCTGGTCGAGGTTGCCCACGACGGCTTGCCTGATCGCCCGCATTCGGTCCACCTGTCCCTGCTGCCCCAGCGCCACGAGGCTCCCGAAAAAGGCCTCCTGGTTGTACGAATCGATCATCCGCGCCGCCTGGAAAGAGGCTTGCGCTCCGTCGAAGTCGCCCACCGCGGAGGCCAGCTTGCCGGCGTCCAGGAGGGCCAGCAGCCTCAGATCATCGCGGTCCAGTTCGCTCGCTCGCGCTGCCGCCTGCCGGTATCCGTCGAGTCCATCCAGGTAACTGCCCTCCGCTACGTAGGTGTCGGCCGAGAGGAGGCGCACCCAGACGGCCGCGTCGGGGTCGTCGGTGCCCAGGTGCGTGACCAGCTCGGCCCTCGCGCCGGCCATGTCTCCCGCACGCAGGTAGGAGCGGACCAGGTGCTGGTACCCATGGACGAAGCTCTCTTCGATCGCTACGGCTTCCCGGAACGCCTCGCGGCCCTCATCGGGCCGGCCCAGCATCTCCAGGATCTCTCCACGCGAGTCCCAGGGGTTCGGCTGTCCGGGCTCCAGATCCAGGTAGCGCAGGCTGAGCGAGTCGGCGGCGGTGCAGTCGGCGGCTCGGGCCGCCATGTAGGCCAGCTCGTTGTACGCCGGGGCGTAGAAGGGATCCAGGCGGAGTATCTCCTCCAGGGCTCGGCGGTGGTCGTCCCTCCGGTCCGTCTGGCTGTACAGCACGGCCAGCCAGGAACGAGCCTCCTTGTCGTCAGGGTACTTGGCGATCAGCTCCTCAAAGCTCCGCTCGGCGGTCTCCGACTCGAAGCTGATGAACGACAGAATGGCCTCTATCATCAGGCGATCACGCTCCGAGGTTCCCTCAATGAAACGCTCCGCCTGGCCCATCGCGCTGGTGGCTTCGGCCACGTTCTGCTGCCGGAACAGGTTCAGCCCCAACCTCAGCCACGCAACCGCGAAAGTGGAATCCATCCCTACGGCCCGCCGATAGTGTGCCTCGGCGCGCTCGTACAGGAATCGTCGCTCCGCGAGAACGCCCTCACGGTACTTCCGAAAGGCGTCGAGGCTGCCGGTGGCGAGCTGGGCGACAGGCGTGAGCTCGGTGGGCTCGACTCCCCCGGCCAGAAGGTGGGGCGACAGGCGCCGCGAGAGCTCGTCGACCAGCTCGTAGACGTCGTCTCCCGTGGCGTGCTCGGCATCGATAACGGTGCCGTCGCCCAGGTCGATGAGCCGGAGGTCCATCCGCAAGCGGCCTCCGGAGCCCGCGATCGAGCCCCGGACCATCGCCCGGGCGCCCGAGGCCGAGGCGATGTTCAGTGCCAAGTCCTCCGGGATGCGGTCCGATTCCTCCCGACCCGCCTGGCGCATCAGGTCCAACAGCCGCTCAACGCTCACCACGCGGACAGCCTGAAGCTGGGCGAGGTTTGTGGTCAGCATGTCTGCCAGACCCGTGCCCAGCCAGTCGAGGCTGTCCGCGCCCGTGTTGTTCGTGAGCGGCAGGATCGCCACCGAGCCCTCTCCCAGGTCGGCGACGGTGCCCACGGGCTCCAGCTCCGCCACGCGCTCCTCTGGAACCTCGCGCCCCAGGAGCAGCACCGACCCGATGAGCGCGACCGCTCCAAGAGCCGCCAGCATCCCCAGCTCTGCACGCTTTACGCGCTGCGTTCCCTTCGGCCCGTGATACCACGAAACGACTAGGGCAGCAGGGAGTCCGACCGTGAGCAGGAAGAGGGTGAGGTCCAAGACGGTGCGGCTGGCGTCGTAGTTCTGGACGACGAACTCGACGAGCTGGGCGACGACCCACGCGCCGCCGGCGTACAGGACCGCGGTGCGCACGATGTGCCTCGCGCGCAGCTCGGCCCCCAAACTCTTCCAGCGCTCCGACATCGACTGCCTCGCTCTTCCACGCCTGCGGTGACGGTCGCAACTAGGTGCCGTTCCCCGACTGTGTCACGCAAGTTACACCGGATCGATGCGAGGGAGCCCCGCCCGCGGAAGCGGACAGGGTCCCCTGTCGCGCCTTGAGTTCCGGCGACCTGAATCGCCTCAGCGGTTCAGCACCACCGAACGCGCACGCGGTACGTGATCGTCTCGTCGCCTCGGGCGGGCACTTCCACCGTGTACTTGAAGGTGTGCGCGTCCAGTTTCTCCGCCCTGTGGCTGGACGAGATAATCTCCCAATCGGCCATCACCGGCTCGAAGATCTCCACCTCGACGTCCTCGTCCTTGTGGTTCCGCAGGTTGATCTCCCACGAGCTCTCGGTGACGCAGGTGGCGATCACGTCGAAGTCCATCTGCTTCCGGTCGCCGACGACGTCGAAGGCTTCGCCCATCTTTATCCGGACCGTCTCGTCACGCGGCGTGTGGTCGATGCGATCCTCGCCGATGAATTGCTGCGCGCCGGAGCTGTCCTCCTTGTAGACCCGGACGATTCCGGCCGGGAGCGGCATGCCGAGCCGGTTCTTCTCGCTGTTCTCGAAGTCCAGATAGACCCCGACCTTCTGGTTCGCCTCCACCTGTCCGTACTGTCCTCGGTAGTAGTAGGCGGCTCCGTAATAGATCAGGCGCTTCCGGATCCCGAAGTCGGAGGCCTCGAGCAGCGTGACCTGCTTCTGCTCGTTGTTGAGCAGGCTGGTGGGCCGCTGCAGCGTGTACAGGTGGTACTCGAAGAAGGCCTCCTCGGCGAATGCCTGGTCCATGGCCGCCTCGGCCACCGCCATCGATTTCCTCGCCCGCTCCCAGGCCTCGCCTTCCGAGACTCTCTGGACGTCGCCCGCCACGAGCTTGAGCCGGGCGTTCTCGTACGAGGCGCCGCTCTGGTTGGTGAGGGTCACCCAACCCGTGACATCGCCACGGCTGTCGTCCTCGCTCACCACCATCACGTAGTCGGCCTTCCAGTTGAGGTTGCGTGTGAGGTAGGAGGCTTCGACGCGCTGGCGCGCCTCCCGGCTGTCCAGCAGCCAGACCAGGGTGGGCCTCGAGATCAGATTGTCCGGGACCTCCGGAAAGGCGATTCGGCCCGGGTAGTTGAAGGTGATCTCGTCGCCGATCTTGAGGATCGTCCCCTGGTTCACCGACAGGACCTCGGCGTCCACCACCTCGTCCCGCCCTTCCTTCTCGTTCCAGCGGTATACCTTCACCCTGCGACCCACGTACTTCTCCAGCAGCTTCTGTGGGCTCAGCAGGTCGTACTGGTAGTTCTGCTCGAGCACGACGAGCGGATTGCCTCTTCCGAGAGGCCGTATGTGGACCGTTTCGGGCTGTATCGCGGAGGCCACGTCCCCGAACTCGAGCGCCACGCGACCGCTCACCAGGTTCAGGTCTCGGACCTCCCGCACCAGCCCGAAGTTCTGGTTGTAGACCGTGATTGCCACCGATTCCCGGTCGGCGGCGGTGGATCGAAGCCTGGGGATCGCGTCTTGGGCGGCGGCAACGTCCGCTTCCAGGGGCTCCCCACGGGACACCTGCTGTGCCTTCGCGTGCGGCGGATCGGGCACCAGGGCCAGCCATAAGAAGACCGGCGCCACGAGAGCCGTGCTGAGAGCTTTCCACATCGTATCATCTCCTGCGAAAGGGTCTGTTTTCGCTTCTTCACACGGGATGACGAATCAGGTGGCCTGGTTTGCACAGCAGTCCCGAAGCCTGACGCGCTCCGGGTGCTGCGGTATCAGGCTTCGTCGCGATCCAGCACGTAGACGTTCCGCTGGGCGGTTGGGAGCAGAACGAGGTCGAACACGTTGACATGGGCGGGCCGGGTGAGTACGAAGTGGACGCACTCCGCCACGTCCCGCGGCGCGAGGGGTCGGAACCCTCGGTATACGGATTCCGCCTTGTCCGCGTCGCCGTGGAAGCGGACGAGTGAGAACTCGGTCTCGACGAACCCGGGATCGATGCTGGATATCCGGACATCGGTGCCGGCGACGTCCAGGTTCATGCCCTCGGTCAGGGCGCGCACCGCGAACTTGGTGGCGTTGTAGACGTTGCCTCGAGGATAGACCTGGTGGCCGGCGGTGCTGCCGATGTTGACCACATGTCCGGTGCCCCGATCCACCATATGAGGCAGGATCGCCCGGGTCACGTTCAGCAGCCCCTTCACGTTGGTGTCGATCATCCGGTCCCAGTCCTCGTGGTCGCCCTCCTGGACGGTGGCGAGTCCGCTGGCAAGGCCGGCGTTATTGAGCAGGGCGTCGGGGATCCGGCCACGGTCCAGCAGCGCCTC